>JBATNV010000244.1:0-22897 GCA_049290495.1 Gammaproteobacteria bacterium | reverse complement strand
CCACTCAGCCTCGACCACGACGCGTACCTGCCGGGCTACGTCCGGCGGCAGATCGGCCCGCGGACCAGCTTCGCGCAGCAGTGCAGCCAGTGACGCTTCTTCGCCAGGCCGCATCTCCTCATCGTCTTTGTGGGTCATATTCATGGTCCCGGTCCCCCGTAACGGGCCTGTCTAGGACAGGCTCGCCAGTACATCCTGTGCCGCTGCGCCAAATACCGATTCCAGCGCATCGCGGAATGCCACCCGCGCGCGCGCCAGCAGCGACTGCGTTGCAGTCGTGCCGATGCCGAGCTCGACACCGATCTCATCAACTGACAGGCCTTCGACATACTTCATCTCCAGCGCGTCGCCATAGCGCGGCGGCAGACGATCGAGTACTGAACGCACCAGACGCCGCGTTTCTTCCTGGCTGTAGCGGCTACCCGGTTCTTCCATTTCGGGGGCAGCAATCGCTTCGACTGCGGCCCGCAGTTCCGGACTGTCCTCCATAAGCACGATCTTGTCGGCGTGGCGACGCTGGGCACGCAGCCAGTCCACGACTTCATGCCGGCAGATCGAACACACCCAGGTGAACAGCGAGGCATCACTGCGAAAATCGGCCAGCTTGCGCATGGCCTTGACCAGCGTGGCCTGCACAACTTCGGTCGCCGCATTGCCATCGCCGCCCAGACGGGGCAGTGCGAAACGGTAGACGCGCGGGAAATAGCTGTCGAAGAAGGCGGTGAACGCGCGTTCATCACCCTTCAGCATCGCCGCTACGAGTTCTGTCGACTCCATCACATTCTGGTCAGGCATACAGATTCCTGTCGGGAACTTGGACGTCGCGGCTGACTGAAATCAACCGATATATCCGCGCATTGCCGGTTGATTTCCGCAACGGGCAGCGTCAGAAGCGACAGAGGGCAGCTTAGCGCCGGAGAGACCAGTGTGGATCAGCTTATGTCAGGAACGGAAAACTTCGTAATGGAATGCGTACCCACGCCATTTGCCCTGCAGCAGGTGCCGCAGGGCACGCCCTTCCGCGACGAACTTGAAAAGTTTATCGCTGCCGCCTTCAGGGACCAACATGGCGCGCAGATCGGCTCTTTCATGCCCGACCTGCTCGGCATGCGCAATGTCAGCGGCGAACTGCGTGCGGTCGCCGGCTATCGAACCGCACAGCAGGAGCGGCTGTTCCTTGAGCAGTATCTGGACCAGCCCGTAGAAGCCGTGCTGGCAGCGAAGCTCGGCCGTCAAATTGAGCGTGCGCAGATTATTGAAATCGGCAACCTGGCCAGCAACGGCTGCCGGCAGGCGCGTCACCTCGTCAGCCTGCTACCCCGCTATCTGCTGGATCGCGGCTACAGCTGGGTGGTGTTCACGGCCATCAGCCTGGTCAGGGACGTACTGTCGAGCGTTGGCGCCGGAATGGTCGAACTGGCAGTCGCTGACCGTTCCAGGATAACGGTCGGCAATGACATGTGGGGCGCTTACTACCGCAATGACCCGCGCGTGATGGCCGGCTACCTGCCGGATGGACTGCATCTTTCACCGCGACACCGCATTCGCCATTGATGATGCCTCGGCCCTCTGCACCCGCAGCAGACCGGACGGCTCTGGCCGATGAGCAGCGCGTCATCAGCTACGCGGAGCTCGAACTCCTGCTGGCTGCCGAGCAGGCATGGCTGAAACAGTCTGGCGGCAAGCGCTTCGCGCTGCTGGCCGACAATGGCTGCAGCTGGGCAGTAGCCGACCTGGCCCTGCACCGGAGCGCTCTGCTCAATGTGCCCTTGCCGGGCTATTTCACTGTCGAACAGCTGCAACATGTCATCGGTGATGCCGGCATCGACACGCTGCTGACCGACCAGCCGGAACGGGCCGCACAACTCGCTGCAGATTTTGTAGCAGCCGGCACTTCGGCGCAGAGCGGCCTGCATCTCTTTCGCCGCAGCACTGCAACGACAGCGCAGCCGGTCCCTCCCGACACCATCAAGATCACCTACACCTCGGGCAGCACGGCGGCGCCGAAGGGCGTGTGCCTGTCAGCACAGTGCCTCGAATCGGTCGCCGATTCGCTGGCCGCCGCCACTGCCGACTTCGGACTGAAGCGGCATCTGTGTCTCTTGCCACTGGCGACTCTGCTGGAGAACGTGGGCGGCATTCACGCAGCACTGCGGAGTAACGCGAGCTGCATCATTCCGTCGCTGCACACTACCGGCATGAGTTACGGCGGTCTGGATCCGCGCAAGCTGATTGCCGCGATCACAGCACATGAGCCGTCCAGCCTGATCCTGGTGCCGGAACTGCTGCGCGTGCTGGTTATGGCCGCACAGCAGGGCTGGCAACCGCCCGCGAGCCTGCGCTTCATCGCCGTTGGCGGTGCAAGCGTGGCACCGGAACTGCTGGCCAGCGCCGCACAGCTCGGTTTGCCCGTCTACGAAGGCTACGGGCTCAGCGAATGCGGTTCGGTGGTCTGCGTGAACACCGCGAGCGCGAACCGGCGTGGCAGTGTTGGCCGGCCCCTGCCCCATATCCGCGTGCGCCTCGATGGACAGCAGCAGATCATGGTCAGCGGACCGCTGATGTCAGGCTATCTGGGTGACACCGCCTGGCCAGAGGCTGCAGCGAGTGAAATCGCCACAGGCGATCTGGGCGAGATCGATGCCGATGGATTCGTCTACGTGCGCGGCCGACTCAAGCACCTGATCATCACCAGTCTCGGCCGCAATATCTCACCAGAATGGGTAGAGCGCGAACTGCAGATGGAGCCGGCCATCAGCGTGGCCGTGGTGTTTGGCGAAGCCAGACCGTGGCTGAGCGCCCTCATCAGTCCGGCAGGTACCGCCACCAGCACGGAAATCTCGGCGGCTGTCGCACGAGTCAACGCTCGTCTGCCCGACTACGCACAGCTGCGCAAGTGGGCAGCTGTCACCACGCCTTTCACTTTCGCAAACGGCTTGCTGACCGCCAATGGTCGCCCGCGACGGACCCGCATTCTGAAGCTGCATGCCGGAATGCTGCAATCCCTTTACTCGAAGACCAGTGACACGGAGGCCACTGTCTGATGAACAACGTCACGCTGCGCGTCGCGCATCCTTCCTTCTACGATGAACTGCACAACACCACGGCTGCCGATCGGGACTTTCTGCTCACCGCACCGATCATCAGCACGGCCTTTGCTGGCGAAATCAGCCCCGCGCAGTACCTCGCTTTCCTGATCCAGGCCTGGCATCACGTAAGGCACACCATGCCGTTGCTGATGGCGCTCGGTGCACGCTTGCCGGATCAACACGCCGGCCTGCGCAACAACGTGCTGCACTACCTGGAAGAGGAGACCGGTCACGACGACTGGATTCTCAACGACATCGAAGCAGCCGGCGGCGATCGGCATGCCGCAGCCCGCTCCACACCCAATGTCGAAACAGAGGCAATGGTGGCCTACGCATGGGACACGATCATGCGCCGCAACCCGGTCAGTTTTTTCGGCATGGTGTTTGTACTCGAAGGCAGCAGCGCTGCGCTGGCGCTGCGCGGGGCAGACGCCATCCAGAACGCGCTGGGCCTGCCCGATGGCGCATTCAGCTATCTGCGCAGTCACGGCACGCTCGACCAGGAGCACGTGAAGGACCTCGCCAATATTCTCAACAGCCTCAGCGACCCGGAAGACCGGGCCGCAGTGACACGTTGTGCGAAAGCCATGTACTGGCTCTATGGTCAGATGTTCCGCGGCATCGACCGCAACGTTAGCTAGACGGCGCCACACAGAGACTTGCTGGAGACGGCAGATGGATCTAAAAAACGCGCGTGTACTGCTCACCGGAGGCGCCGGCGGTATTGGCGCTGCAATAGCCGAGGCGCTGCTGGCGAAGGGGGCCGCAGTGCTGCTGGTCGACATGAATGAACCGGCCCTGCAAGGCTTCGTCAGCGGGCAACTGAAGCAGTACGGCGACCGCGTGGCCTGTATCGCTGGCAACCTGACGCGGGCTGAGGACCGGAATCGCGTCTGCGAACAGGCGCAAAACTTTCGCGGTGGCATCAATGTCCTGATCAACAATGCCGGTGTCAGCCACTTCCGCCTGCTCGACGAACAGGCGCCGGAAGCCATCGACCTGGCACTGGCCGTGAACCTGCAGGCGCCGATTCATCTGTGTCGCCTCCTGTTGCCGCACCTGCGCCAGCAGTCTTCGGCGCACATCCTCAACACCGGTTCGGTATTCGGCAGCATCGGCTATCCAGGCTATGCCGTGTATTCAGCCACCAAGTTTGGCATGCGTGGCTTCAGCGAAGCGCTACGCCGGGAACTCGGCGACAGCACCGTGCGGGTACATTATCTTGCGCCGCGCGCCACCCGCACCGGCATCAATACTGCCGAGGTCGAACAGATGAATGCGGAACTCGGTGTGGCGATGGACGCGGTTTCGACGGTGGCCGCTGCGGCCTGCCGGATGCTTGAACATGAAGCAACCGAGACCGTGGTGGGCTGGCCAGAAAAACTGTTCACGCGCATTAACGGCGTGCTGCCACGACTGGTCGACAAGGCCATTTCGAAAAAACTCACCGTGATCCGGCGTTATGCCGGAATCAGACCAGTCGCCACGCCATCAGCCTGAGGAGAACATCACAATGCAGAAGATGACCCGCCTGCTTTTCTGTTGCATGGCAACGATCCTGCTGAGTCTCAGCCTGGACGTACACGCTGCACCCGCAAGCTTCGACGCCGAGTTACTGGCCATTCAGACCAATTGGGCCGCCGCCAACTACGCAACGCCAGAAAAGGACCGCGAAGCAGCCTTCGACAAGCTGATCGTGCGCGCCACCGCACTAAGCACCCTGAATCCGCAGCGCGCTGAAGCGCTGATCTGGGAAGGCATCGTGCTCAGCACGGCGGCTGGTGTGAAGGGCGGGCTCGGCGCACTCAGCCTCGCAAAGAAATCGCGCGAGAAACTCGACGCCGCACTGGCTATCGATGCGACAGCGCTGAATGGCTCGGCCTACACCAGCCTCGGTACGCTGTATCACAAGGTGCCGGGCTTTCCGATCGGCTTCGGCAACGACAAGAAGGCCAAAGAATATCTGCGTAAGGCGCTGGAGATAAATCCGGACGGCATCGACCCGAACTACTTCTATGCCGAGTTCCTGTATGACGATGATGACTATGCCAGCGCCCTGCAGTACCTGGACAAGGCGCTGAAGGCGCCGCCGCGTCCCGGCCGTGCTTCGGCCGACGAAGGCCGCCGTCAGGATATCCAGAAACTGATGAGCGCCGTCCGCAAGAAACTTACCAGTTGACCGAGTAGATCAGGTCGAGCGCCTGTTCCTCGCCGGAGCTGGCCTCGATGCTGAGGCGACGGCTGATCTTGTAGGTGACCCTTACCGTACCCAGGTTATCGAACACGCCGTAGCTGTAGCGGATGTAGAGATCGTCGCCGAGCTGCTCGCCAACCACGACAGCCGTACCGCCAGTGCTTGTCGTATCGAGCGCAATCTCGTCGACTCTCAGCGCCGAACCCAGCTTCTGTGCGGCCGGCAGTGCACCGTTCAGGCCGAGACTCACAGCTGCGTTAGCCACCGAGTATTGATCGCCAGCCCCCGCCGCCGACAGCGGCCGGCCGGTGGTCAGATACGACAGCGCATCCATCTCACCCATCGCAGGTTCCGAATACACACGGGTCAGGATGCGGGACAGCGTGCCCGAGAGCAGCACACCGACAGTGATGTCGCTGCCTTCGTAGGTGATCTCCCGGGTAGCCTTTACATCAATGCCAGGATCGGTGACATCGCCGGAAAAGATCAGTGAGCCGCGGTCGATATCCAGCTTCTGGCCAAAGGTCGCGAATTTGCCCTCTTCGAGCTTGACCACCCCGTCGCCGCTGATGCCGTTCTGACCGGCCACCTGCGACTGCGTCAGCGTCAGCTCGCCACTGAGTCTGGTATTCAGACCAAAACCCTCGAAGCTGACATTCTCGCCCAACCTCACTTTCAGTCCCTCAAGCACAAATAGTGGCGGCCCTTGCTGAAAAATACCTTCCTCACGGCCGTGCACTACCGTATCCGGAGAGGGTTGCACGGCACTCTCGCCAATCTTCTTCAGCTTGATCGCGGCCCGTGGGACCAGCACCTCCCCGCTCACATGAAACTGCCGTTCATGCAGCAGCACCCGGACATTCGGCGACACCTGCACCAGGCCGGAAGGCAGATCAATCAACTGGAAAAGGCGGCCCCGGATTGTGAAATCTGCTTCAGGCACCAGCCGGTCGCGCCACAGCACGGTACCGTCGATACCCACATACCCCTTGCCGGAACGCGCACCACCCTTGATGATCGCGGCACCGTCCTCGCGGCCCAGTATCGCGAATGCAACCCGGTCTACCGAAACGCCGGCCATGGGCAAGGCGAGCGTGCCATCCTTGAGTTCCAGCCCACCGCTGATATCAGGCCGACGGGCGTTACCCGAGAGCCCGGCCCGGAGTTCAATGCGCCCCTTGAGGTCCCCGATATCGACAAAACGTTCGATGACAGGACTGATCGGCGCCAGGTCGGGAATACCGCCACTGACCGAACCGCGAATCACGGGCTCTGAACCAAATGGATCGGTCACCTCACCACCGGCAGCAAGCGACAGCCCGAAACCAGCGGCAAGCCGGCCGGAGTAGCGCAGCAGCGCCTCAGTAGCATCGATCTCCAGACTGAATTCGTCGACCGGCACAGTAATATCGTCCTCGTCATCGCCCGGGCGATAAATGAACGCGGCATCCTGCAGCTCAGTGCGCATATGGCCGGTCAGTTTCGAACCAGCCTGTCGAAAGTCGAACTCAGCACTGGCTGTCCCCTGCAGATCCATATCACGCCCGAGGTATTGCGCGGCGCTGGCCAGCGGAAACGCGCTCAGTCGGCCACCGCCGCTCATTCCCTGTCCATCCGAACGCGTCTCTGCGAGACACAGTTCAGCCGGTGCAAAGCTCCAGCAGTGCGCGCTCAGGCTGAGATCGGTACCGGCAAGGCGCAGCACGGCTGGCTCACGCAGTTGCCAGTTCTGTGCGCCCGGCAACATGACAAAGCCTGTTGTGAAATTTTCCTGGAGGCTGCCCTGCTTCAGCGTACCGTTGGCTTCGAGCCCCGCGGTGAACTCGCCGCCAGCTAGCGCGATACGCAAGGTGTGGGCATCGAGTGCGCCGCGGACAACCACATCGAGATCGCCGAGCTGCTTCCCGGCCACGACGATATGCGCTGCAGTCAGGTCAAGCTCCAGCGTATCGCGCGGACCGAGCCCGCCGCGAGCGCGCAGCGTCTTTGCGTGCAGCTCGCCGATACCCAGATCTCCACCATCCAGCTTGAGCTGGAACTCTGGTCTTTCGGCCGTGCCGCCGAGGGTTCCCTGCCCATGCAGATTGCCTTCAAGACCCGGCCACAGCGTGGCGAGGTCCGGTGCATCGATGCTGAAGCGCCCGGACAAGGCCGGCCCCCAGATGCCATCGATGTCCAGCCGGTTGGCGCCGGTCTGCACGTGTACCTCATCGAAGGCATAGCCGAGCTCTGCGCTGGCCACCGCACCGGAAGCGCGGAACTGGCGCTCAAACAAGGTGCCTTTCGCCTCCCGAAGGAGAAAGGAAAAGTTGCTGTCCGCATCGAAGCCAAGGTCTCCGTCGAAATCGATCTTTCCGTCCAGCCGCGCATCGACCGGGCGCGGATTGATGTCCCGTCCCTGCAGTTTGAAAGCGCCGCGCAAGCCGGCGACATAGTTGAAGAGTCCCTGGCCGGTGAGTGTGCCTGCTGGCCCACTGAGACGCAGCTTATCGACACTGAACTGCCGGATGTCACCCGCACCAGTTGCAGTGAGTTGCATGCGCGGCCATGTGCCAAGCGCGACGCCTGCATCAAGATTCGCCTTGAAGCCCTCCGTCCAGCCGCGTAGATCAAGCTGTCCGCGCTCGCTGACGAAGATCCCGGCCGTACCGAGATCGCGACTGATATCCCGCCAGCGAGCACCGGCGATGATCTCCGGCTCAGCGGCCAGAAGGCGGGCAACGCCGCCAATGCCTACCGGGTCCGGCATGCGCAGGACCTGCTCGAAACGCAATGCGGCCAGATCACCGCTCAGCGGCCCCTGTCCGGAAATATCCTGACCCGGAACCGACCAGTGGAGCTCTGCGCTGGTCGCAAAGGGCTCGCCCGTCGCGAAGGAACCGGTAGCAGACAGCTCAACACCCTCGATGTTCAGCGCCAGCGAACTGAAGCGAATGATGCCTTCGGTCAGTTCGCCCTGCAGACGCGCCGCATGCAGACTGATGGGCTCACCGTCTTTGATACGTATCTGCAGCTCCGCGACTTCGAGCTTGTCTGCAACGATTACAACCGGCAGCAACAGCGCCATGACCGGCGTATCCGGTTCGTCGGGTGGACGTCGACCAACTTCAACCAGCACCTCGGCAGCCCGTGCGGTGCGGAGGCGCACACGCCTGCGCAAAAGGTCTGGCCAGAACACGGAGACTTCTGCCTGCGAGATCACCACGCGGGTGCGCGTGACCTGGATTTCAACCCGCTCAGCGCGCAGGCCGCGCAGCAAACTGCCATGCAGACCACTGATGCTGAGCATGCCGTCAGTCTGCGTGCTGAGCGTACCGATCAACCAGGCGCTGCCGGCCGGCGTCGCGAGCAGCCACAGACCCAGCACCACCACGGCCAGCAGCAAGGCCAGCACTGCAGACAGGAGCCGACTGGCAAGTCCGCTGATCACAGGTCCGGCCCCAATGAAATATGAATACGCCAGGTATCAGGTGCATCGCTCTCCAGCGGAACACCAACATCGAAACGTATCGGGCCAAGCGGCGAGTACCAGCGGATACCGGCACCGACTGAGGTTTTCAGTACCATGCCGCTGAAGCTGTTGAAAGCGTTACCGCTGTCTACAAACACGGCAGCCGACCAGTTGCCGGATACGCGCGCATCAAATTCAATGCTGCCGATCAGCTTGTTGGCGCCACCGATAACGTTACCAGCGGCATCCGTGGGGCCTAGTGACTTGTAGGCATAGCCGCGTACATTGCCGTCACCGCCAGCGAAGTAACGTACCGAGAACGGCAGGGCGGAAAAATCATCCTTGATGGTCCAGCCTGCCTCCAGGCGCGTCAGCAGCCGGGCATTGGAGCCGAGCGGCAGAATGAGCTTGCCGCCGGTTTCAATCTGTACGAAGGCCGTGTCAGAACCCAGCCATTCGTCGGCAGCGCTGAGTTTCAGGCTGAGGCGCCGCCCGCGCCGCGGGCGTCCGGTCAGTGGCAGTGGCTGCTCAGCCCAGCTGATGCCAGGCACGATGAGATTGCTGTTACCGCGCTCGTCACCCACGCGGTAGTTCTCATGGATGTAATCGACAAAGCGGGTTTCGCGCCAGGCACCGCTGCGGCGCCGACTCTGTTGCAGGCCGAGCCGGAACTCACTGCTGCGGCTGTCCTCAGGGTTTTCGTACTTGTAACCCATATTGATGCTGAACCACTCGTCATCACGCTTGCCATCCGGCAGGCGATAGCTGATGGCAGCGCCGCCGAGCACCGTCGATACCTGGCTGTTGAACTCAAGCTGATGTCCTTTCTCGTTGAGGCGCTGACTGCGATAGTCGAGACGGAGCTTCGCACCGGTATCGGTTGCATAACCCACACCGGTTGTCCAGGTGCGCGGCTTGCTGGGTGTCAGCGCAACCGTAACCAGCACATCAGGCGCCGGGCCCGGCCTCGGCGTGGTGCGCACCTCAACGCCCTGAAAATAGCCACTGGCAAGCAGCGCGGTATAGAGCTCATTGATCTTGTCGGCATCGTAGGGATCGCCCTCGTCAAACTCGACGAAGCGTCGGGCGATTTCCGGATCCACAACGGCCTGGTCAAACTCGACCGGACCGAAGCGATAGCGTTCACCAGAGGCATAGTCGATACGGATATCCGCAGCCAGCTTGTCTGGAAAGACGTCGATAGCACTTTCCGCAAACCGCCCATCGAAGTAGCCGCGCCGTCGGGCCAGCCCGGCCAGCGACACCTTGTAAGCATCGTATGCCCGTTGATTGAGTCCCTCCCCGACCGCGAAGTCCGGCCGGGCATCCTTCCCGGACAGAATCCTGTCGTCTGCTCCCGGACCCGATACGGCAATTGCCAGGCTGCGGATCTTGACGCGTGGACCCCGCGTAATACTGAAATTTGCATGCCAGCACTCGCCTTCGCGCCCAAGCGTCTTTTCAATAGTGGGGGCGTAGTATCCGTAGACCTCGAGTGCCTGACGGATTTCGGTATCGGCGCGCCGGTACAGGCGGCGTATGCGCGCATCGGGTGCAGTGCAGGATTCACCGGCCAGTTCGACTGTCGCGCGCACGACTTTTTCGGTGGTGCGGCTCAGGCCATTGAACACCACCTCGGCCTGTCCGGGCGCGGACAGCAGCAGAAGTGGCAGGATCGCGAGTCGCCGGTACTGGCAGGATCGGAACAGCAGCGCGCGGCAGGCTCGATAGAGGTCGGGCATCAATTCAGTACATCCGGGGCCAGCACGCTATGATCCGCAAATGAGTCTAGCAGCACTGGCATCGACCGCACGGCACATGTTGTGCACCGCCGCATTACTGCATGCCGGATTGGTGTACGCCGGAGACAATCCGGCACCGTCTCCGGTACTCGACCCGGCCCGCGTGGGCTGGTCGGAAATCAGCATGACCGCCACCAAGCTGTTTCTGAGTGCCGAGGCCCGCCTCACCCTGAGCATGGTGCCCGAGGCTCCCATCCACAGTGAACTATTGTCGATACCCGGCATGCGCACCATCGCACCTGGCGCCGAGGTACTGCAAACGGTTTACAACGCCGGCGGCCTGGGTCGCCGGTCGCGTATCACCCTGCTCATGGATCCGGCCAACGGCGCAGCCATCCAGGGCACCAACCATGATCTGGAAGGCAAGCATCGCTATCGCGTGTGGCGCTTTGGCGAGACCGGCGCGTACCAGCGTACACGCTGGCCGATGAATCGTGCTGAAGAGTCGCTGCCGCCAGCCAAATGGACCAAGACCAGCGAAGGTGCGCGCATCTATCCCGTCGATCCGGCCGGACAACCGGTATTGGAATCCACCGGCCTGCTCTACGCCATCGCTGCTGCAGCCTTGGACAAGCCTGGCGATCAGGTGGAGCTGCTGGTGTTTCGGCGGCGGGATACGCAGATCGTACATGTCGAGGTGGTGGCGCCACGCGCAATCAGCGTGAACTATTCAGAAGTGTGGCCGGGGGGTGCTGTGCAGCGCCGGGGCCAGGTCACACCTTTGCGTCTTAGGCTTCGCGGTCTGCCAGTCGTGGATTCCTCCGGCAAGGCCAGCGATGACGACTTCGAACTGCTGGGCCTGACCGGCACTATCGAGTTGGCGCTCGACGCCGAGACGCGCACACCGCTGATGCTGTCTGGCAGCGCACCGATCTTCGGCAAGGTGACACTGCGACTTACCGAGGTGCACCTGAACTGAGCCGGCCCGGTTCTGTGACCCTGTTGCTGACTGCAAGCACCAGCCGGGCGCTACCATGCACACATATATATGACACCAGGCATGGATTTACCGCTCAATGCGCGTACTTTTTGTTGACGACGAGCCCAATATCCTGGACAGCATCCGCCGCCAGTTGCGGAAGTCGTATGACATTGTGACGGCGACCAGCGGCATCGAAGCCCTGGCGCTGCTGAAAGCCACCGGCCCGGTGGCTCTGGTGATCTCGGACATGCGCATGCCCGGCATGAACGGGGCCGAACTGCTGACCACGATCCGCGATGATTATCCGGAGACGGTGCGCATGATACTTTCCGGCCAGGCGGATCTCGAATCGACAATTGCAGCCATCAACGACGGACGTATCTTTCGTTTCCTGACCAAGCCCTGTCACGAAGAGACGCTGCGCCGCGCGGTAGATGCCGGCCTGGAACAGTACGAACTGATCACCACCCGCAAGGAACTGCTGGAAAAGACCCTGCAGGGCCTGGTGGAAATGCTCACCGACATCCTTGGCATCACCAATCCGGTAGCGCGGCGGCGCACCGGCCGTGTGCGGCAATACTCGGCGGCCATCGCCAGTGCCCTGAAGTTCACCATGCCCTGGGACCTGCGCCTTGCGACGCTGCTGTCGCAGCTCGGTTGTATCACGCTGCCAGTTGAACTACTGGACAAGCTGTATGCCGGTACACCGCTCGATGACGAAGAACAGCGCCTCTACCGGCGTCACCCTGAAGTCGCTGCCACACTGATCGGTCGTATTCCGCGCCTTGGGCCGGTCGCGGCAATGATCGCGCGTCAGCAGCAACTCACGGACTTCTCTGCACTGCCGGCCGAGGTTAGTGCGTGGCCTGCAGAAGACACGGCAACAGTAATCCTGGCCGTCGCCACCGCGCTGGATGACCTGATGGCGACCGGCGAGCAGCCCGCCGACGCACTGAAACGCCTGGAGAAGTCGATGCCGGGGCTGCCCAGGGCGATCATCGAGGCGGTGCGTGCGGTGCACATGCACAGCGCCTACATGGATATCTGCTGGGTCGGTTTTGAGGAATTGCGGCCCGGCATGGTGCTCGATGAAGACATCATCGCCGACAACGGCGAGACACTGATGTTTCGTGGCGAGGAAATCACCAGCCCACTGCTGACACAACTGCGCGAAGCGACTGCTGTGCCTTCAGCTGGCGAGGCGGTCAGCGTTTCGCAAAAGCTGCGGATCCTGATGCCCGCCTGATGCTGACGGGCCA
Source organism: Gammaproteobacteria bacterium (assembly GCA_049290495.1). Taxonomy (GTDB): domain Bacteria; phylum Pseudomonadota; class Gammaproteobacteria; order Steroidobacterales; genus SHZI01. Next base: position 10,180 of record JBATNV010000244.1, on the reverse strand, counting down.
TCGGCCAGCGGCAGATGAATTCGAAAGCAACTGCCACGACCGGATGCACTGTCGACGGCGATCGTCCCGCCATGCTTGCGGATCACGCTGTGCGCGATGCTTAGTCCCTGGCCCGTGCCCGTGCCCACCGGGCGGGTGCTGAAGAAGGGATCAAAGATCCGCGCCTGCACGGACGGGATCATGCCGACACCGTCGTCACGGATGGTGATCTCGACACCTGCGCCATTACTGCGCGTACTCACGACAACGTGGCCGCGTGCAGGCTGGCGACAGCCCGCTTCAGCAATAGCCTGTGCCGCATTGGCCAGCATATTGACCACAACCTGATTGATGGCCTCGGGCTGGCAAGGCATCCAGGGCAGCTGTGGATCGAGTTGCATGCGGAATTCAGCAACCCCTGCCCACTCGTTCCGCGCCGCACTCACGGCACCTTCGATGATCGAGTTGAGGTTGGCCGGCACGAAATCGGGCGCCGGATCGGTCAGATCTTTCATCGACTGGACGATGCCGCTGATACGCTGGACGCCTTCCAGCGTCTGCTGGATAGCCACCGGCACTTCAGTTTGCAGATAGCCGACTTCGGCCTCTGCCAGCAGGGCTGAAATATCGGCGGCGGCAAGCGTGCCATTGCCGGCATTACGGACCTGATCAGTGATCTTGCCGAGCAAGCCTGACAACGCGCCGAAGGCTTCTTCGAGGAAACGCACATTGCTATCCACATACTGGGCTGGCGTATTGATCTCGTGCGCCACCCCCGCCGCAAGCTGCTCTGCCGCCTCCAGCCGCTGGGTCTGCGCAATCTGCGCCTCCAGCGCAATCCGCTCGCTCACATCATGCATCAGCATCACGTAACCACCCGGTTCGGTCTGGCCGGTTTCCAGCACTGGCGAGACGACCACGTCTTCAGTGACGATACGGCCATCAGCAACTACAGTCCGCAGACGTCCTTTCCAGGTCTTGCCGACGCGTGCCGCAGTCCATATGGCCAGATAGGTCGCCGGGTCGTCGCAACCCTTGATGACATCGTTCGGTTTGCAGCCAACGAGATCCGCATTTTTGACCTGACGGCTGCGCTCGTAGGCTGGATTCACCCAGGCGATGCTGCCGTCCTGCTGCAGGATCACGATTACTTCGTCAGCGTGCTGAACGGCGGCTGACAGCATGCCCAGCTCACTACTGACCTTCTGCCGCGTACCGATGAGCTCGTTAAAGCTGCGCGCCAGGGTACCGATCTCGTCTCCGGAGTCGGTATTCCTCGCGGGCTTTATCTCACCTGTTTCGCAAATCTGCTGCATATGACTCGCGAGCTGCCCCAGCGGGCGCGACACGGTAAAGCGGATTATCGTAATCAACAGCAGGAAAACGACACCACCGAAAGCCAGCAGCACGATCGCGAGCTGGTGAGTCGTCTCGCGGGCCGTCGCCAGCACGGTGCGCGGCATGCGGGTTTCCAGCAGAAATGCCGGCTGCCCGTTGATGTCACGGAAATACTGGAAATCAGACATGTCCGTATCGCGCAGACGCAGTGCCGCTGCGCCTGGTGTGTTCTCCAGTTGCGCGACCAGCGGAAGCAGATTGCTTGCGATGGGCGCATAAGCACTGCCGTGCACGAAGACTTCGGATGGCAAGACACTGACTCCAGCAGACAGTGAAGCCGGATCGATATGCCGGGCCATGATCAGGAAACCTGCCAATGGCCCGCTCGCATCGCTTTCAAGAATTGGACGTGAGGCAAGCACCAGCGGACCGATACTGGTATTCAGCCAGCCAGAAAACGAGCCGCTACCCTTTGCTGCTGCCAGGCGGATTCCCTTGCCGATATCGGCTTTCGCCTGGCCATCTGGCCCTGCCATGCCGGCCCGGACAGTTTCGCGCAGAAGGCGCCCATCAGGAGTGAGCACCTCGATAACGTCAAGCTTCAGTCGATCGAGTGCCGCCGCATTCAGTTCTTCGCTGGCGAATTTTGTGTCGCCATCCTGTGCGTAGTCATACAGTTCGTTCCACTGACTCCAGTCCAGGACAATCGTACCGACATTGTCTACTTCAGCCTGAATGGCCTGCAGCAGCACATGACGGTTGCGCAGCACCAGTTCGGACTCGGTTTCACCGAACTTCCGCATGACGATATCCTGGCCCAACCACGCCATGCCAAGTGCGGTAATTGAAACGGCGATGAGCAGGAACAGACTGATTTTTCCGGCCAAGGGCAGGCCTGACGCACCCAGATAGCGCCTCGCTGCCCTCACGGCTGGCTGTGTTCCTGAGCCCATGCACCACCCGGCGATGCCGGTTATCGAATCCGCAGACCATGGTCTGACAACTGCCGCAGCGCGGCCTGTATCTGCGTCACAGATGCATGATGTCAATTAGTTAGAATGGAACCATGAGCATAGACATCGCCAATCTCCGCCGCGACTACCGCACCCGTCGACTGGATCACAGTGCGCTCGATCCTGACCCCTTTCGGCAGTTCGAGCACTGGTTTGCCGAAGCCATGGAAACGCAGGTGCTTGATCCCAACGCGATGAGCATTGCCAGCGTGGCAGCCGATGGCCAGCCCTCGCTGCGCACCGTACTGCTCAAGTACTACGACACCTCCGGCTTTGTCTTCTATACCAACCTGGAAAGCCGGAAATCCCGCGAGATCATCGCCAACCCGCGCGTGGCCCTGCTGTTTTACTGGGCTGAACTCAGCCGGCAGGTGCGCATTACCGGCACGGCCAGTCATACCTCGGCGGCCGAAAACCTGCGCTACTTCCTGACCCGTCCCCGCGACAGCCAGATCGGTGCCTGGGTGTCAGCACAGAGCAGCGTGATTTCCAGTCGCAGCCTGATCGAAAACAAGTTCATGGAGATACGGCAGAAGTTTGCTGCCGGCGAGGTGCCACTGCCCTCGTTCTGGGGCGGCTACCGCGTACAACCGGAAGCCATCGAGTTCTGGCAGGCCGGCGAACACCGCCTGCACGACCGCTTTCTCTACAGCCGCAGCACAGACGGCTGGTCCATCGCGCGACTGGCGCCCTGAGCGCATGCCGTTCGATGTCATCGTCGTCGGCGCCGGCATCGGCGGACTGGCTGCGGCACTGGCCCTGCAACAGCAGGGCTTGCGGGTCGCGGTTTGCGAACAGTCGGCCGAGCCTTTCGCCGGCGGCGCGGGGCTCGTGCTCGGCAGCACCGGTGTACGGGTGTTGCAACAGCTGGGGCTCAGTGAAGCACTGGACGACCTCGCCGTCTGCCCCACACGTATCGCCATCAGGCACTTCCACAGCGGCCGACTGATCGCAGAGACTGCCGTTGGGCCAGCCGGCTGTTATCAGATCGGGCGCGCCGACCTGCAACGCGCGCTGATCGCCGCGATTCACAGCAAGGACCGCAACAGCCTGCACGCCGGACATGCGCTCGAGGATGTCGGTCAGGACGCCAGCGGAGTCACTGCGGTGTTCGCCGGTCGGCAGATGTTGCGCGGCTCACTGCTCATCGCCAGCGATGGCCTGCGCTCTGCTGTTCGCTCCCGGTTATTCGGCGACGAGCAACCGCGCTTTACCGGCTACCAGGTGTGGCAAGGCGCGGTGCCGATGTCACATCTGGCAGCAGCAGCGCCGGCGCTGAGTGATGCAACGGTCTGGATCGGTCCCGGACAGCAGTTGAGCTGCCGAAGCATCTGCCGGGGTACGCACGTCGCCTATCTCGCGCTTTCCCGCAGCAATCACTGGACCGAAGAAGTCTGGGCAAAGCCTTCGGGCGTCGACTCGGTGCTGGCCGCCTTCCGTAGCTTCGATGCTGTCGCGCGCACCGTGCTGATGGCCACGCCGCCCGAGCACTCCCTGGCACGCGGAATTTTTGCGCGCGATCCGCTGCCGGCCTGGACACAGGGCCGGGTAGCACTGCTCGGCGATGCGGCGCACCCGGTCGCACCCTTTCTGGACCAGGCCACCGATCTGGCGCTCGAGGACGCGCTGGTCCTGGCTCGTGCAATAACGGCAGCAGGCACAGGTTCCGAAGCGCTGCAGCGTTATGCAGCGGCAAGAATGCCGCGCGCCTGCGCACTGATGGTGGCCGCCGAAGAACAGGGCGTGCGCCTCACCACCCTCAACCCGGACAACTACATGGCAAGCGCCGCGGTTGATCCCGCCTATGACCCCGCCACAGGACCCGTCTGAATGAGCATGACTGTTGAAGCCGCGCTGGCCGCTGGTCCGCTCGACATCATCGGCGATGTACACGGTGAACTCGATGCGCTGCACGCCCTGCTGCAGCAACTCGGCTATGACCCTGACGGCCAGCATCAGGGCGATCGTCACCTGGTCTTCGTCGGCGATCTCTGCGATCGCGGACCCGACAGCCCGGGCGTCATCGAACTGGTGCAACGCCTGTGTGAGGAAGGGCGCGCACAATGCCTGCTCGGCAATCACGAACTCAACATCCTCCTCGAGGCAGGCAAGGCGGGCAACGGCTGGTTCTTTGCCGGGAACCACGATCAGCTCGATGGCAAATTCATGGATTGCCGCGCGGCGAGTGCAGTCCAGCGCCTACAGTTCCCGGCTTTTTTTGCCACGCTGCCGCTGTCACTGTCACGCGCTGATCTGCGCGTGGTGCACGCCGCCTGGGATCCGGTATCGCTGCAAACGCTTGGCAATCAGGCCAACGGGCGATCAGCCAGGGACGTCTATCGCGATTATGGCCAGCGAGCGGAGCAGTGGCTTCGCGACGCCGGACTGACGGATGCGGTGAAGAAGGCCTACCAGGACTGGAGCTCAACCCTGGGCAGGGAACTGGCACGAGTACCGCTGCTGACTGCCATTGGGCGGATGGACGAGCACTTCCAGATGAGCAATCCGGTTCGCGTACTGACCTCAGGCGTCGAGCAGCAGGCCAGGCAGGCTTTCTACGCCAGCGGCAAGTGGCGCATGGTGGAGCGCGTCGCCTGGTGGCATGACTATCAGGATGAGACACCGGTGATCTTCGGTCACTACTGGCGCTGGAGCAGTACCCAGGGTCAGCAGCGCTACTCGCGCGGCGAACCCAACCTGTTCAGCGGACAAGCTGTGAACAGCTGGCTCGGGCCACGCGCCAATGCCTTCTGCGTGGATTTCTCGGTCGGTGCGCGTTACCGGGAACGGCCACTGGGGCCCGGCGAGCAGTACCTTGGCCGATTAGCCGCAGTCCGCTGGCCGGAACGCGAACTGGTCTTCGATGACGGTGAGCGGCTGGCCCTGACGGTATCGATATGATCACACGCATTCCATTTACAACTTGCCCGCTATGCGACAGTTCATCTCACCGAATGTTTTGCGCTGCCGATTGCACCAGGGACCCGGTCTACAAGGCGGGGCTGCCAACGACGATAATCTGGCGAAAATGCCAGGCCTGCGATCACGTATTTACCGACGGTTATTTCAGCGACGAAGCCCTGTCCATCATCTTCAGTACGATGCACGACAATCAGCGCCTCACGCATGAAATAGAGCAGCAGCGAAACATCTCGGCACGCATGGTCGAAAAAGTACTGCCCTATGCCGACCATGGTACATGGCTGGACGTAGGCTTCGGCAACGGCTCGCTATTGTTCACCGCACAGGAATACGGCTTTCATCCCGTCGGGATAGACCTTCGAGAGGACAACGTAAAGGCATTACGTGCGCTCGGTATCGAAGCGCATTGCAGCGATCTCGCGACACTGACGCTGAGCCAGCCATGCACGATCATCAGTATGGCTGATGTACTTGAGCACATACCCTATCCAAAGCAGGGACTCGCCGACGCGGCGCGGCTGCTGACTGATGACGGCATAGTGCTCATTTCCATGCCCAACCGCGAATCCATGCTGTGGCGAGTCCTCGACCAGAGCAAGGGCAACCCATATTGGGGAGTAATCGAGCACTACCACAACTTCACGCGCGCGCGGCTGTATAACCTGTTACGAGAAACCGGTTTCACACCGGTGCGATATGGCGTTAGCGAACGTTACCGCGCAGGCATGGAAGTGATCGCGAGGAAGACCCCGGCCTGCGCATAGTGCGAACGCTCAAGACCCGAGAGCCGCGCGCAGACCCTCGATCAGCCGTCGTTCATCTACACTGTGCGGCGCACCCGCGCGCCGCCGGTCTGCCCACACCGGATCGGGGAAGTGGGCGTCGTCGGCAAAGCGCGGGATCACATGCCAGTGCAGATGCGGGACCTGGTTGCCAAGCGTGGCTAGATTGATCTTGTCAGGCGCAAGCTCCGCGCGCAGCACGCGCTCGACCGTCAGCACCACGCGCAGCAGATGCTGCTGCTCCCCCGCTTCAAGATCGGTCATCTCGCGGACGTGGGCCTGCCAGATCACGCGCAGAAAGCCCGGGTAGTCAGCGTCGCTCGCGCTGACTACCCGACACCTTTCATCACGCCACAATGCGGGTGCTTCAGCATCGCGGCACAGCGGGCAGTCGTCTGTCTGCATATCGAAGCTTCCCGTCTCAGAACCAGAAACGCAGACCGGCAACGAAGTGCGCATCACGTACCGCTTCATCATTGCTGCGCGCCAGATCGGCAGTATCGCCGAACTTGCCGGTCCACTCGACACCAACATAAGGCGCAAACTCGCGACGGATTTCATAGCGCAGGCGCAGACTGGCTTTTACATCGCTGACGCCCTTGCCGATCTCGTTGACGGTGTCGTCCTTGCCATAGATGTCGGTTTCGAGCTTCGGCGTGAGGATCAGCCGGTTGGTCAGCAGCAACTCATATTCGAGCTTGAGCGTCGCAGCAGTCTGCCCGCGCTCGCCGGCCCAGGCGGTAGCCTCGACATGCAGCCACTGCGGCGCAAGACCCTGCACGCCGATGCCAACATAGTTGCGGGTCGTTTCCGGCTCGCTATCCATGCGTACACCCGCCACCAGGTCCCAGTATGCGGCGACCGGGTGAACCCATAGCAGTTCGAGACGGTTCTCTGTCGTGTTGCCGTCATTGCGCTCGCCTTCAGCGCGCAACAGTGCGCGGTGCATGTCGGTTCCGATCCAGGCATTGACGTCCCAGCTCAGCACATCGCCGTCACGCTGGTCCTGCCACTCGAACTCGTCGAAGAGCAGCATCCAGTACACGGGATCGTCAGGCATGTCCTGGCTCATGCTGGTACTGAGCTTCGGGAACGCGGCGTCGCGTTCATCTTCAGCGTGCACCAGTGTCACGGCGAACAGCATGGACAACATCGACACCAGGCAGACAACATTCTGCAGTTGCTTAACCATGATGATGCCCTCCGTGATCGCTACCATCGGCACCGTCGCGATCAACGATGACGACACGGAAGATCCCCGCCATGTGCAGCGCGAGGTGGCAGTGATAGGCCCAGCGCCCGAAAGCATCAGCTGTGACGCGGTAGCGGAGCTTCTGGCCCGCCTTGATATTGATGGTGTGCTTGCGGACCCTGAACGCGCCCGCTTCGTCTTCAAGATCACTCCACATGCCGTGCAGATGAATCGGATGGTCCATCATGGTGTCGTTGACGAGCACAACACGGATCCGCTCGCCATGGGTGAGCCGGATCGGTCCGGCCGCCTCCATCGGGATGCCGTCGAAGGACCACATGTAGCGCTCCATGTTGCCGGTTACATGCAACTCGATGGTGCGATCCGGTTCGCGGCCATCCGGATCAGCAAAGCTGCTTTCGAGGTCGGCATAGGTGAGGACGCGTCGGCCGTTGGCGCGCAAGCCCACGCCGGGATCGTCGAGGCGCGTCGAGGGATAATCCACACGCATGTCTACACCGGGGCCGAACTCCGTCGCCGCATGTGTGATCGCGGCAGGCATGGCCTCGCCCTGCATCGCCGACATGTCATGGCCTGCATGCTCGCCGTGCATGGAGTGATCCATCGCAGAATGATCCATCGCCCCGCCAGGGTCTGCCGGCATTGCGTGACCCATATCGGCCATGCTCAGCGGCACGCGCGGATCCGGTACCGGCACCACGGCACGCATGCCGGTACGCGGCGCGAGCGTACCGGCGGCAAATCCGCTGCGATCCATGGACTGGGCAAACAGCGTGTAGGCCTGATCACGATCGGGCGTGACGATCACGTCATAGGTTTCGCCGGCACTGATGCGAAATTCATCGACGGTTACCGCCTTGACGGGCTGACCATCGGCGCCGACCACCGTCATCTGCAGTCCCGGAATACGCACGTCGAATATCGTCATCGCACCGGCATTGATGAAGCGCAGACGGATGCGCTCACCGGGACTGAAGAGCCCGGTCCAGTTGGCCGCCGGCGGCTTGCCGTTCAGCAGGTAGGTATAGGTATAGGCACTGACGTCAGCGAGATCCATGGGGTTCATGCGCATCTGGCCCCACATGCGCCGATCGGCGACGGTCGAAGAAAATCCGTCGCGGCGCACATCGCGCAGAAAGTCACCCGCGGTACGCTGCCCGAAGTTGTAGTAATCCGACTGATTCTTGAGCTTGGCCACAACACGGCCCGGGTTCTCGTCGGTCCAGTCCGACAGCATGACTACGTAATCGCGATCAAAGACGACCGGATCCGGCGTGCGCGGCTCGATCACGATCGCACCGTAGATACCGGTCTGTGCCTGCAGGCCGGAGTGACTGTGATACCAGTACGTCCCCGCCTGACGGACCGGGAAGCGGTAGACATAGGTTTCACCCGGCTCGATGCCGTTGAAACTGAGCCCCGGCACACCGTCCATCGCTGCCGGCAGCAGCACACCGTGCCAGTGTATGGAACTCGATTCAGCCAGAGTGTTGGTCACGCGCAGGGTGACGGTATCGCCTTCGCGCCAGTGCAAGGTCGGTGCCGGCAGTGAATCGTTGACCACCGTCGCCTGGCGCAAACGACCAGTCAGGTTGACCGGCAACGCACCGATACGCAGATCAAACTCCGTACCACTGAGAACTTGGGCGGTGCTTGCGGCATCAAGCGCCCAGGCGGGATTCCGCCACAGGCCGAGCCCCGCGGTGATACCACCGAGGGCGAGTCCGCGGACGAAAGTCCGCCTGGCCGGATCGGCAATCGGGTTGCAGATGGGGGCAACCGGCCCCTTCCTGTCGCGCATAAACAGTCTCCTCGAGTTGAACCAGTGTGGTCAGCAGTCGAGGGGGCGGTCTAGATCTGAAAGGTACCGTAGAGCAGGTTGAGAGGCGGGTCACCACTATGGCGACCAGTCCGGCGAGCGATGGCGATCGCAGCGGGTTCTAAAGTATGCAGAAGCTGCGGTACGACCGGTAGCGGCTGAAGACTGAAAACATCAGCGGATGGCGGTACAGCGCGCAGTCGATCGCGTGAGTTGAGGCCTGCATCTGCCGCCACCTCATCGGCGGCAATCATGCAGTGTGAGGGCCGCTCGGCGCCGCCACAGTGCTCACAATCGCCTGCAGACTCCATCGGCATGGCCATCACACAGGGCAGCACTGCAAACTGCAGGGCAACCACGAGGGCGGGCAGCAATCCACGAATCTTGCGGCGGTCAAACATGCCTGAACTATACACTGGCTCATGCAACCCGTGCCGAGACCCCGGTACTATGTGCACCGCACCAGATCCAGAAGGACCTCCATGTTCAGGCGCACTTTGCTGCTGTTCACCACTATCGGCTTTGCCACACTGTGTCAGGCTGCCAACGATCCGCTACCCGCCTGGCGTGACGGTCCGCACAAGCAGCGCATCCTCGAGTTCGTGCACGACATCAGCACACCCGGCAGCAGCACCTATGTGACGCCAGCGGAGCGCATTGCGGTTTTTGACGATGACGGCACGCTATGGCCGGAAAAACCCGGCCCGCAGGGCCTCTTTGCCCTGCAGGTGCTGCGCGCCCAGGCGCCGCAGCACCCTGAATGGCGAACGCAGATGCCTTTCAAGGCAGCACTGGAATTGCAGGGGAAGTATCTGCAGGAAGCTGATGACGCGTCCGTATTCCAGCTCGTCGCGGTCGCCAATGCCGGTCGCACACAGTCCGCATTTCGCAGCGAGGCGCGTGAATTCCTCAGCACCGCACGGCATCCGCGCTTCCAGCAGAGCTGGAGCCGGCTTGCCTACCAGCCTATGCACGAACTGCTGGCTTATCTCCGCGCCAACGGCTTTCACAACTTCATCGTTTCGTCTGCCAGCGTGGACGTCGCGCGCATACTGGCCAGCGATACCTACGGTATTTCCAGTGACGACGTGATCGGCAGCAACGTGGTGACTAC
>JBATNV010000243.1:0-1979 GCA_049290495.1 Gammaproteobacteria bacterium | reverse complement strand
GCGGCTCTGGTCGAACCCAACAATGCCAGCCGGCCAAGGAATGGTTTCCGGCAACTATTTGGGTGGATTGGCGCCTGATCGCACCTATAGTGACCGATCGATCAGATTAGAGACGGCATGACATGAGTAATGACAACAGAAGCACAACAACAGTCCTGATAGTTGGAGCAACGGGCTACATCGGCAAGGCCGTGGTCGCGGAATCAGTGCGGCAAGGCTATGACGTCATTGCAGTCACCAGATCCCTGAAGAAGGACCCCCTGTTTGACGGCGCAGAAGTTGTAGTGGCCGATGTTGCAGACCCCGCATCGATTGCGAAAATATTTACGCGGAAGGTTGATGTCGTCATTTCATGCCTGGCCACTCGATCAGGCCTGCCCAAGGACTTCGATGACATCGACTACAAGGCCACGCTCAATGTGCTGAATGTCGCCCAGGAAAACGGAACAGCCAAGTTCATTCTCCTGTCTGCCATTTGCGTGAGGAAGCCGGATCTTCCGCTGCAGCTTGCCAAGCTGAAGATGGAAGACGCACTGATGCGGTCCGGAATCGACTACACCATCGTAAGACCAACCGCGTACTTCTGGGTATTCGACTCGCAAAGCAAAATGATTGCAAAAGGGAAACCGGGTTATGTGGTTGGCTCCGGCGACCAGAGCCACCACAACCCCATCGCCAGGGAAGATCTGGCCGAGTTCATGGTCAGCAGCATTGGCAACAGTGAACGCAAGGACCGGGTCTTTGTCCTTGGCGGGCCGGAAGTTCCCGGCAACATCATTAGCTACAGGGATTCTCTCCTGATGGTCTTTGAATCCCTGGGCAAAGAACCGAAGATCGTCAGCATCCCCGTTTGGGCCTTCGCTACGCTGATTCGCCTCACGGGGTTTATCGGGCTGTTTATCAGGAAAGCGGCAGTTTTTTCAGCGTTCCTGAAGGTAGTTCGTTATTACATGGAGAATGATATGCGGGCCCCGGGCTATGGCTCCATGACACTCAGGCAGCACCTGATTGATTCAACGAGAGACGCAAAAACGTAGCAGCAACCATGAACAGTAACGGTCTGCCCGCGAATGCAGAATCCCGGCATCGCGAAATCCGCAGCTATGTGCTGCGCGCCGGACGGCTAACGCGCGCCCAGGAGCGCGCACTGACTGAACTCTGGCCACGTTTCGGCATTCCTGCTGCGGAAGCCGTGGCCGGGCACCTTGATCTGGACGCGCTGTTCGGCCGCCAGGCACCGCGCATCCTCGAGATCGGCATCGGCAATGGCGCTGCGCTGCTCAGCATGGCCGGACAGGACCCCGACCGCGATTACCTGGGCGCCGAAGTCCATGCGCCGGGCGTGGGTCATTGTCTGCTGGAGATCGAACGGCTCGGGCTCGGCAACGTCAGGCTGTTCATGGAGGATGCCGTCGGTGTGCTGCGCGACCGGCTGGCTGACGCAAGCCTTGCCGGGCTGCACCTGTTTTTTCCTGATCCCTGGCACAAGAAGCGCCACCACAAGCGGCGTCTGGTACAGGCGTCGTTTGCAGAGCTGCTGGCGCACAAGCTGACCGCCGATGGCTACTTCCATGTCGCGACGGACTGGCCGCCCTATGCCGAACATATCGCCGAAGTGATGGCGGCGAGCGGCTGCTTTGGCACCGGACTCGATCCAGCCAGCGACAACACGCGCCCCCTCACCCGCTTCGAAGCACGCGGCCAGCGGCTCGGCCACCCGATCTGGGAACGCATTTACCTGCGCCTCGCGGATTAAACACAGGTGTACCCAATCGGCGGCAATTGCGCTATATAAACCCTGGAGCGAAGACTCCTTGTCAGCCACCAAGCGGATATCAGAAAAATGACCACCGGCATTGGATTTCCTGATGTAGGCAGCTGGTTTCGGCGCAACGACGGCAGCACCTTCGAAATCGTTGCGGTAGACGAGGGTGACCGCACCATCGAACTCCAGCATTTCGACGGCACACTTGAGGAAA
>JBATNV010000242.1:0-12464 GCA_049290495.1 Gammaproteobacteria bacterium | reverse complement strand
TGTAGCCACCGATATAGCGCGCCGGCGCCAGTCTGGGCAGCAGTGTGGAAGCCGCAACGATCAGAGTGCTGATTCGTCCGGCCGCGACATCGCGCAGCACCATCAGACGCCTTGAGGTGAGATCCTGATGCGGGCTAAAGGTGTCGTAGGGCAGCACTTCGGTATCCGGAAATACAGCCAGTCCGGCCTGTGTACCGAGGAAGAAACGCAGCTCGGCTTCAAGGCTGTCTGCGCGGGCGACGCTCGGTACGATTATTAGCCAGAAGCCTGCGTGCGTCGTCCGCAGCCTGGCAAGGCTGAGCGCTTCGCCACAACCGGGCAATGCACGCCAGCCCCGGCGGGTAGCGGCACCGGTTGGCAGAGGCAATGGCAGTGATAGCAGGCTGGAGTCAGTGGGAACGCTGTTCATGTCGCGGCTGCTTGCTGGCAAGCGCGCGATTATCCCATAGCAGACGTCCCGTACCTGCCGAATCGCAGATACGGGTCTTACACCCTGAGGAGTGCGCTAGCGGCGAACGGCGTCGATGACGTGCTGGTATTCGAAATACACGACAAACGACGGGTATTCCCAGCGCGTGATCGGCGGCTTGCCGACAGGCGCGGACCGGTTGACCGGCGCACCCCAGCGCGCTTCGACGCTGTCCATGCTGAGACCGCGCGTCGGGCGTTCCGTGGCAGTAGCAGCAGCTGAGTCGACGCTCTCGATGAGCAGGGTGTCAGCAATCGCAGGGCCTGCGAGCGCGAGACTGACTGCCAGGCAACAGAGCATCCGGTAGACTGTACACGTAACCATGCTAACCTCTCTGCCAGCTTTCGGTTCTGACTATAACACCGCGTCTATACTCGGAAAAACCACCTGTTGCGTAGACATGACTCCCGATTTGCGTTATCGCGGTTGCGGCCGGCCGGGCCGGTGACCGGTCAGTCCGGATACCGCGCGTGATACGGCCAGTCGCTCTCTGGATGGCCTTGCGCTATCTGCGCACCCAGCGTGCCAATCAGTTTGCCTCCCTGGTGGGCCTGGCTTCGGTGCTCGGTGTGGCCTTGGGCGTGGCCGCGCTGATTGTGGTTCTTTCTGTCATGAACGGCTTCGAAAATGAATTGCGCACTCGACTGGTTACCATCACCGGGCATGCCGCGGTGCTGACTGGCCGGCAGGGGGAAGGGTGGCGGGAACTGCGCGATGACCTCAGCACCTGGCCCGGTATCGTCGCTGCAGCGCCTTATGTGGAACTCGAGGCAATGTTGGCCAATGGCGGCGAACTCGCGGGCGTCGTGATCGAAGGCATTGATCCTGGGCGCGATGTGGCATTCGCGGATCAGCGTGCCGAGATTTTCGGTGCAGGACTCGCCGAACTCCGTCCCGGTTCCTTTCATGCGCTACTGGGTCGCGCGCTGGCCCTGCGCCTGGGGCTTGCCACCGGTGACCGCGTACGGGTCATGGTCCCGGTGCGTGATGCGGACGGGCATCTCGTTTCCAGGCTACGCGAGATCACCGTTGCCGGAGTCTTCGAGATCGGCGTACGGGACCACGATTCGGTGCGGGTGCTGCTTAACCTGGCGGATGCCGCGCAGCTCGCGGGTCTCGGTGACCAGGTGACCGGCGTGCGCCTGCAGATGGCAGACATATTTGCAGCGCCGGACATCCTGCGGCGTTGGGAAGCTCACTGGACTGCAGTCGGCGGCGCGGCCTTTGCGACCACCGACTGGACGCGTGACAACGCCAGTTATTTCCGCGCCGTGCGCATAGAGAAGGTGATGATGACACTGCTGCTGTCGCTGATTGTAGCGGTGGCCGCCTTCAATATCGTCGCTACGCTGGTGATGATCGTGACGGACAAGCGGCCGGGCATCGCGATCCTGCGCACGCTGGGCTTTTCACGGCGCGTGATCATCGCGACATTTGCCCTGCAGGGGCTGCTCATCGGCTGGGTAGGTGTGATTGCCGGGATTCTGGCCGGTAGCCTGCTGGCTGAAAACATGGCTTCGGTCGTGCCGGCACTGGAAAACTTCTTCGGTTTCCAGTTTATGCCTGCCGATGTGTATTACCTGACCAGCCTGCCGGTCGATCTGCAGCTTGACGATCTTTTCTGGGTGAGCGTGATCGCGTTGCTGATGACCGCGCTTGCAACCATCTATCCCGCTTTGCGCGCCGCGTCGGTTGCGCCCGCTGAAGTCTTGCGTTACGAGTAGCCGGAGTCATACCGGCAATCATGCTGCATCCATTTGAACTTGCCATCGCACTGCGCCACATCCGTTCACGCAGCAGGAATCGCTTCATCTCCTTCATCTCGGTGATTTCGATGACCGGTACAGCACTGGCGGTTGCCGTGTTGATCATGGTGCTGTCGGTAATGAATGGATTTGAGTATGAGGTTCGAAACCGCATCCTGCAGGTTGTCGCCCATGCCTCTGTTACCGGCCTCGAGGGACGTATCAGCGACTGGGAGTCCCTGACTTCTGCGGCACTTGCCGATCCCGGTGTACGGGCGGTTGCGCGCTTCGTCGACGGACAAGCCATGCTGGTTGGCAAGCAGGAAATCCGCGGCGTACAGATCCGTGGCATCGATCCGGCAGCTGAACTGGACACATCGGCACTGGGCGAGTTGATGGTTAAAGGCGAACTCACTGCGCTCCGGCCCGGCGGCTTTGGCCTGGTGATCGGCCAGACGCTTGCAGAGCAGCTCGAGGTGGTACCAGGCGACGAGCTGATCATGCTTGTATCGCAGGGCACGACGACGCCTGCGGGCGTGGTGCCGCGCATGCGGCGCTTCACGGTGGTCGGTATCTTTCATGCCGGCATGTATGAATTTGACAGGTCGCTGGCTTTTCTTAACATCCAGGACGCACAGCGCCTGCTGCGCTTCGGGAACGACGTGTCGGGGCTGCGTCTGGCGGTCAGGGATCCGCTGCAGGCACCGACGGTGGTTCGCAGGGTCGCAAATGTCTGGGGCGAGGGTGCCTATATCAGCGACTGGACCCATGAGCATGGGAATTTCTTTCGCTCGATACAGCTCACCAGGTCTATTGTCTTTGTGATCCTGCTGCTGGTCGTCGCGGTAGCGGCTTTCAATATCGTCTCCACACTGGTCATGGTCGTGCGTGACAAGCGCGGCGAGATCGCCATCCTTCGCACGCTGGGCGCATCGCCGGCTGCGATCATGACGGTCTTTGTTTGCCAGGGTGCGATCATCGGACTGGTCGGTACCGCCGTCGGTGTCGTTGCGGGCGTGCTCGGCGCATGGAACGTCAGCTCGATTACTGCATTGATCGAGCGGATTACGGGTTTTCAGTTTCTCGCACCAGATGTCTATTTCATCAGCGAGCTGCCGAGCAGGCTGCTGTGGACGGATGTCTGGCAGGTGGCGGGAATCGCTGTGATCCTCAGCCTCGTTTCCACCATTTATCCAGCCTGGCGCGGTGCACTGACCGCGCCTGCAGAGGTATTGCGTTATGAATGATGTGCCGGCTCTGGAGTGCCATGGCCTGACCCGTCGCTTCGTGGAAGGCGGCGTTGTCATCAATGTACTGAATGGCATCGATCTGAGCGTTGCACCGGGTGAGCGCATCGCCATCGTTGGCTACTCGGGCGCTGGCAAGACCACGCTGCTGCAACTGCTGGGTGGCCTGGACACACCCACGGCCGGTGAAGTACGCGTTCGCGGCCAGAACCTTTCGGCAGTCGATAATGTGCAGCGCGGACTAATCCGTAACCGGCACCTGGGTTTCGTCTACCAGTTCCATCACCTGTTGCCCGAGTTCACGGCGCTGGAAAATGTGGCCATGCCGCTCTTGGTGCGTCGTGATCCGGTGGCAGCGATCCGGGTGCGGGCGCGCGAAGTACTGGAGCGTGTGGGCCTCGGTGCCCGGCTCGATCACCGGCCGGGTGAATTATCCGGTGGCGAGCGTCAGCGCGTGGCGGTCGCCCGCGCGCTCGTAACCGAGCCAGCAGTCGTCCTTGCCGATGAACCGACCGGCAACCTGGATCGCAAGACAGGCGAAACGGTGCTCGAGCTGATGCTGAGTCTCAACCGCGAGGTGGGTGCGAGTCTGGTCATCGTGACCCACGAAGCGCGTATCGCTGAGCGAATGGGTCGTGTGCTGCGCCTGCAGGATGGTCGCCTTGACGATATCAGCGCCGAGTATCAACACCAGGCCTCATGAATCCGGCGGTCTGCCCGGAGCGGCATGCTGCGAGAGGCGACGCCGGTATCGCCGCAGGGTATGTACCCGCCAGACTGCATTGGTCAGTCCATAACCCAGGACAGCGAGCAGCAGTCCACTCACGATTGCGCCAAACCACACTGGACGCCAGGCTCTGGCCATGAGTTCGCGGAGCTCCGCCCAGGATGAGCCGACGCTGAACGTGCCTGGTGTGACGCCGAGCAGATAGTTGCCCAGCTGATACTCCCCGTACAGGATCGGTGCATAGGTCAAGGGGTTGGCAATCCAGATCACCAGCAGTGCGACCGGCAGATTGGCTCTCAACAGCAGACCGAGTATCAGCGCGAGCGGTGTGTGTCCGGGTATCGGGAGCATGGCGACGAACAGACCGATTGCCATGGCACGGCTGATGCTGCGGCGGTTGATGGAAAGATAGACCGGATGCTCAAGTATCGACCCGAAAGGCCGCAGATACCACGGCTGAGTTTCGTGTTTCTCACGATACGCAACAGATAGTCGCCTTAAAAACCTTCGCGGCATGCCGTACCCTGGAGCTGTACTTCTACTGTAGCAGTTACCCGGCAACGCACGGCGTCGGGCCCGCGCATTATCCCGGTTCTGGACGCATGCGAATATGCTTGCTTCGGCTTTTCTTGCCGTGCTGGCAGCCGTACTGCTGCTGCTTCAGCAAAATCTGCCATCGATCGGCATGCTGGCCGCTGCGGCTGCTGTAATTCTCCTTGCCGGCGGTGTGCTGGCCGGCAGGCGCGGGCTGCTCATGGCCGGACTGGTGGTACTGGTCGGTGTGCGGATCGTCGTCAGCATCAGTGCAGCTCTCGCCGATCGGCTGCCGTCTGCAAACACCGGTACGGATCTCACTGTTCGCGGCAGCATTTGCGAGTTTCCGCGCCGCGATGACGGCTCCTTGCGTTTCGTACTTGAGACACATGCCGGGGTTAATTCGACCGGGGTGCCGCAACGGATTCTTGTGACCTGGTACGACACTGCGCCCGATATCTGGCCAGGTGAGGTCTGGCAGCTGCAGATTCGCGTGCGGCCACCGCGCGGCTCCGCTAATCCCGGTACCTTCGATTTCGAGCGCTGGCTGTTCAGCGAGCGGATCGGTGCGACGGGCTGGGTTCGTAAAAGTGGTGAGAACCGTCGTCTGCCGGATGCGCAGCCTGCTTGTCCTGCCAGCGGCACCAGGGCTGCGCTCGCACGCCGGATGGCCGCAGCACTGGCCGACCGCGAGTCCGCACCCTATGTGCTGGGCCTCTCGGTCGGCGCCTACCAGGCGCTGGCAGAAACCGAGTGGGAGATGTTGCGCCGTACCGGCACCATCCATCTGATTTCCATCTCCGGTTTTCATATCGCGCTGGTCGCCGGTCCGTTTGCCCTGCTGGGCTTGCTGCTTGGACGCGGCTTGTTGGCGCTGGGCTTCAGCTGTCGGCCAAAGCTCTGGGCGGGCTGGACCGCCGTCTGCGCCGCTGCCATCTACGGTGTGCTGGCTGGATACAGCGTGCCGCTGCTACGTTCGGTCGTGATGCTGCTGACTGCCGCCCTGTTGCTGAGCCTGCGTCGGGCAGTCAGTGGACCGACGGTTCTCGCGGCCGTCGTGCTGGCGGTGCTGCTGGTTGATCCCTTTGCAGTGCTGGTGCCTGGATTCTGGCTGTCGTTTGCGGGTGTGGCGATACTCGCGCTGGTGGCAACCACGACTGTTCCGGTGCGACCTGCAGTCAGGCTTCAGGTGGCAGGGTCCCTCTACAGGCGAACCATTACACGCGCTGCCGATGCCTGCCGCCTGCTTGTGCTGACCCAGTTGGCGATGACGATCGGTCTGGCGCCGCTGATGCTGCTGTTTTTTGGTCAGTTGCCGCTTGCCGGTGCGATTGCGAATCTGGCCGCCGTGCCGGCTTTCAGCCTGGTGCTGGTGCCACTTACCCTACTGTCTGCTGCGGTCGCGGCCTTCAGTCCGGAAGCCTCGGTGCCACTGCTGCTGCTCGCTGCTGACTGCTTTGATATCTGGCGCGCCTTTCTTGGCTGGTGCGCCGGGCTGCCATATGCAGTCTGGTATCTGCCTATGCCAGGTAGCGCGGCGCTGTTGCTTGCAGTGCCCGGCGTGTGCTGGGTTTTGTGGCCACGCCCGTGGCCGGCGCGTGGTCTCGGCCCACTGCTGCTGCTTGGGCTGCTCGGCGGTGCAACGCCACCAGTCAATGCAGGTGGCTTGCGGGTTGTGGTCCTGGATGTCGGGCAAGGGCTAGCGGTGCTGGTTCAAACTGCAGGCCATGCCTTGCTCTATGACGCCGGACCGCTGTTTCGAAACGGCGATGCCGGAGAGCGCATCGTGGTGCCGGTGTTGCAGGCAATGGGTATCCGGCAGCTTGACCGATTGCTCATTTCGCATGCAGATGCCGACCATCGCGGTGGCGCGTGGAGCGTGATCGAGCGCTATCCACAAGTCCATGTATCCGGTTCTGCACCCAAAGGTGGCAGCAGTGAGCCCTGTGTGGCGGGACAGAACTGGAACTGGGACGGTGCGCATTTTGAAATCCTGCATCCGGCTGCAGGTTCACACGGGAAGACGGATAACAATGGCTCCTGTGTGCTGTTGATCAGGGCCGCAGGTGTCCGCATTCTGTTGCCGGGCGACATCGAAGCAGAGGCGGAGCGGGAAGTCGTTGCGCGCGGTGTGAAGGGTCCGGTCGATTTGCTGCTGGCACCACATCACGGCAGTCGCTCTTCATCGTCGCCGGATTTTGTGGCGGCGATCTTGCCACGCCAGGTTGTGTTTGCAACCGGCTTTGCCAACCGCTGGCATTTTCCCGTGCCCGAGGTGGTCAGCCGCTGGCGAGCCGCCGGTGCCTGCCTGCTCAATACTGCAGAGGAGGGTGCCGTGCAGTTTGATCTCCAGGCGACTGGCGTGCTGTCTCTCAGTCATCGACAGCGTGCTGAAGCGTCCGGTATCTGGCTGGTCCGGCCATTGCCTGCACCACCCTGCTCCTGAGCCGTGAATTGCACCGTTGCCTGTCCCGCTAAAGTCTGCCGATGTATAGTTGCGGCCAGTTCAGACAGGTCGTGTGCGCATGCTGGAGATCGTGATATCGGGCGGCTGGGTGATGGTACCCATCATTCTCTGCTCGATCGTGGCGGCGGCAATCATTCTTGAAAGGTTGTGGACGCTGCAACCGCGACGCGTCGTGCCGCGTAACCTGTCGCGGCAGGTGTGGGAGTGGATCAGCACCAACCAGCTCAACCATCAGCGCATCGAGGAATTGCGGCGCGGTTCGCCGCTTGGGCAGATTCTCGCTGCCGGACTTTCAAGCCGGCAGCAGGATCGCACCAGTCTGAAGGAGGTCGTCGAAGATACCGGCCGGCATGTTGTTCACGAACTCGAGCGCTACCTCAATACGCTCGGCACCATCGCAGCGATATCGCCGCTACTCGGGCTGCTGGGTACCGTTACCGGGATGATCCGGACCTTTTCTGCGCTGACCGCCAATACAGCCGGTGATCCGTCGGCACTGGCGGGTGGCATTTCCGAAGCGCTGATTACCACTGCCGCAGGGTTGATGGTGGCGATTCCGGCACTGATCGGTTATCGCTATCTGCGCGGCCGTGTCGATGCGCTGGTAGTGCAGATGGAAAAGGACGCGATCGGGCTGGTCGCAGCCCTGCAGCGCAAGCAGTATATGGAAGGCATCGGGCAGTCCAGATGAGGCTGCGCAACAGTACGGCCCGCGATGAGCCGGACCTGAACATGACCTCGCTGATCGACGTGGTTTTGTTGCTGCTTATTTTCTTTATGCTTACCACGACTTTCGTCCGCCCCTCGCGAATTTCCATCCGGCTTCCTGAGGCTGATGTGGCTTCCACAGTCAGCGCGGAGCGTGATGAGCTGGAAATTTCCGTGACCAGCGAAGGCGAGTACCGCGTCAATGGGCGCGCTTTGGTGGATTCACGTCCGGCGACGCTGGAGGCCGCGATCCGCACGGTTATGCCGGATGTCCGGGAGCGGCAGCTCACGCTGAGTGCTGATGGCCGGGCCAGCCATCAGGCTGTGGTTACGGCGATGGATGTGGCTGGCCGGCTCGGATTTGTCGAGGTCCGCATCACGACGACCCGGACGCAGCAGGCAGAGCAGTAACAGGTGACTAAACCAGGCAGCAATCCTCCAGCAGGCGAACTGCGCTCCGGTCAGATCTACCGGCGGCTGATCGGCTATTGTTTTCCGCACTGGAAGGTTTTCCTCATCGCTGCGCTGGGCATGGCGGTCTATGCAGCCACGGATACCGGCTTTGCTTATCTGATCAACAAGCTGATCGGTGCGATCGGTGCGCCGCCCGCGACAGAAGGTCCCTATCAGGAACTGATCCGTCGCTGGCTGCCACTCGGTATCCTGCTGCTGTTTCTGGTGCGCGGAATTGGCGAGTTTGCTTCGACTTACGGCATCGGCTGGATCGGTCGCCAGATCATCAAGAGGCTGCGCGGCGAGGTGTTCACGAAGTTCCTTGATCTGCCCACGCGGTTTTTTGACACCACTGTTGCCGGTATGCAGCTTTCCAAGCTGACCTTCAATATCGAACAGGTTGCTGATGCGACCTCGAACGTCGTCACGGTCCTGATTCGCGATAGTCTCACCACGGTGGGCCTGATCGGCTACATGATCTACCTGAGCCCGGCGCTCACGGCATTCGTGTTTGTCGCAGCTCCGGTGCTGGCCGTCTTGATCAGAATTCTGGCACGCATGTTTCGCCGCCACAGTACGCGTATCCAGGATTCCATGGGCAATCTGACCCGCATCACCACCGAGGTGTTGCAGAGCCACCGGATCATCAAGATATTCAACGGCCAGGAATATGAAGCACAGCGTTTTGAAGAGGCCAACGAAAAGAATCGGCGGATGAACATGCGGCTGTTCGCCACCAAGGCGATAGGCGACGGCATCACTGTGCTGCTGGCTGCCGTCGGTCTGGCCGGTGTGGTATTTGTGGCGACCCAGGACTCTGTGCGCGAAGCGCTGAATGTCGGCGACTTCGGTGGATTTATCGCTGCCCTGCTATTGCTGATGCGGCCGCTGAAAGCACTGACCAACGTAAATGCGGCCTTGCAACGCGGTATAGCCGGCGGCGCAAGTGTGTTCCGCCTGCTCGATGAGGACAGTGAACGGGATACCGGTACGCTGGAACCGGGGCGGGTCAGTGGCCGGGTTGAGTTTCGGGATGTCAGTTTTGAATACCTGGTCGATCAGGGCAGCGTACTGCGCAACATCAGCCTGATCGTCCCGGCTGGTCAGACACTGGCCATCGTAGGCCGTTCAGGCAGTGGCAAGAGTTCGCTGGTCGGGCTGCTGCCGCGCTTTTACGACGCAAGCTCGGGGGCGGTACTTATCGATGACCAGCTGGTCGGCGATTATCGGCTGTCTGCGCTCCGCAACCAGATCAGCCTGGTCAGCCAGGAAGTGGTGCTGTTCAACGATACGATTGCCGGCAATATCGCCTACGGCAGCTGCCGGAACGCGACGCGCACAGATATCGAGGCAGCGGCACGCGCGGCCTATGTCGATGAGTTTACGAGCCAGTTGCCCGACGGCCTTGATACCTGGGTTGGTGATCGCGGTGTGCTGCTCTCCGGCGGCCAGCGTCAGCGCATCGCCATTGCACGGGCGCTGCTCAAGAATGCACCGATCCTGATTCTCGATGAGGCGACCTCGGCACTCGACACGGAGTCGGAGCGCCGGATCCAGGCGGCGCTTGCGCAGTTGATGGAGAACCGTACGACGCTGGTCATCGCTCATCGTCTTTCGACGATCGAGAATGCAGACCGGATCATCGTCATGTCCGAAGGCGAGATTGTCGAGGCCGGCAGCCATTCTGAATTGCTTGCGGCAGGCGGCCAATACGCCAATTTGCATAGGCTGCAGTTCCGGGATGACGCAGCCTGACCTCGGCCGGAAGCTGGAAGCACTCTGGCACAGCAGATCGCCGGCAGCTTTGCCGCTCTTGCCGCTGGCGTGGATCTTCGGCCTGGCAATACAACTGCGGCGATGGTTCTGGCGATCGGGATTCGGCAAGCCGCAGCGACTGCCGGTGCCGGTCATCGTGGTTGGCAATATCACTGTGGGTGGCACTGGCAAGACGCCGGTGGTCGACTGGCTGGTGCGAACCTGTCGCGAGGCCGGTTTCAGGCCGGGTATCGTCAGTCGTGGCTATGGCGGCCGGGAGCGCTCTGCGCCATATATCGTGCAGCCAGAGGATGCTGCTGCCGAGGTCGGCGATGAGCCCCTGCTGCTGCGGCGCCGGACCGGTGTTCCGGTCTGCATCTGTCCAGACCGCGTTGCTGCCGGGCGACGCCTGCTGAAGGAAGGCGTCAATCTGATCGTCGCCGACGACGGACTGCAGCACTACCGGCTGGCGCGTGATATCGAGATTGCTGTGGTCGATGGCGAGCGAGGCCTGGGTAACGGCCGGATGCTGCCGGCCGGACCGTTGCGTGAACCGCCGGGTCGTCTGGCCGAAGTCGATGCGGTACTGTTGAATGGTGGTGAGGCTTTTGCAGGTGGCACCGTATTTCAGGTGCGGATCAACGATGCCCTGGCGCTGGATGGCAGCGAGCGCCGTAGCCTGGAGAGTTTTCGGGGCCAACCGGTACGGGCGCTGGCAGGTGTCGGTAATCCGCAGCGTTTTTACGCGCAGCTCGCTGCCGCGGGCATGGTTGTGATTCCGGTACCGGTGGCCGATCATCACAGCGTGTCGCTGGATCTGCTGTTTAAAAATGCCGACACACCGGTCTTCATGACCGAGAAAGACGCCGTAAAATATCGGCCATTGCCAGGTTGTGCGTTGTGGGTAGTGCCGATGGAAATCGATATGCCCGCGGCGTTTCGGGAGTTTCTGCTCGGTCGTCTGGCCGAATTATCTGCATGATCAGGTTGTATTGATGTCGCTTGCAAGGTTCAGGGTGGTGATTCCGGCGCGCTACGCAGCGTCGCGCTTTCCCGGCAAACTTCTCGCTGATCTGGCCGGTCGGCCAGTGCTGGAGCACGTCTGGCGACAGGCGCGGGCGAGTGGAGCGCTGGAGGTGGTGGTCGCCACTGATGACGAACGGATCATGGCAGCGGCACAGCGCTTCGGTGCCGAGGCGGTGCTGACTTCAGCGCACCATCGATCGGGTACAGAACGCGCGGCTGAAGTGGCCGACCAGCGAGGCTGGCCGGACGAGGATCTGGTCGTCAACTGCCAGGGCGATGCGCCGCTGGTGCCTGCGGCCAGCATCGACCAGGTCGCCGAACTGCTGGCGCAGCATACGGGCGCGGCGATTGCGACGCTGTGTACGCGCATCGTGCGCGCCGAGGACTACCGCAACCCGAATGTGGTCAAGGTGGTCAGTGATGCTGAAGGCCGTGCGCTGTATTTCAGTCGTGCGTCCATTCCGGCAGCCGGGCATGCCGGCAGCATGCCTGCAGATGAGCGCGGCAGTTTTCCGGTGAGCGCCCGGCATATCGGGCTGTATGCCTATCGTATCGGCGCGCTGCGCACACTGGCAGCATCACCGCCGTGCTATCTCGAACAATGTGAGAATCTGGAGCAATTGCGTGCCATGTGGATGGGCCTTGAAATCCGTGTTGTACAGGCGCTTGAGGTACACGGTCCGGATATCGATACGCCCGAGGATCTGCAGCGCGCCCTGCAGTTCATGGCAGCTGCAGGTGTGACCATATGAAGTTTCCATGGAGCAAGCAGCCACCGCCACCTGAAACGGTGCGGGTGCTGCTGGTGTGCATGGGCAACATTTGCCGCTCGCCGATGGCAGAAGGCGTGCTCAGGCAGCGCCTGGCAGCGCGTCCGCTGACCTTGCCTGTCGAGGTGGACTCGGCTGGCACGCATGGCTACCACGACGCCGCACCACCCGATCCGCGCGCGCAGTCGGCAGCACTGCGGCGTGGTATCGACATCTCGAAGTTGCGGGCACGACAGGTCGAGGCCGTTGATTTTATCCGCTTCGATCTGGTTCTCGTCATGGATGAGGATAATCGCTCGGTGTTGCTCCAAACGGCCGCGGAGGAGTACCACGGAAAAATCCGGCTACTGCTGGAGTTCAGTCCGGAACGGGCGCCGCGCAGTGTGCCTGACCCCTATTACGGGGGCAGCGTGGGTTTCGAGCGGGTACTCGATATGGTCGAGGAATCCATGCCAGGTTTGCTCGATGAGATCGAGCGTCTCAGCGCCGAAAAGGCGCGGCGTCTCGCCGAGCGCGGTTCCTGATTGTCGAGTGCGCCGTGGTTACGCCAGCGCACAGGCTGG
>JBATNV010000241.1:0-30688 GCA_049290495.1 Gammaproteobacteria bacterium | reverse complement strand
AACCGGCCTGGTTGGTGGCGAGATTCGTGACTGGCCAGGCTTTGTTGCCAGGCTCGAGCTCGACGCTGCCGCTCGTCAGCTGGCGGTCAACTGCGAACTGACCGCACAGTTGCCTACCGAACTGCGGCTCAGTATCGAAGGCCGCAATGCCCACCTGTTGACCGAGAGCCTGAAGATACGGGTCACCGCTGCGGTCAATGCGGTACTCGGCGATGGCCGAAAGTTGAGTTTTGCGATCGACAAGGGCGTGAGTGATACGGTGGCCGCACGACAGGCCCGCAGTGAGGACGAGCAGCAGCGCAAGGCGCGCGAGGCCATCGCAGCGGACAGCAATGTCCAGGCGATGGGCGAACTGTTCGGGGCAGAGGTCGTCGCAGAGTCGGTCCGTCCCTCGTCGGCAGCCAGTTCCGGAAAACCAGGCAACAGAAAGTGAGTGCGATATGAGAGCCGATATCGGTCAGTTGATGAAGCAGGCCCAGCGCATGCAGGAGCAGATGCAGAAGGCTCAGGAAGAGCTTGCCGGCATCGAAGTCAGCGGTGAAGCCGGTGGCGGCCTCGTGAAGATCCGCATGAGCTGCAAGCATGAAGTCCGTGGTATTACCGTCGATCCTGCCTTGCTCGGTGAAGATCGCGAAATGCTCGAGGATGTGCTGGTCGCCGCGTTTAATGACGCCTTGCGCAAGGTAGAGCGCACCAGTCAGGAAAAGCTCGGCGGCATGACCTCCGGACTTGGCCTGCCGCCTGGCTTCAAGCTGCCGTTCTGAGCTGGCTTCAGTTCGCATGGCCTTTACGCCACTTCTCCAGGATCTGTTGACTGCACTGCGCTGTCTGCCCGGCGTCGGGCCGAAGTCTTCACAGCGCATGGCCTTTCACCTGCTCGACCGTGACCGTGACGGCGCTGGACGGATCATTGCGGCGCTGCAGGCGGCGCTGGACAAGGTAGGGCCCTGCGTGCGCTGCCGCATGTTTGCCGAAGCCGAGTTGTGCATGATCTGTGGCGATCCGCGTCGCGACCATAGTCTCGTCTGCGTCGTCGAGACGCCTGCCGACGTGGTGGCTATCGAGGAGTCAGGCAGCTATCGCGGCCGCTATTTTGTGCTGATGGGCAGGCTCTCGCCGCTCGACGGTATCGGCCCGTCAGAACTTGGCATTCCGTTGCTGGAGCAGCAGCTTGCCGAGGGCGCAACGCGTGAGCTGATTCTGGCTACCAGTGCGACGGTTGAGGGCGAGGCGACGGCCGGTTATCTGGCCAGCATCGCGCGGGAGCGGGGGATTCGCGCGACGCGCATCGCGCATGGCGTACCGATGGGTGGTGAACTCGAGTATGTGGATGCCGGCACGCTGTCGCACGCCATCGCCGCACGCACCCATATCGTTGCTGATCAGTAAGCCTGTCCTGCTGCCTGGTTGGCGAGGTTCATGAGGCGTCGATAACTTTCGTAGCGCCGCCCGTCGATAAGTCCCTTTTGGACCGCAGCGTCCACGGCGCAGTCCGGTTCGCGCAGGTGACTGCAGTCTGCAAAGCGGCAGTCGCGGCCCGTTGTGCCAATCTCTATGAAGCCATGTGCGATGTCGCGACGATCAGGTATCGCCGGGATGAAGTCCCGTACACCGGGCGTATCGATCAGCCGGCCACCGTTATCCAGCTGGTACATGATCGAGGCCGTGGTCGTGTGGCGACCTTCGTCGCTGGCCGCTGAGAGTTGCCCGGTAGCCGTATCGGAACCTGGCACCAGGCGGTTCAGCAGTGAGGACTTGCCGACCCCCGACTGGCCGGCGAGCAGCGCGATGCCATTGCTTGCCCATGTCAGCAGAGCTGCAAGCCCCCCGCCTGTTACTGCTGATACCGGGAACAGCCGATAGCCAATCGCTGCATAGCTTGCAAGCTCCGCCTCCGGCAGTGCCGCCAGATCGGCCTTGTTCCAGACGATCGCTGCTTCGGCACCCATCAGATGTGCAGCACACAGGTACCGGTCGGTGATGAACAGGTCGGGAAGCGGGAGGGCGGCCATGACCACAATCAGATGGCTGATGTTGGCGGCGATCGTCTCCGGCTTGCTACCCCTGGAGGGCTGCCGGCTGAGCTGATTTCGGCGTGCCGCTATGCCGTCGACGACGACCGGATCGTCGGCAGAAAATGCCTGCCAGTGCACGCGATCGCCGCAGCAGACCTGCAGATATCGGCCGCGGACCACATAGGGCAGGGGGCTGCCCTCAGCCGTTTCGAGGATGCCACGCCGGCCATGTGCCGCGATCACGAGGCCTGTTTTGCTAGAATCCGGCGCGGCGTCAGTTGCCATAGCTGTTTTGCGAGGATCCTGGCTGATGAGTGCACAAATGCACAGACTGATCTGGGTAGATCTGGAGATGACCGGTCTTGATTGCCAGAACGATTCTATCATCGAGATTGCGACGGTCGTCACTGATGCCGATCTGCGTGTCATCGCTGAGGGCCCGGTGCTGGCGATTCATCAGAGCGATGCGGTGCTCGCCGGAATGGATGAGTGGAATACCCGGCAGCACGGCAGGTCCGGTCTGACCGGGCGGGTTCGTGCAAGTACCGTCACCGCCGCGCAGGCCGAGCAACAGACACTGGCTTTTCTGGCTGAGCACCTGGCGCCCAGGGCTTCGCCGATGTGTGGCAACAGCATCTGTCAGGATCGCCGCTTCATGGCGCGCGAGATGCCGGCGCTGGAGGCCTTCTTCCATTACCGCAACCTGGATGTTTCCACGTTGAAGATTCTCGCCGGGCTGTGGGTGCCGGCTGCGCTGGACGGCATCGTCAAGAACACAGAACATCTGGCGCTTGCCGATATCTACGAATCGATTGCAGAGCTGCGACACTACCGGACGCAGTTGCTTAAGTTGCCGGCCGTCACCAGCTGAACGAAGTGCGGCTGGATTGCCTCAGGCTGCGGCGACGAACAGGCTGATAATGCAAGCCAGTCCCGCGACCCAGGCCAGCGAGCGCATGCCTGCGCGGTCAGCGATATAAAAGATGCCATAGAGGATGCGCGCGGCCACGTAGCCGAGCGCCAGCATGTCGATGGTGGGCTGCGCTGCGCCGGCCAGGTGCGCGATGATCACGCCGGCGGCAAAGGGCGGGAAGCTCTCGTAGGAATTGGCCTGCGCCCAGTTTGCCCGCTGGCGCCAGCCCTCAAGCCTGGCCAGATAATCGCGCGGCCGGGCATTATCGAAGCCCTTTGCTCCAGCTTTGGCAACGCCAGCCCAGATGATGGGTATGAGCGCTGCCACGAGTACGCACCAGTAGGCTGTGGTCATTTCCGGACTCCCCGTGGTCCTGGCAGCAGTAGACGAGACGCTATACGGTTTTCCCAGCCAGAAACAGCCAGGTCTCAATCACGGTATCCGGATTCAGTGAAATGCTGCTGATACCTTCGGAGACCAGCCAGCGGGCAAAGTCCGGATGATCAGACGGCCCCTGTCCGCAAATGCCGATGTACTTGCCTTCCTGTTTGCAGGCATCGATGGCCATCTTGATCAGCATCCGGACCGCTTCGTCGCGTTCATCGAACAGACCAGCGATCAGGCCTGAGTCGCGATCCAGTCCCAGCGTCAGCTGGGTGAGGTCATTTGAGCCGATCGACATGCCGTCGAAGTACTGCAGATACTGGTGCGCCAGCAGCGCGTTGGTCGGCAGCTCGCACATCATGATCAGGCGCAGGCCGTTTTCACCGCGCCGTAGCCCGTTTTCTGCGAGCAGTTCGGTGACGCGTCTGGCCTCGTCGACGCTGCGCACAAAGGGCACCATCACCTCGACGTTGGTCAGGCCCATGTCGTTGCGCACCCGGCGCAGGGCGCGGCATTCCAGTTCAAAGCAGGGCTTGAAGCTGTCGGACACGTAGCGTGAGGCACCGCGGAAACCGAGCATCGGGTTTTCTTCGTGGGGTTCGTACTGCTTGCCCCCGATCAGGTTGGCGTATTCATTTGACTTGAAGTCAGACAAACGGACGATCACCGGGTTGGGTGCGAAAGCGGCGGCGATTGTGCTGATGCCTTCTGTCAGACGCGACACGAAGTACTCAACCGGATCGGCATAGCCGGCCGAGTGTTCCCGCACGACCTCCTTGAGATCCGGTGGCAAGCGTGCAAAGTCGAGTATGGCTTTAGGGTGTACGCCGATCATGCGGTTGACGATGAACTCAAGGCGCGCAAGACCGATACCCTGGTTTGGCAGGCTCGAAAAATCAAAGGCGCAATCCGGATTGCCGACGTTCATCATGATCTTGACCGGCAACGGTGGCAGGTTGGCGAGTTCTATTTTCTGCTGCTCGTAGTCGAGGATGCCGTCGTACACCAGACCCTCGTCGCCTTCGGCGCACGACACTGTTACCGCCATCCCGTCCTTGATCAGGTGGGTTGCGTCGCCGCAGCCCACCACAGCGGGAATGCCGAGTTCGCGGGCAATGATCGCTGCATGACAGGTGCGTCCGCCGCGATTGGTTACGATTGCCGACGCACGTTTCATGACCGGTTCCCAGTCCGGGTCGGTCATGTCGGCGACCAGCACGTCACCATCCCGCACCAGGCCCATCTCCGCCGTGCTGGCAATGATGCGTGCTGGCCCCGCGCCGATCCGCTGACCGATGCTTCGCCCGCGCACCAGCACTTTCGAATTGCCCTTCAGCCGGTAACGCAGCAGCGTATTGCCGGAGCGACTTTGTACGGTTTCGGGGCGGGCCTGCAGCAGGTAGATCTGGCCGTCGCGTCCGTCCTTGCCCCATTCGATGTCCATCGGGCAGTTGTAATGAGATTCGATCACGAGCGCATAGCGCGCCAGCGCCTCGACATCCTGGTCAGTCAGTGAGAAGCGCGCAGCGTCTGCTGGCGCGACGTCTTCGGTGCGCACCGTTCGTCCCGGCTCCGGCTGGTCATTGAAGACCATGCGGATTTTCTTCGTGCCGAGCTTGCGGCGCAGGATGGCCTGGTGGCCACTCTTCAGGGCTGGCTTGTAAACATAAAACTCGTCGGGATTTACTGCCCCCTGTACGACGGTCTCTCCGAGTCCCCAGGCTGAAGTGATGAACACTACATCGCGAAAGCCCGACTCGGTATCGAGCGTAAACATCACCCCGCTGGAGCCGAGATCGGAACGCACCATATGTTGTACGCCAACCGACAACGCCACCAGCTTGTGGTCAAAATTCTGGTGTACGCGATAGGCGATGGCGCGGTCGTTGTACAGCGATGCAAATACGTGGTGTACCGCTTCTATCAGGCGGGGCAGGCCACGGATGTTGAGAAAGGTTTCCTGCTGGCCGGCAAAGGATGCCTCCGGCAGATCTTCGGCTGTTGCCGAAGAGCGCACTGCGACGGCCATATCTGCGGCTTGCCCGCTGCTCATCGTCGTCCATGCAGACTCGATAGCGCTCAGCAAGGTGGACGGCAGTGGCGTGGCGAGGATCCACTCGCGGATGGCTTTTCCGCAATGGGTGAGCTGCTCGATGTTGTCTACGTCCAGATCACTGAGCAGCTTGTCGATGCGTATATCAAGCTTTTCCTGGGCGAGGAATTCACGGTAGGCGTGCGCTGTCGTGGCAAATCCGCCAGGTACGCGAACATCCAGCGCCGAGAGCTGGCCGATCATTTCACCGAGCGAGGCGTTCTTGCCGCCGACGCGATGGACGTCGGTGAGCCGCAGTGATTGCAGGGGGATTACGTAGGGTTCCATTTGCCTCCAATGTCCCGACCGTCCATGATCGGCTTACCACAGCCGACGATGTCAGTCCGTCATGAACCAGAAAAGCATCAATCGACGCGTCGTATTTTTTCTGTCGGACCAGACCGGAGTGACCTCAGAAACCCTGGGGCGCAGCCTGTTAACGCAGTTCGAAGAATACGAATTCGACCAAGTGACTGTGCCATTTATCGATACTGTTGACAAGGCGGATGAAACCCTTCGGCGTATCAACCTTAGCGTTAGCGAAACAGGCAACCGGCCTGTCATTTTCAGCACGCTGGTGCATGACCACATCCGCGACCGCTTTGCCGGCGTTAATGGATTATTCCTGGATTTCTTTGCCACCTATCTGGGGCCCATGGAGCGTGAACTGCTGACGCGCTCCTCGCATACTTCCGGGCGCGCCCACGGTATGAAGGATACCGGGAGTTATGACCGGCGCATGGAGGCGACCAACTTTGCGCTCAATAATGATGACGGGGCGCGCACCAATGATTACGCACGTGCAGATGTGATCCTGCTGGGTGTTTCGCGATCCGGCAAGACACCGACCTGTCTGTATCTGGCGTTGACTTATGGTGTGTTTGCAGCCAACTACCCGCTGTCGGAAGACGAGTTTGAATCGGGGCGTCTGCCCAAGGTGCTCGAACCCTATCGTCACAAGCTGTTCGGGCTCAGTATCTCGCCGGAACGCCTGCAGCAGATCCGCCGCGAGCGCCGCCCTGAAGGACGTTATGCCTCGTCCGAGCAGGTGCATTACGAACTGCGCGGGGCAGAGGCGCTTTACAGCCGCTATCAGATCGCCTGGGTTGATACCACGCGTTTCTCCATCGAGGAGATTGCCAGCCGGATACTCAGCACGACAGGTATAGAGCGGCGCGCACGCTCATAGTGCTGGCAGCGCTAATTCAGATCTTCCCGGTCGGCGCTTCCAGTCCGATGAAATGATGAATGCGCGCCAGTTGTGCGGCGAGCTGCCCCAGTGGTTCCAGGACTTCTCCCGACGCCTGGTCGATTCTGGCCTGGTCGCAAACATGCCGCTCCAGATAGACGCGCAGCGTTGCGCCGGATGTGCCGGTACCGGATAGTCGGTAGACAATTCTTGCACCGTCACTGAATACCAGCCGAATGCCCTGATGCGCGGATTCGCTGCCGTCGACCGGATCGCGGTAATGAAAATCGTCGGCGATTTCTATCGTTGCGCCGCCGATCTGCTTGCCGGACAGGCCTGGTAGCGTGGCGCGCAGCGCTGTGATCAGCTCGTTTGCGCGTGCGGTATCGGCTGTGAAGTAATCCTGGCGCTGATAGTGGTGCCTGCCATAGCGCCGCCAGTGTTCATTGGCAATTTCCTTCAGGCTGCGGTTTTGTACGGCCAGCAGGTTGATCCAGAGCAGCACGGACCACAGGCCATCTTTTTCGCGGACATGCGCGGAACTGGTGCCAAAACTCTCCTCGCCGCAGAGCCCGATCAGTCCGGCCTCGAGCAGATTGCAAAAAAATCGCCAGCCAGTGGGCGTCTCGTAACAGGGGATACCGAGTTCTGCTGCGACCACATCAAGCGCGCGGCTGGTCGGCATCGAGCGTGCGGCGCCGGGTACGCCACTCCGGTAACCCGGTAACAGCTGTAAAGATGCAAGCATCATGGCCACGCTGTCGCCCGGTGATAAAAAGAAGTCCGGACCGAGAATCATGTTCCGGTCGCCATCGCCGTCTGAAGCCGCCAGCAAGTCAGGCGAGTCTGGTCTCAGGGACTCTGCGACCAGCTCGGCGGCATCGATCGGATTAGGATCCGGATGCAGTCCGCCAAAGTCGGGCAGGGGTTCACCATGCAATACGCTGTCGTGCGGGCAGCCGAGCAAGTCAACGAAGATCCTGCGCGCATAGGGCCCGGTGACACCGTGCATGGCATCGAAGCGGATCCGATGCCCGGCTTTGAGCCAGTTGCGGATCGTCTCGAAATCAAACAACGTCTGCATCAGCGCGGCATAGGCGGCAGTCGAATCGATAACCTCAATACGCACAGCGCCGAGATTTGTCGTGCCGATCTGCTTCAGATCCACGGCCGGCAGACTGGCGATCCGGTAACCGTCCAGTTGCTGGCTGGCCCTGAATACGGCCTCGGTCACTTGTTCAGTCGCCTGACCGCCGGTCGGTGTGTTGAATTTCAGGCCAAAGTCACCATCCGGTCCACCGGGGTTGTGGCTGGCGGTGAGGATGAACCCGGCTGCCGCTGCGTACTCACGGATCACAAGGGATGCCGCTGGAGTCGACAGCAGACCGTTCTGTCCGACGATCACGTCACGAATGCCATTCGCAGCAGCGATGCAAATGATCGTCTGTATCGCCTCAATGTTGTGGTATCTGCCGTCACCGCCGATCACCAGGCGCGCACCGTCCGGCAACCCCAGCGTATTGAAGATGGCCTGCACGAAACATTCAAGATAGTGCGGCTGACTGAATACGCTGACCTTCTTGCGCAGGCCTGCGGTGCCGGGCCGCTGATCCTGAAATGGTGAGCAGCTGATATGAGTGATGTCAAGCGTCGACACGGTCACAGACCCCATTGAATTTTGCGTTACTGTTGAAGGCGTGCTTCGAAAAAAGTGTGCATGAACCACCGTGCTATAGTCAAAGTGTGATTACAGACAGCTACATCGTTCCACAATGCATTGTTGCGCCACGCAGTCTCGGCGCACTGATGGCCTTGTATGAAGGCAACTTCATCAAGCTGGCCGGACTCGCTCCCGTGATGCCCCCTGATCAGCCCGCCGCTGCATACACAGCCGTTTCTGCATCGGCTCATGATCTCGATTTGCACCTCACGATTGACGCCGTAACCCGTTATACGCTCGATCTGCGCCTCAGTTACCGCTTTGATGATCCGGAGGGTTACGTGGCCGATCCGGATCTGCGCCTGCGCGTTTACCTCGACGCGCGCATGGTTGAAGTGCTGGGCTGGATCAATGCTCCGCGACACGAAACCTTGCGCCAGCTGATGAAGGACAGCAGAGGTGAACTCGACCGGCGCTGGTCGAAGAACATCATGCTTGGAAAATGGCTCGATTACCTGTACGACATGGGGCACCGGTTCCGGCCATCACCGCTCGTCCCGGCTTGAAAAACTGTCGATTGCTTCACCGCCGCTAGCCGCGAACATGGTTAATTTCGAGCGTGGATCTTCAGGTCTGCAGCATCGAATGGCATCCATTGCCCAGCAACTGCTTTTCCGCCGAAAGCCCGCTGAAGACGAGCGGCTCCTGGAGCTGTTCTGGAACCGCGCCGAGCTGAAGCGCGAATTCGCGCGCTTGCAACGTGACCGGACCAGCCTTGCCGATCAGCTTCGCCAGCAGGAAGGTTCCACGCTCCGGTGGCAACAGCGCCTCGAACAGCTCGAAGGCTTGCTGGCTGATCCGGAACGTGCGGCCAATGCGGCCGTCTTTTTCCAGCTGCGTGGCGTCTGGCAGTACTGTCGGCGGCGTCTGGCCCGCCTGGCGCGAGAGCTTGGGGCGCGTCAGCAGGATGCGGAATTGCGACGGGAGACCGCACGGTTTGAGGAGCACCGCAAGATTGCACTGGCATCTATCGAACACCGGCTGGTGCCATTGATTGAACGTCGTGTTTCAATCGAAGCCGAGCTGCATGGCGTACGCCTGGAGCAGGCAAAACTGACCAGTTTCTGGAAGCTCCTGGCCCGCCGTCGTTGTGAGCATGCCCAGTCGGTGCTCGAGTCTGCGCTGGCCGGCGTGCAGTCACAGATCGACCGCTATGAGAAAGCCCGACACGAGAAGCTCAAGGAGTCCGTGACCCCGGCCTCCACTATCGGCGCTGACAGCAAGCGGGTGGTAAACCTCTCTGTCATCGCGCTGGCACAGGAATTGGTCGTCCAGCTGTCACCTGCTAATGTCGCCCAGATGGCGCGCGATGCATCGCTGCGGCAGGTCAATGACGTGCGTTACGGCGATTTGCGGGCCTGTCACCAGACGGGCCAGCAGGTGGCAAAAGTGCTACAGCAGCTGGATGATCTCGACGATCTGCCACTACTGGTGCGGGCGCGCGCAGAGTACTTGCGACGACAGGCTGAGTATCTGCGCGATGCCGATACAGTACCCATCGCCGCCTCTTGCGCCGAGATTCCATCGCAGCTCACTGCGGGTGACAGTCCTGCGCCAGTCAGCGATCGCAGGCTCTCAGTCAACGTACTCGGCGAGGAGTATTGGGAGATCTATTCGATACTCCTCAACTAGGGTGCCTGAGGCGTTGTGGCTGCCGGTGCGGACTGGGTCAGCAGGCCCTGGTTGGCGCTGCTGATCCGTGAGTACTCAGACGCTACGCGCGCCGTAGTCTGCAACAGTACATCCGGCTGCTCGTCAGGCTTGAGTTCGTCAAGTGATTTAATCGATGGCAGGCCCTGAGCCGAACGACGGGTATTTTCACGATCCAGCTGCGCGCGTTGCTCGCTTTCGCGCTCCTTCTTCCGTACCGCCAGATTCAGCGAGATCTGTTTACGCGAACGCAGCTGATCGAATTCCTTGATGCTTGCCTCCAGGTGCCGCATATCCGGGTCGCCGGCGAGCTGCGTATTTTCATAGCGGGTGAGTTCGAGGATCGCTGCATCCAGCGGTTGACTGGTCTGGAAGCGCGTTGCGGCGATCTGGTCCCATGGCAACGCACGATCGCGGCTGCTTTCACCGATGGTCGCCGCATCGATTGCCGAGGGCAGGGTGATATCCGGCATGACGCCGCGATGCTGCGTGCTGCCACCGTTCACGCGGTAGAACTTGCCGATGGTCAACGTCAGTTGACCGAGCCCGCGATCTGATCTGCTGTGTGAATACTGGTCCAGTTCGTAGAGATTCTGCACGGTGCCTTTACCAAAGGTCTGCTGGCCGATGACGATTCCGCGTCTATAGTCCTGGATGGCGGCGGCAAAGATCTCGGAGGCCGAGGCACTGAACCGGTCGACCAGCACCACGAGCGGACCGTTGTAGGCGACGGTGGGTTCCGGATCATCCAGGACCTCGATACGACCGTTGGTATCGCGCAACTGGACCACCGGCCCCTGGTTGATGAACAGACCGGTCAGTGCCGTGGCTTCAGTTAGATGGCCGCCACCGTTTCCGCGCAGGTCAAGCACGAGGCTGACAATCTTGTCCTTGCGCAGCTCACCAATCAGGCGCCGGACGTCGCGCGTGGTGCTCACGTAGTCCTTGTCGCCACGATTGCGTGCTTCAAAATCCTGATAGAAACTGGGTACGGTGATTACGCCGACGTTGACCGGTTCGCCGTCACGATCAACCTTGATTACCTGCTTCTTGGCTGCCTGTTCCTCCAGCTTGATCTTGTCGCGGCTCAGTTCGAGGACATATTCGGTCGCGCCGGGTGCTGCGCCGCCCGGCAGGATTTGCAAACGAACCTTGCTGCCGCGTGGGCCACGGATTTTCTGCACGACATCGTCGAGCTCCCAGCCCACGACATCGACCATCTCCTTGCTGTCTTGCTGGCCGACCGCGGTGATACGGTCATTTGCCTTGAGGCGGCCATCTGCGGCTGCCGGGCCGCCGGGTATGACATTCATGACCTGTACGAACTCATCATCGAGTTGCAGGGATGCACCGATTCCTTCATAGGAAAGGCTCATCTGGATCTTGTATTCCTCTGACTGACGCGGCGACAGATAGTTGGAGTGTGGGTCGAGCGTCATGGCAAAGGCATTCATGAAGGTCTCGAAGACATCATCGCTGTCGAGCTTGTTGACGCGATCGAGTACCCGCGTGTAGCGCTTGCGCAGCACCTCGGCGGTTTCCTTCCAGGTTTTGTCTGCGAGCATGAGGCCGAGCGCATCGTTTTTTACGCGCCGGCGCCAGAGATCCTGCATTTGGGCAGGCGTGGAAATCCATGGCAGGTCTTTACGATCGAAGACGTAGTCTTCGTCCACGCTGAAGTCCGGCTCATGATCCAGCACGCTTAAGGCGTAGTTGAGGTTTTGCTGGGTGCGCAACCGGTACAGCCGGAATATATCGAAGACCGGGTCCATGTCACCGGAACGCAGAGAGTCGTCCAGCGTATTCCGGTAGCGGGCAAAATAGGCAATGTCCGATTGCAGAAAGTAGTGACGGTTGCCGTCGAGCGTATCGATATAGGTTTTCAGCGTCGCCTCGGACAGGGCGTCGTCGAGCGGCAGCTTTGCATAGTGAGCTCTCTCCACAAAGCGCGTGACCATACGCGCCACCTGTCGCTCACGCGGTGTCGTGTCGAGTACCGCAGGACCTGGCGGAAGCTCGGGCTTCGCCATACCCGGGACGGCCGGCCCCAGTAGTGCTGCGAGGCAGGTGACGAGGGCATATTTCCAGCTGTTTTTCATGCGTGGCGACTTTGCAGGGTGATCTCGTTGAGTGATAAGGGGTAATCAGCCCCGCTAGGCTAGACTTGCACCGTGTGCGAGGCAAGCGAATGGCCGGGAAACTGGCGATTGGCGCAATTCAAGTGGGTTATTCATGCAACCTTTGACCATCATTCTGGGCATAGTGTTCGGCAGCGTCTTTTCCGTGGCTGTCAGTCTGGCAACTGTACTGCTGGTATTCGGCCTGCGCACTGGCGAGGATTCACGCTACGTGCTGGAAATCCCGGAACTGTGGCGAGCCGTCGTGATGTTTAGCCTGGCGGCAGTCGTTGCTGGTCTCGCTTTCCTGGGATCACTGCGTGCTGCGCCGTGGCGCTGGTGGCCGATCACGGCCATGTGTCTCGTCCTGACCGGCATCGGCTTCTATTACTGGCCAGCCTGAAGGCGGAGTACTCATCCATCGGCCGCTAACAGTCGGCGCTGGAGACGCAGGATCAGGTACCAGACCAGCCAGACCAGCATTGGCGACAGCAGGATCAGCCAGGCCAGCGCTTCGCCGCGGCCGGCGGCGGTATAGATGCTGTCGGCATAGTCCATGAAACCGAGCTTGCCCTCATAGGCGCCGATCAGGCGCTTGCCTGCAACGTAGGCAAATACGGGCACCAGCAGTGCGCCGGCGACACCGAGTCCGGTAAACAGCAGCAGCCAGCGAAGGAAACCCGTGAGCAGTTTGCGCATGGCGCATTGTCACACTTATGCGCGATCTGTCATAACCCGGTCGGTCATCTCGTTATCGCCGTTCCGGGTGTGCGTTGCGCCCGCGTCCGGCGTAAACGCGCGTGCCGGCGACGACGTCGCAGCAGCATGAACCAGATGCCGGCATGCAGACAGACCGCACTGATCAGCAGCAGGTAGCCGATGATCCAGCCCGGATCGGGCATATAGATACCCGAGGCCAGTGCGGCGGCGCCGAGCAGCAGATACAGGAAGGGCAGGGCCGCATACAGCACCCCCGGGAGCCACAGGCGTCGCGTGAAAAAACGGCGCAGGGATCCTTTGGGAGATGACGACCGGAGTGTTGCTGGTATGTTGCGCATGCCCTCGCCTGATAGAGATAAGTGTCGCCGGCGAGGCAACTTCTGTCTGTGTGCGGACTCACAGCACAAGCGGCTCAGTCGAAGCCGGGTACCGCCATGGGGGCAAGTGAGCGGGGCGTGTGTCCGGTGAGTTGCCGGGTCCGGCTGCGCAGGCTTTCGAGTTCTACAAGCTCGCTCGTGGACATCAGTTCGCGCACCAGGCTGGCCAGGTTTTTCCGGTTGCCTGTGGCACGGCGCAATTCTGCATCGAGGTCATGGAAGACGGTGACGGCGCGCGCGCTGACCGGGCCGGTCGAAGAGGTCGTGCGCAGACTTGTCACATTGGCGCCCCATTTCCGCAGGCTGCCGATGGTTTGTACATAACGTATCTGTGAAATTGTGCCGGAATCGAGCAGTGCGCGGAGTGCAAGGTATTCCGCGAGTCCCTCATCGATCCAGTCCTGGTCGGCAGGTGTTTTGAGATCTGCCAGCAGCACATGCACCATCTCATGCACGATGGTGCTGGTCCCGTTCTCGCTGATCAGCGGCCGGCGAGCGTTCACAAAAATGGAATTGGGCGCTGAGAGTGCGCCAAGCCACATGGGCTCGCTCGCAGCGACAATATTCACATAGGAAGGCAGCTTGCCGAGCGCGGGAACCAGTTGCGGCAGGGTCCAGCGCAGCAGGCCCAGCATCGCGATCCGCTCCATGCGGATCCCGCGTGGTGCCGAGATGGTGATCTCCGTGCCAGCGATCACGTCGCGCCGTGTGCCGATGTCGCCAGCGATAACCCAGCCGAGCGGGCGCGCTCTGCGCTTGCCGGGATTCGTGATCGGCATCTTTCCGGCTGAATTGGGCAGATAAGGCGTCACGACTGACCAGCCTTCGGGAGCGCTAATTGCCAGTTCGCCGTGCAACGCGCTGTCTTTCCTGAGTCGCCAACTGCTGATCGGAAAGGCCTTCTCAGCACGGAATATCGCGAGCTTGCTGCCGACCCAGGCATCGTGGCTGGACGCATCGTGCGCCGAGCGGCGATGCGTGAGCCGGACCTGGTAGCGGAGCTCACCGCCGCGCGCCGGGGGATTCCAGATCAACTTGCCGGCACTGAGCCTGATGCGCCCGTCACCCGAGGCCTTGGCCAGCATTGTGTCAGCAGCAAATTGCAGTTCACGCAGTGCATCGTTGGTCTGGCTGAGGACGATGCGCGCCTCGGCGCTGTCGGTGTCGGCGACCAGCTGCAGTTGGTAACGCAGGTTGATCGTAGCGGCTTGCGCGGCCAGTGCAGCAGGCGAGCAGCCCAGAAGAAGGAGCAGGGCCGCAGTGAGACCGGTACGTGTGCGCCGGGCAAGCACCGCAGGGATCAGGACAGATCCTCCTGGACAATAAATTTACGCAGTTCACCGGCCAGTTCCTTACAGGCGGCAGTCTCTGTGCGTGCAATGAATGGCAGTGGCAGGATCAGCGCAGGCATCATCGAGCTGCCGTGCACATCGGTACTCACTTTGCCGGCAGAACTTGCGGCCTTCAGATCCCAGACCTTGGCAGTGTAGGCGCCGTCGTCTTCCCACCAGACCAGGCCGAAGCAGCCACCGCCGGCTGGACTGGCAGCGCAGCTCATACCGCCACCATTCGAAGTCTTCTTTGTGCTGCCAGTGACCCAGACCAGATAACGCACGCCGCTGGCACTGATGCGCTCACTGACGCCGGGGCGGGCCAGCAGTTCTGGCAGATCCTTGATCTCCTGGGGCATGGTGCGCGGTTCCAGCCAGGGAAAGAGATCATCCAGGAACTTTTCGCGCGGGTAGACGTTGACTGCCTTTGCCCCGTCATCCAGCTTATCGTCCACGCACTCAAGGAAGTCTGCTTCGGTACGGTTGCCCTTGTGATAACTGGCGGGAATGACCACCACCGATTCATTGGCCGCGATGCCGGTGGCGGCATTCTTCAGACCTTCGACGCGGCTGGTGACGCAGCCAGAGCAGATGCCAAGCACCAGCGTTAACACTGGCAAGTGCCAGTGGCTAATGTGCCTGGTTGTTTGCGTCGGTGCTGGCATCGGATGGCTCCTGCAGCAGTTTGTCTATTCCGGGTTGTGCGGAAAACTCAAGGCTGGTGGTGGCGGCTGCATCGCGCATGGCGAGGACTGTCGCCCGCTCCATCGAGCGCGCCGGTTTTAGCGTGTTCTCGTCCGCCTCTCCATAACCACTGAGTTTCCAGGCGATGATCAGCTGACCTTCGGGCCCGTACACCCTTAGAGTGTAGCGAATCCAGACTGCATACTGATCCGAGGCCGAGCTCTTTGGCAAGGAAAACTCAAAGGCATCGATGACGGGTTCAATGACGACATCGACCGCAGCCGGATTTTCGGCTGTCGGCAGTTCGCTGATCTGCGCTGTGCTGCGAAAAAGGCGGCTGCCGAGCCGGTTGAAAAGGCCCACATTGGCCGGTCCGAGTTCGATGTCCCAGGCCGACTGTCCTTCCTCGTGTTCGGTGTGGCGGTATGTCGAGAACGCCTGGGTGTAGTAGAAAGCCGCCCGCAGCGGCAGAGGCTGTACCAGGGGTTCCGGAACACGGTCCGGAATGATCAGCAACTGACTGCAGCCCGCCGTCAACAGCAAACAGAGCGTGGTCGCAATGACACGACCCTTGTGCATGGTCTTTTGCTATCCGCCTGAACTGACGAGCATTGGCGCCGGCTTTTCAAAGTTGTCGCGCCGTTCGGCGAAGCCCAGTGGATCGGGGTGAATGATGATTTCGCACTCGGGAAACACCTTCCAGATCTCCGTTTCCACCTCGTCCAGAATTATGTGCGTTTCATGCAGGGAAGTTCCCGCGTCGAGTTCCAGATGAAACTGCACGATGTAACTGGAACCACTGAAGCGGGTACGCAGATCGTGGAAGCCCAGCACTTCAGGATGCGCTTTCG
Organism: Gammaproteobacteria bacterium; assembly: GCA_049290495.1. Classification (GTDB taxonomy): domain Bacteria; phylum Pseudomonadota; class Gammaproteobacteria; order Steroidobacterales; genus SHZI01. The sequence continues at coordinate 14,645 of JBATNV010000241.1, read as the reverse complement.
CAATTTCGCGAATCCGCCGACGATCGACCTCCGGAATCTCCTTGTCCAGCAGTACATCAAGAGAATGCATGGCAATGTTCCATGCGCCAGAGACCAGGTAGAGTGCAACGGCTCCACCTACGAGTGGGTCCAGCCAGCGCAGCCCGGTCATCGCCGTGCCCGCGACCGCAGCCGCCACGACCACATTGACCAGCACGTCGGTCTTGTAGTGCATGGCGTCGGCCGTAATAGCCAGCGAGCCGGTCTTGTTCTTTACAAAGTGCTGATAGAACACCAAAACGACTGTGGCCAGGGTTGAAGCTGCCAGCACCGCAATACCGGCGCCGGCCTGTGCGATCGGTGCCGGAGTCAACAGGCGCTGGATGGCTTCATAACAGACGAACACACCTGAGCCGCTGATAATCAATGATTGCAGCAGGGCGGCGAGTCCTTCCGACTTGCCATGTCCGAAGCGGTGTTCGCGATCAGGCGGCTCCAGCGAATAGCGAATGGCCCAGAAAGTCAGCAGCGAGGCCAGCACATCGAGTACTGAGTCGGCGAGGGAACTCAATATGGAAACCGAATCGGTGGCCTGCCACGCCCAGAGCTTGCCGACCACCAGGCTGCAGGCGACAAACACCGAGGCATAGGTCGCCGACTTGAGAAGCCATGCGCGTTCAGCCTTGGTGAGGCGTTTCGGCGTTTCGGCGTTTTTTGAAGTGCGGGCCACAGCTCATCCGGAACAATCAAAGAGTGTCGCCACGTTTCAGCTTGGCGACGACAGTAGTAAGTATGCCATGTATCGGCCCATCGATCATGGCTCGACTGTCTCCAACCGGCTAATATGCCGACGCGTTTCCACTGGCTTCGCGCCGCATGTCACCCACTGATTTTCTGCAGATCATCCTGATGGCTGCCGCCTGGGGCGGTGCTTTCCTGTTTTTGCGCATGACCGTTGGAGAGTTCGGTGCCGTACCGCTGATTGCGGTGCGTGTAAGCATTGCTGCGCTGCTGCTGCTGCCAGGAATCCTGTTGAATCCGCTCTGGCGGCGCCAGTTCCGCGAGAACCTGTTCAGATTACTGTTGCTCGGTGTGCTCAGCGCAGCGTTGCCTTTTTCACTGTTTGCCCACGCAACTTTATATGTCACTGCCGGCTTCGCCTCGATCATCAATGCGACAGCGCCGCTGTTCACCGCATTCCTGGCCTGGCTATGGCTGCGGGAGCGCCCCACCTTGCCCCGCGTTGCGGGCCTGGTCATCGGGTTCTTGGGAGTCGTGCTGCTGGTGGGTGGCGTACCTTCGACACAAGGGAGTGCGTGGCTCGCAATCGCTGGCGCTTTTCTCGCCAGTTTTTTTTATGGTATGGCGGCCAATTTTGTAAAAACACATCTGTCTGGTGTGCATGCCTGGGTAACGACGGGTGGCAGTCTCCTCTTTGCAGCGCTGCTGCTGTTGCCGCTCGCGTTCTGGCAGTGGCCGGACAAGACGCCATCAATGCAGTCCTGGCTGGTGGTCGTGCTGCTCGCCATACTGTGCACCAGCATCCCGAACATCTACTACTTCCGGCTTGTAATCCGTGTAGGCCCGACCCGGGCCATGGCGGTTGCCTTTCTGATCCCGCTATTTGGCATGCTCTGGGGCGCACTCATACTTGATGAGGCCGTTACGCTTGCGATGCTGGGTGGCTGCAGCGTGATCCTGCTCGGCACCGCGCTGGTGGGTGGCTTTAGCAGTCGTCGGCTCCGCTAGACTATTGGTTGCGCGTGTAGGTGAATTGATATGTATGACGTCGTCAAGGACTACTACGGCAAGCAATTGCAGGGTTCCGCAGATCTCAAAACCACGGCCTGTTGCGACACCAGCCTGGTGCCGGCCTGGCTGAAGCCGTTGCTGGCACGCATCCATCCCGAGGTGCTGAATCGCTATTACGGTTGTGGTCTGGTGTGTCCACCGCTGCTGGCAGGTAGCCGGATTCTCGATCTGGGCTGTGGCTCCGGGCGCGATGTTTATGTGCTGGCGCAGCTGGCGGGGCCGACTGGCAGTGTGGTGGGTGTCGACATGACTGCCGAGCAGCTCGCCATTGCTGAAGGCCATCGCGGCTGGCACGCCGAACAGTTTGGCTATGACAATGTGCGCCTTCTGCACGGCTATATCGAGCGGCTGGACGAACTGGATCTCGCGCCGGAGAGCTTTGATGTCATCGTTTCCAACTGCGTGGTGAATCTGTCGCCAGACAAGCCCGCGGTGCTTGCGGGTGTGCAGCGTTTGCTCAAGCCGGGCGGGGAGTTCTACTTCTCCGATGTCTACGCTGACCGGCGTGTGCCCGAAGCGGTGCGCAACGATCCGGTACTCTACGGCGAGTGTCTGGGTGGCGCGCTGTACTGGAATGACTTCCTGCGTCTTTCGCGTCAGGCAGGCTTTGCTGATCCGCGCCTGCTTGCAGATCAGCCGCTGGCAGTTACCGATGCAGAACTCGCCGCACGGGTGGGTGACATCCACTTCTATTCGGCGACGTATCGCTTGTTCAAGATCGCCGCCCTTGAAGATGCCTGCGAGGATCATGGCCAGGCCGTGATCTATCGCGGCACCATCCCCGATCAACCCTTGCAATATGATCTCGACAAGCATCATGCGATAGAGGCCGGTCGCGTGTTCCCGGTCTGTGGCAACACCTTCCGCATGTTGCATGAAACCCGTTTCGCACCGCACTTTGAGTTTGTCGGCGACTTCAGTCGGCACTTTGGCTTGTTTGCCGGCTGTGGCAGTTCGGTGCCCTTTGATACCGGGCCGGCAGCAGTGGTGCCAGATGCGCCTGGCGCCTGTTGCTGAGCGCGGTGATCCGTTGAGTTCAGTGAGCATCAAACGCACGCCTGACAGTCGCTTCGAGAATTTGCCGGAATACACATTCACGCCGCGCTACTGCGAGCTGCCGGATGCACGCTTCGGCAGGTTGCGCATGCACTATCTGGATGAAGGGCCGGCCGATGCGCCGGTGGTTCTGCTGATGCATGGGCAGGGGACCTGGTCGTACATGTACAGAAAGATGATTCCGTTGCTGGTCGCCGCAGGTTATCGGGTGATTGCGCCGGACTACATCGGCTTCGGCCGCTCCGACAAGCTGCCGGATACGGAGGACTACAGCTTTCAGAAACATGTGGACTGGCTGGTGTGCTTTCTAGATACGCTTGAGATCCGCGATGCGACTGCCTATCTGTTCGACTGGGGCGGCTACTTCGGCCTGCGTATTGCAGCCCTGCATCCACAGTTCTTCAGTCGACTCGTGTTAAGCAACACGATGTTGCCGCAGGGGCAGGGCGGCAGTGGGCGGGAATGGTTTTTGAACTGGCGTGAACAGCAGTTCGCGCTGCCAAAGTTTCCGCAGGGCGAAATGGTCAATACGGGTGTCGTCGAAAAGCTCAGGCCGGAGATCATTGCGGCCTACGACGCGCCCTACCCGGACGAGAGCTACAAGACCGGCCCGCGTCGCTGTCCGATGATCCTGCCAATCTGGCCCGACGATCCGGCCAGCATCGCCAATGCCGAGGCCTGGCAGAAACTCGCCAGCTGGACGAAGCCGGTATTGACGCTGTTCAGCGCCAGCCTCGGCACCGGCAGTCTCGGGCCAGAAGCGATCAAGGCGCATATCCCCGGTGCACAGGGGCAGGTACATGCGCTGCTGGAGCCAGCGGGCTTTTATATCGTTGAGGATCGGTATCGGGAGCTTGCGGTGCGGATTGCGGAGTTTGCGGCTAAAAACGTGCCGGATTTATTTTCTGCACCATAGCTAGGTGCTTCAGGCGCCAGACAATCAATCCCTGAAGTTATCGGTCGGGTTTCACTGGCCACCGCCCGAGGCGCGCTCGCGCAGATACTCGGTATCTTCAAACATGAATTCTTTCCAGTTCTTTGTGTCGAGTATCTGTGGCACGAAGCGGCGTGCACCGGCCAGCACGTCTGGAGGCAAGGCATCAAGGCTGGAAATCTTGGCGCCGAAGCCGCGCGCGACTGTGCCGCCCGGACGATCGCCCATGCCCATCCATGGCTGCCAGCGGTTCTTGTTCTGAAGTTGCCCATGTATGGGCGCAGAGTTGAGCCTGGGGTTCGCAACGTCTGCGAACAAGGCTGAGAAGGTCATGAATGAGTTTACGTAGTTGGTTTCACCGGGGTGCACCATGTCGGGCATCTTCTCGATGGCCTGCGTGGCGAGAAATACCCGGTCACCAATGAGTTCGAGCGGCAGCGCTTTCGGCGTGTAGCCCATCGCGGTAATGCCCTCTGGCGTGTAGATACGCGGTACGGGACCGAGCCGGAAATGATGGATGTTGCGGCGCTCGCCAGTGACCGGATTGTCGAAGTGTTCAAGTGGCTCATGGCTATCGAACTTCGTGTAAAAACCGACCTCGTACTTGCGCATTTCGTAACGGTCGTTGCCCTTCGCTTCCCAGTAGTCGACCAGGATATTGTTCATCGTCAACAATGGTACGAAATTGCCTTTGTCGAGGTCTGCGTAGAGATTCAGCCGAAAGAACGTGTGTACGGTCTCGCTGCCCAGGCTGCCGACCATCTTGACGTGCGTACGCAGCGCAGTCAGCGGATCGGCGAGGTTGAAGCCTTCCGGAACGGTGGCCCCTGAAGTTTTTGCAGCTGCAGACGCCATGGCCAGTGTGCCGAGGCTTGCTACGCCGCCGAGTGCGGCCCGTCGCGTTATCGATCGCATCCCAGTCACCTCTGTCATCAAAAAACCTTGGGGCAATCGTGGCAGTTTACTCATTCCCGAGTCATTCGGTGCAGCCTGGTGAAGGGCTGCGCGCCACTCAATTTTCTCCGTCTCAGTGTGACGCTGATGTTCGGTTATGAATGTCGTATATTGGAACGGAATCCGGGGAGATCAGCAATGCACGATATCGGCAAGCTAGTTCTGCGGCTCACACTGGGTGTGCTGATCCTCCTGCACGGGATCAGCAAACTTCGCGGGGGCATTTACGGCATCACAAATATGGTGACGTCGGCCGGGCTCCCGGCCTGGGTAGCCTACGGCGTCTACGTGGGCGAAGTAGTGGCCCCACTGTTGGTGATAACCGGCTGGTTCTCCCGCATCGGGGCAGGACTGATCGCCATCAATATGGTGTTTGCGGTCGGACTGGCCCATCGTGCCAGCCTCTTCGAGCTGGGCAGCACCGGCGGCTGGGCCCTTGAGTTGCAGGGTATGTTCCTGTTCACCGCCGTGGCAATCGCCTGCCTCGGCCCTGGCCGCTACAGCCTTAACAACTACTGATACGACTACCGTCCGAGTGGGACGGGCAGGCCAAAAGGCCGCGTTCTTTCTATACTGGCGGGCATGTCAGGTGAATTGATACGCCTTATCCATGTGGTCAGTTCAGCGCTGATGTTCGGTGTGGGCATTGGAGCGTTCTGGTTCATGCTGGCGGCCCTGCGCTCGGCTGATGTAGCGCTGATAGCTGCCACCACCCGCAACGCAGTGCGCGCCGAGTGGTTCATCGCGGCGCCGGTTGCAGTGGTTCAGCCGACGACGGGCTACCTGCTGATGATTCATCTCGATTACTCGCTGCACTCCCGCTGGTTCCTGGCAGTGGCTACTTTCTACATCCTCGCGGGCATGTGCTGGGTGTACCTGGTGAAGGCTGAACTGAAGATACGGGCCCTGACAGCTGCCGCGCTGACATCGTCGCGCGCATCCCTGCCACTGCCGCCACAATTTCACGCGTTGGCTCGCCGTTGGCAGCGTCTTGCCCTGGGTTCCTTCGCCGGCGTGCTCACGATTTTCTGGTTGATGGTGTTCCGGCCGGGGCTCTGAGGTATCCACAGGTCGCTGGGGTCGGAGTGCATGCAAGCGATTCAGGGCAGCGGCAACTCGCCCTGCCACGAAACAACCGCCGCTTGCGGCTCCTTGTCTGAACACAGCGCAGCGGCGCGCACGCCCAGTAGTCGCAGCTTGCGGTCCAGCTGCACGCGCTTGAGGCATTCTCCGGCCATGCGCCGGATGGTGGCTGGATCAGCAGTAGGAACGGAGAGGGTGAGATCGCGGGTCACGGTGCTGAAATCGGCGAAGCGCAGCTTGAGGCCAATGGTGCGGGCGACGTAGCCCTTGCGCTGCAGATCCTGGGCCACCCGCGTGCAAAGTGCGGTGAAGGCCTCCGACAGCGCCACCCGGTCATGGCGTGGGTGCAAGTCCCGCTCGAAGGTGGTTTCGCGGCTGATCGACCTGGGCTCGGAGCGGGTGATCACCGGGCGCTCATCGATGCCGTTGGCAACACGGCGGAGCCAGGCGGCGGTGTTAGGACCGAAGTGCGCTTGCAGCGTCGTTGCTTCGGTGTTTGCCAGTTCACCGATACGGACGATGCCGAGCGCCGCGAGTCTTTCCGCAGCCTTGGGGCCGATGCCGTTGATCTTGCGCACCGACAGCGGCCAGATTCGATCCGGTATGTCGGCTACGTCGAGCAATGTGAGCCCGTCGGGCTTTTCCAGGTCGGAGCAGATCTTCGCCAGCAATTTGTTGGGCGCAACGCCGATGGAGCAGGCTAATCCCGTGGCCTCGCGCACGGCTTGCTTGATGAGTTGCGAAAGTGTCAGCGTGTCGCCGGGCAGATTGCTCAGGTCGATGTAAATTTCGTCTATGCCGCGGTCTTCGATTTCGGGTGCAATGCCGGCCACGGCGGCCTTGAACAGTCGCGAGTAACGACGGTAGGCGTCGAAGTCCATTGGCAGCAGTATCGCCTCCGGCGCCAATCGGGCGGCTTTCATGACGCCCATGCCGGAGTGGACGCCGAGCGCGCGTGCTTCGTAGGTGGCGGTCGTGATGACGCCTCGCCCGACGTAGTCGCGCAACCGCTCGTACGACCGGCTGCCATCCGGCTGGATTACCGGCTGGCGCCGCCCGGCGATTACCACCGGCAGTCCACGCAACTCTGGATAGCGCAGCAGTTCCACCGACGCGTAGAAGGCGTCCATGTCCAGGTGTGCAATACGACGCGACGGGGCGTTCATGTTGCGACGACGATCTGTTTGAACGGGATAAGGGTATCGGCGGCCATCAACGGTAACGTGCCTCCTGCAGGTCAATCTCGCGTACCAGCCGGCGCGAGACCTCATCCGAAATGCGGCGGCGGCGCGCCAGGTCGAAGATTGCCTCGCGCTGGCCCTGCAATGCTGCCAGGCGTAGTTCGCGCTCGGCGGCATCGCTCTGGCGCAGTCGCCACGCCTCGTCTTCGCCGGAAGCGTTTTCGTCGAGCCAGTGCTGATACAGCGCTATTACCCGCGCAGCCGCCCGGGTGTACGTGTCGATCTCGGTGGTGGGCGCCTTGTCGAGCAATTCATGCTGGCTCTGCTCGACGGCGGCAATCGCCGCGATTGCCGCGACTCGACGAGCCAGGTTTTCTTCCTGCAGGGCGGTGGGTTCGGGCGTGAGTTCCAGGCCCCTGAGCAAGCGTGGCAGGCCGATGCTTGCGACCAGCAGCGACAGCAGGATCACCGCAGTGGCGAGGAAAATCGCCAGTTCGCGCGCTGGCAGTGGCGTGCCATCCGGGAGCAGCAGGGGCAGGGTCATGATGCCCGCCAATGTGATTGCACCGCGTACGCCGGCCAGTGAGGTCGCCAGCAGCAATCGCCATGATGGTGTGCCGGCAAGATCACTGTCGTGGCGCGCCTTGAAGAGGCTCACGCGCAACGCAATCCAGACCCACAGGAGGCGCAGCAGCGCCAGGCCAACATTGATCGTCAGCGCATAGACCAGCAGCCACCAGGGGTTGCCATGGCCGCTCTGCGCCACCGAGGCCATCGCGCCCTGCAGGCTCGCCGGCAGTTGTTCGCCAAGCAGCACAAACACGATGCCGTTCAGCGCGAACTGTACGGTGCTCCATACCGCGGCTCGCTGCACGCGTGTGGTCGCCAGCAGGCGGCCGCTGAGTTCGACGCGGCTCATCGTCACGCCTGCCGCCACTGCCGCCAGAATACCGGATGCCTGCATGCGCTCGGCCAGCAGGTACGTACCGAAGGGAATCAACAGGCTGATCAGGATCGGCGAGCCGGTCTCCTGACCGACGCGTCGCGACAACCAGCGCTGCGCAAAACTCACGGCCAGTGTGAACAGTACGCCGATCGCAAGCCCCACCAGCGCCATCCACAGGAAGGTTAACGAGGCTGACAGCAGCGAAAAGCCGCCGGTCATGGCTGCCGCCACCGCGAAGCGGAAGCAGACCAGGCCGGTGGCATCGTTGAGCAGCGACTCGCCCTCGAGAATGTGCATCAGCCGTTTCGGGATCGGCACGCGAGCGGCGATCGACGATACGGCCACCGGGTCGGTCGGCGATATGATCGCGGCCAGCGCGAAGGCCACGCCCACCGGCATCGCCGGGATCATCCAGTGAATCAGGAAGCCGACGCCGACCACGGTGGATACCACCAGCCCCAGCGCCAGCGCCAGGATCGCGCGCTGGTCATGACGTAGCCGGTCCTTCGGAATGCGCCAGCCAGCCAGGAACAGCAGTGGCGGCAGGAACAGCAGGAAAAAGATCTGCGGATCCAGCGCTACGCCGTGTTTGAAAACGCCGGAAATCACCGCACCCAGGGCGATCTGCACCAGCGGCAGCGGCAGCGAGAATGGAAGCATGCGCACCAGGTAGCCGCTGCTCACCACAGCCAACAACATTGCCAACGCTACGTCGATCGAATTCATGCTGCTCTTGTGCAGGGTGGATCAGGCGGTTCCCGGCCGCCGGCCGTGACCGGCATGTTGCCGCTCCGTCTACAGAATACAGCGACTGCGCGACGTACGGTGTTGGTCGACAGGCACGGCGTGGTGCGCGAATATCGCGCCCCCGCTCACGCCATCACAAGTCGGTAGCTATCCTGGTTACCGCCTTTGCCTGCGGCGCTGCGACCAGAGCGCGGAACTGCTTTATGGAATCACTGGTTGCCGCCACCAATAGACCATCTCCGACCTGGAGTCTGGTGTCCCCGTGGGGGATGATTTCACTCTCGCCACGGATCAGGCCCACGATCAATGTACCCATATCGCCAAGTCCCAGGCTGCGCACCTCCCGGCCTGCGACCGATGTGCCGGCAGACAGAGTGAGGCTGTAGAGGTGTTCTTGCCGTCCCCGCAGGGCAACGCCGTCGCCACGATCGAGTGCCGCTTGCAATTCGCTTTTGAGGAGGTCGCTGTCGAGATGAACCTGCTGGCGGCGCAGCAAACCGGCCGCGGTCTGGTAGAACAAGTCGCGGTAAACCGGGCTATCTGCGGGCGTGCTGGTCTGGCCTTCATAAATGGTCGGGTACTTCGCATTCCGGGTCAACGTGAGTTGCACGACGAACGCCAGCGCTACCGCCAGCATGCTCGGCATGATCAACTCGAAACCGCCGGTCATTTCGATGACCATCACCATCGAAGCGATGGGAACGCGTGCTGTCCCGGCAAAAACTGCCGCCATGCCGACTACGGCTAGCCAACTGCTGTCGATATCGACATGGAACAAATGCAGCAGGCTCGCGAATGCACCGCCGAGCATGACGCCGACATAGAGTGTCGGACCGAACACACCGCCGGAGCCGCCGGAGCCGACAGTGAGCGAAAGCGTCAGGATCTTGCCGAACGAAAAAAGCAGCAGCACCCAGACGGCGAGTCCGGAACCACCCTGAAGAACAAACTGCATGTACCCGTAGCCACCGCCGATGATCGGTGGAGCTGCGATCCCGATGAGGCCAACCGCAAACCCGCCGATGGCGGGTTTGAGATATCGCGGAATTTCCAGCGCGGCGAACCAGTCGCGGATACGGTAATAGACTGCTGGCATCAGCGCGCCGACTGATCCTGCCAGTATTCCAAGGATGCCGAACCAGGCGAGATCAAGCGGCTCTAAAGTACGCGTGCTCGGCGATAGCAGGAACAGCGGCGTATATCCTGAAATCGCACCGGTAATTGCGTAGGAGACCGCTGCTGAAATCAACGTGTAGATGAGCGCGCTACCCTCGAACGCCATGCCTGAATAGAGGATTTCGACGGCGAAGATCGCGGTGCCAAGCGGGCTTTTGAAGATCGCGGACAAGCCCGCCGCCATGCCGATGAGTATCACGATGCGTCGCTCGTCATCGGGCAGCTTGAACAGGTTTCCGATAATGGCTCCGACTCCGGAGGCAATCTGTGCGGTCGGCCCTTCGCGCCCACCCGAGCCACCGGTGCCGATCGTGATTGCGCTGACGATAGTTTTAAGAAACGGTACCCGCGCGCGCATGCGTCCGCTGTTCAAGTGGAAGGCGTTGAGCGTCGCGTCGGTCCCGTGGCCCGCGGTCTCGGGACCAAGCCCGTAGATAAGCAGACCCGCCACAAGCCCGCCAAGCGTCGTCGAAACCGGCATCCACCAATACCAGTGGCTAAAGGGCTTCGGCGCGGGATCAATAGCATGCGCCTCGCCAATGCTGATTGTGTGGTAGTGGCCGATGGCGCTCAGGACATAGGTGTCGACCAGGTGAAGCAGGAACAGGAACAACTGCGCACCCAATGCGCCTGTCACGCCGAGCACGACGCAAATGAGGATCAGACGTGGAGTACGATTGAGCTTAAGCAGCCACATGCCTGGGTGGCCAGTCTGGAGCTTCGCATTCAGTACGCATCATGGAGATCCATCTGCGACACATTTGCTCTCTTTGACGAGTGCCTCGTAGACACGAGAGCATATCGTATTAACTCGAATTAGAGATGCTGAAAGGAAGTTGCGCCAGGCTTGGGGTGGCTTTCACCCGCGCTCAAAGCATGTGAATACCGATGGATAATCAGCCCACCGATCGAGGAGTATCAGATGAGCAATGAATTCAAGGTTGGCGATCACGTGGCATGGAATTCCGAGGCTGGCCGGGTCAGCGGCATCATCATCAAGGTCCACACGCAAGACTTTGACTACAAGGGTCATACGCACCGCGCATCCAGAGATACGCCGCAGTACGAGATCAAAAGCGACAAGACCGACCATATCGCCGCGCACAAGGGGAGTGCGCTGAGCAAGCTTGCATGACGCGCTTGTTGGAACAAAGGTATGGCAGCACTGACGACTGAATCCAGGCTGACGAGAGCGGCGCGCGCGCTGGCGCTCGACACCACTCATTTAACGCTCAGTACGCCGAGCCACGTTTACAATCCCTTGATCTACGCATGGGCGGCTCATCGGGAATATCTGCAGCGCTACGGCGCGAAGCGCGGGCGGGTGTTGCTGCTGGGCATGAATCCCGGACCCTGGGGCATGGCGCAAACGGGTGTGCCGTTTGGTGATGTGCTGATGGTGCGTGAGTGGTTCGGCATCGAAACGCGGCTGGGCCACGTGCTGCCAGAGCAACATCCCAGATACCCGATCCTTGGCATGGCGTGTCATCGCAACGAAGGCAGCGGCTCGCGGCTTTGGCGTTGGGCCGAAGCGCGTCTGGGTTCGCCGGAGGACTTTTTTGCGCGTTTCTTCGTGTGGAATTACTGTCCGCTGCTGTTTATCAAGGACGGACGTAATCTCACGCCTGAGCATTTGAACCGGTACGACACTGAAGCACTGACTGCGGTGTGTGACCGTGCGCTCACGGCCGTCGTCCGCGTGCTGGCGCCGGCTGCAGTCGTGGGTATCGGGCGCTATGCCGAACGGCGTGCCACGGCATTGTTCGGTGCAGAGGTGGACGTGCATTATCTGCCGCACCCAAGTCCGGCCAACCCGGCAGCCAACCGCGATTGGCCGGCACTGGCAGAGCAAGCGCTCAGGCCCTGGTTGCCGCCACCGCGATCGCCATGACCTTTTGCCCAGCGACCCAAGCCAAGTTAAGGATTCGAGCTGGCCGGGATTGAGGGCAAGCAGCATTGCACCATTCAGGGCAAAGGTTTCCTCAGCGAAAATGGGTCGCGCTGACTTCGGGTACAGCCGCCTGCATGAAGTAGTCGTGCAGGTATTTTTCGCCTTCGTCGCAGAACGCCGTAACCACGGTCTTGAGTTCGGGAAAGTTTTCGCGCACACGTTTGGCTGCCAGCAGATGGGCGCCGGAACTCGGCCCGCAGAATAATCCGTAACTGCGCGCCAGCCGTTTCATCTCGGCCACGGCGTCGGCGCTGGAGACACTCAGAAACTCGTTTACCAGTCCCGAGTGGCGCTGGAAAATACCCGGTACAAATCCATCGGAAATACCTTCGATCGTGTGTATGGCAATTTCGCCGCACAGGATCGTGCACGATTCGGATGGCTCCATCGCAAACAGCCGCACCTTGGGATTGACCGCACGAAACGCCTGGCCCACGCCGATCAGGGTACCGCCGGTGCCGACACCCAGTACCAGCGCGTCAGGCAACTGGCCCACCGGCAGCTGGGAGAGGATTTCCGGTCCCAGCACCTCACGGTTTTCGTCCACATTCCATTCTGATTCAAACTGGCCTGGAGCAAAGTAGCCGGGCTGCTGGCCCAGTTCGCGCGCGCGCTGGAGTGCCGCGTTGACGTGGAAGTCGCCACAAAACAGGACCTCTGCGCCATACGCGCGCGAGATCGCCACGCGCTCGCTGGACAGGCCTTCAGGCATCACCACCAGCATGCGATAGCCCTTTACCGCCGCGACCATCGACAGCGCGTTGCCGGTATTGCCGCTGGTCGCCTCGACGATGGTATCGCCAGATTTGAGCAAACCCTCCTGTTCAGCGCGCTCGATCATGTACTTGGCGATGCGCGCCTTGATCGAGCCGGAAGGATTGACGAACTCGAGCTTGCAGTAGACGCCTTCAATTTCAAGCAGCGGGGTATCGCCTACCGCATCGAGGATGTTGTTTGACACGCGATCAAAGCGTACAGCCATCTCAGTCGGCCTTGTGGGCGTGTTGCATCGTATCGAGGGCCAGCGTGGAGTGCGCGTACGCAGCACCGGCGCGCATCTCGGCAGCGACCCAGATCGCCTCCATAATCTGCTCTTCGCTGGCGCCTTTCCTCAAGGCCTCGGCCGTATGACCCTTGATGCAATACGGGCACTGGGTAACGTGCGCTACTGCCACCGCGATCAACTGCTTGGTGACGTTGGGCAGTGCGCCATCGGCAAATACCGCGGCGCTGAAGGCCTTGAACGCATTGAGTGGCTCAGGCGCCAGCTCGCGGCGCTTTTTCGCCATCTCCGCCGTTGATTGCGGATACATCGTTGTTTCCATGCCAGGCTCCTTGTCAGTACGGATGAAATCGCTGTCGTCTGCCCGGCATCATAACGGCACTGGTGCAAAGCCCTTCAAATTCCAGCCGGTGCTAGCCAATGAACTATGCGCCCAGCAGCCTTCTCACCAGAACCTCGACAGCGTTAGCCTTGAGATAGCTGATTGGATTGACTAGCGATGAGTAACGCAGGGTGGTGGCCCCTGAAAATTTGATGAGACCGAATATGATTTTTTTATGGTCGCATGGCAAGGAGTTCCGGGAGGTGGAGAGCCTGATCCGGAATCGAATCCAAGCCCGTCCTGGTTAACGCAGGTCGGCGGCGTCCCTCACATCCTGACTGCAAGGTATTGTGGGTGCTGGAGTTTCGCCGATTCGATTTTTCCGCTTGCCCCCAAAGTTGCCCCACGGTTGACGTATCGTTTTCGCACCCGGTGCGATTCCGTCGCGAGCCTGGAAGCGCGTCGAACACGCGCTTTTCTCTTGACCGCTGCTGTGCCAGTAACAGATCAGGCTTTCGACTTCGGCAAGGCGGCAGCCCGCACGGCACGCTGCACTTCCCGAAAGACTGTATCGAATGTCGGAAGCTGACTCATCTGGTGTGCAAGACGATTTGCCCAGAGCCGACGCAGGCGCTCTTCCTTGGCGGCGATTGCCTGCTCCATGCCTGCAACGACACGTTGTCGCAATGCCAGCTTGGCATCGAGTTCGACACGCATCTCTGCAATTCGCAAATTGGTTGCGCCGAACAGATACCAGAGGTCATACAGATCGCGCGGCTCGTTGCGAGCCCGGTCGCTCAGGGCCAGCAGTTTCTCGACCACGATCTCTTCGAGAGCGTAGACCTTCACGGTCGGTCCTTCCGGCAGGTCGTCGAAGCTCGTGTAGATACGCTGGATCGGGCGATCCTGTAACGGGTAGCACAGGACTTCGTTGATCGTGATGTCTACCTTGACATCGTTCGGAGCGGGGAGCGGCCCCTGGTAACGCAGATAGAACGTGTAGCTGTTCTGATGGCCGTGGCGGTCTTCGCAATCGAAGGCGATGCGAAGGCCGCAGGCGGCTTCAATCGCAGTGAAGATTTCGTTCAGGCCAGCCAGGATTTCTTCGAGTGCGATTGGTCGGGTCAGCGTGAAGTCCAGGTCTTCGGAAAACCGGTAGTCCTCGAACCAGCAGCGGCGCAGCGCGGTACCGCCTTTGAAGGCGAGCACTTCGCGCAGCGGATGGCCGGCCAGACCCGTCAGAAACCAGGCCAGCACGTAGTCGCGTTCGATCACGGCTTCGGGGATGCGCCGCCCGCCAGCAGATTGCAGTGTGTTCGAGATCAACGAAATGTTGCGTTGAGGGATCATCAGCCAAGCCTCACGGCATCGAGCTCTTCGGGAGTCACGTTGAGCTGAAGCCGCCAACGTGAGAGGAATGCTCCCTCGGCGGGGAGCAGTGGATCAAGGCGCTGGTAAGTTGCCGTCAGCATTCCGCGCAATGGTTCCAGCACCGGAGCAT
>JBATNV010000240.1:0-1661 GCA_049290495.1 Gammaproteobacteria bacterium | reverse complement strand
AGCGGAGGCCGAGCCCGTAGGCAGGGTCCGTACCGTCGTTGCTGTAGGAGCCCAGTGCCGAGGACGCTTTCGTATCCCAGTTGATGACGCCCGCCTTGCCGAAGATGCCCATGGGGCCGAGATTGGTGCCCACGAGACCGAACATGTCGAAGCCGTCTGCATCGATCCTCAGGCCATTGTCGTGGGGCGTACCGAAGTTCACGTACCCGCCCTCGACGGCCAGGTCCAGCAGCGGGACGACGCCGAAGTTGATACCGGCGAACAGCTTGTATGCCGTGTCGTCGCCGTTGAAACTGAAGTTCGTGTCGCCGATGTCGATGTCGCCGAACGACGCTTGTCCGACCCCGACGCCAAGGTAGAAACCGGTGTCAGCTCCCGCCAGTACCGGGCCGGAAAGCAGGGTGGCCAGCAAAAAGCTCGTCGCGGTGACCAGTGGCGGCGTGCTCATGATTTTTTCTCCATAGGAAATTCCTGCGCGTCATGGTCAAGGGCACATCCTTGCAATAGCCCCGCTTGCTGGTCTGTTCGGTACACCACATTCAACCGGCATCCATCACCCGGCCACGTAGCCTATTTAGCCGCGCCTTCTTTCGGTTTGTAGAAGACGAACTCGCCGATCCGGGCCGTCCGGATGTACTCCCTGGACCAGTCGGGGGCAGCCTTCCGCTGGTGAAAATACAGCGCACCGCCGGTTCGGTCGCGGAGTTGCCCGTTCAATGCCTTTCGCGAGATCTCTTTGGCAATCGCGTAGGCGTCATCGTCCTTTGCTTCATCTGAACGGCCGTCACACCACCAGGAAAACTGGCAGGCACCTTGCTCCTGTCCCTGCATGACGACCTTGCAGATCGTATCGGAATAGCCCTTGTGACCCAGCCGGTTCATGACCACGTTGGCGATCGCTTCCATGCTCGCCGCGTTCTCACTCCGCGCCTCCCAATAGATAGTGCGAGACAGGCAGGTGATCGCATCGTCCATGGGCTGCTTGCCGAGTGGATCGACGGCCTGTACTTCACCTTTGCTGATGGTCTGCCACGGCCATGCAAAAGACGGCACCTTGCTGCCCTCGTCCGAGGCTTTGTGCTCCAGGACCTCGGCCTTTTGCTCGGTCGCTTCAACCTTCTGCGCCTGGTCGGCCGCCGTTGCCTGGCCCGCCAGCAGGATCGTCGCAAGGCAGGTGCTTGCTGCCGCCGATACGCGCCTGCGAATAGTGAGGCCACGGCTTTCGGAAGCGCTATGATCGGGAGACAACTCAGCTGCCGGAGAAACTGTTATGAGCATCGTCTGGTTCATCCTCATCGGGATGGTTGCGGGATGGCTTGCAGGTCAGATCATGAAGGGTGGCGGCTTCGGCCTGATCGGGGACATCGTCGTCGGAGTCGTGGGCGCCTTCCTCGGCGGGATGATTTTTAACCTGCTTGGGCTTGCCTGGGGCGGCCTGCTGGGCTCGCTCATTGTCGCTACCATCGGCGCGATCGTGCTGATCTTCCTCGTGCGGTTGATCAAGCGCGCGTAGCGATGGCCAGCTCTGCCTGGCGCAGGCCGAGGAACCCTGCGATTAGCGTGATGACGACGAGCCCGACGATTTAGCTGCTGACAATTACTTCGTAATAACGAGCGAGCCGTTCTCGACCGGGATGCGCTTGCCGGGGTCGTGGTCCATG
>JBATNV010000239.1:0-2707 GCA_049290495.1 Gammaproteobacteria bacterium | reverse complement strand
GACCATGGCGCCGATCAATCTGCGCATGCGCCAGATCATCGAAAAGACCGGCCTTCCGGAAATCGCGCTGGTGGCGCTCTTCGATCGCACGGCCTGTCACTATGGGCTGGCACTGACCAGCACCGGCGACGGCAACAGCCGGACCTGGAAAGACCCCTTTGGCTGGGTGCTGATCCAGTCGCACAAGATCGGACAGTTCGACCTGACGTCGCAGGAAATCCACGAGACATGGACAACACCGCGGCTGCTCGGCTACGGCGCTGCCATGGGCGTGAAGCTCAAGGTCACGCCCTGGCAGGACGACGGCATGATCAGCTGCTCACTGGCCTGACGACCGGCATCGCGGAGTGATCGACGGGTCGGCGCTGATCGCTTATCTTGGTCGCCTGTATTTTACAGATTTGGGGGGGAGTGTCTTGATGAACCAGCGTTTGTTGGTGGCCGTAACTGCGGCAGCTGCAGTCCTTGCTGGCACACTGCCGGCTCAGGCTGCTGTCGATGAAATCATCGTCACGGCACAGCGGCGTGAACAGAAGCTGCAGGAAGTGCCGCTCGCCGTCAGCGCCTTCGACATCAGCCAGATTACGAACCGGCAGATCGATGCCGTAAAGGACATCGGCCAGAACATCCCAAACCTGCAAACCTACACCGTCACCGCCGGTGCCCAGGCGATCCAGGTGCACTCACGCGGTGCCAGCGCGCAGAATCCCGGCTTCAATCTTTCGGAGTCACCGGTCGGCATCTACATCGATGACGTCTATTTTGGCCGGCTTGCAAGCGTGAACACGGACCTGACCGATGTGGAACGCATCGAAGTGCTGCGCGGACCGCAAGGCACCCTGTATGGCCGCAACACGATCGCAGGCGCCATCAAGATTGTCACCCGGACACCCGGCGACGACCGCTGGCTCAACGCATCCGTCGGTATCGGGAACTACGAAACGACCAAGTTTACTGGCTCGGTCGGTGGGCCGATCGAAGCAGGCTCGCTGGCGGGTTCCATGTCGGCCCTCTATGAAAACCGCAGCCAGGGCTGGCAGAACAATCCAGTTACCGGCAACGATCCGGGCGAATACAAGAACAAGGCGGCACGCGCAAAACTGCACTGGTATGGCACCGAGAACTTTGACGCGGTGCTGACCGCGTGGGCCGCGGACGTCGAGAACGATGGCTACAACGGAGTGCCCTATACCCCGTTCGCCAGTACCAGCCCAAGCGCAATTTACGATCCGGCCCCGGCAAACAGCGTCCCGCTGAGTGGCTTCTATGCCAACCTTGACCCGGACAACGTGAATTACGGTTCATCAGATCAGGCCGGCGTGAACCTCGCCCTGAGCTTCCAGCTTGGCAGCATGATGCTGAAGTCGATTACAGGCTACGCGAACATCGACGACCGCTTCGGCTTCGATCTCGCTGGTGGCGGGAATCAGGGGGCGCCTGGCGCCACCGGGCTGCTGATCACCTCTGACTCCAATCTCGATCAGTTCAGCCAGGAGTTCCAGTTACTCGGCAAGCTGGGCAGCAACTTTGACTGGCAGCTCGGACTGTTCTACCTGAACGAAGATGGCTCGCAGTCATTTGATGGTGATGCGGGCAGCTTTGTCGGTAATTTTGCCGAGCAGATCGAGAACACGACGAACAGCTACGCCGTTTATGGCGAGGGTACCTACCAGATCACCGAAGCACTTTCGGTCATCGGCGGCCTGCGATGGACCAAGGATGACAAGGACTACAAGGACACCTGTTTCAGCACACCTTCGACTCTGAATATTGTGGAATGCAGGCCATCCAGCGGCTACGCGGTGGATCTCAGTGACGACTGGGATGAGGTCACTGGCAGGCTGTCGCTTAACTACCAGCTCAACGACGATCAACTCGTCTACCTCGGCTTTTCCCAGGGCTATCAGTCGGGCGGATTCCGTACGCTGTGCCTCGGCGACCTGACCGCGGCATGCGGTGGTACCGCCTTCGACCCACAGACTGTGGACAGTATCGAGGCGGGCTGGAAAGCCGATCTCTTCGACAAGCGGCTACGGATCAACGCTGCGGCTTTCTATGCGATGTATAGCGATATCCAGCAGGTTGTCATCAATGCCAACAATGGCTTTCCGATCGACAATATCGGCGATGTTGATGTCTATGGCCTGGAACTGGAAGTCGTCTGGGCCCCGATCGATGCGCTGAATGTCTACGCCAATCTCGGCATCCAGGAAAGTGACTTCGGTTCAGTGAGCCCGCTGTCGCCTCCGGGCGGCCTCGGTAATTCCTGCAGCGTTGACCCCACCCCGCCCTGTGCCACGCCGACCGACGAACTTCCGTCCAATCCGAAGTGGCAGGGCAAGATCGGTTTCGACTACAACATTCCGCTGGAAAATGGGTTGGCGTTCTTCTATGGCCTCGACGTGTTCCACTCGGATAATTTCTACTCTGAAGCGCGGAACCTCATCGAGATCGACAGCTACACACGTCTGAACGGCTTTCTCGGCTTCGGTGCAGATGACCGGAAGTGGCAGGTCACACTGACCGGCAAGAACCTCACCGACGAAGAAGACAATACCTCGGGAATTTTTGCCAACCAGTTCACCAACATCCGCACACCGCTGCCGCCTGCCGAGTACATGCTGAACTTCAAGGTCAACTATTGAGTAGCAGACGATGACCGGCGCAGGCCGGAAACAAGAAAAGGGCGCTTCGGCGCCCTTTTTTT
>JBATNV010000238.1:0-7319 GCA_049290495.1 Gammaproteobacteria bacterium | reverse complement strand
AGGGGCCGAGCGCGCTGTTGTACTGGACACGAAACCCGCGGTTGATCTGCACCTCGCCACGATCATCCTGCCACGGAACCCGGAAGATGATCTGACGCTCTGGTTCGCAGATACGCTCGATTATCTTGCCTTCCTGGAATTCAGGGTACTTGGCCAGTACCGGCCCAAGGGTCTCCAGTACCTCACGGACTGCCTGGTGAAACTCCACCTCGCCGGTGCTTCGCCGCAATACTTCCTCATATGCGCCGCGCACCTTCTCGTCAATCCGATTTGCCATTTGCGTATCCTTCTAGAACCTTGGCGGGCACAGTCTCCCGATTTAAGGCGGGCCACTTTGCCCTACATCTGGGCAGCCGGGCAATACGTGTGGCCACGGACGGCAAGGTAGCGCTTCCTTCGACGAACAGGGGGCGCTACCCTTTTTGCCGATAAAGGGCAGCGGCCGCTTTAACTGGCGTCCTCTTTGGAGAGCAATAATGATTTTACTGACGGGCGTAACCGGCAAGATTGGCGGGGAAACTGCAAAGCAACTGATCGCCAAAGGCGCGAAGTTACGCGCGCTGGTTCGCGACGCAGCCAAGGCCGCAGATCTGGCGGCTGCCGGCGTTGAGCTCGTGGTCGGCGATATTGCCGATACCGATGCCGTGAAGCAGGCGCTGGCCGGCGTCGAAAAAGCGTTTTTGCTGTTGCCCAATGGCGAGCAGCAGGAAGCTAATGAAAAGCAGTTCACCGACCTGTGTGTGGCAGCCGGCATCAAACACCTGGTGAAGATGTCTTCGATGGAAGCCGTGGCGACGGCCAAGACACCGATTCCGCGTGCCCACTGGGCTGTCGAGGAATATATCCGCGCTTCTGGCCTTGCCTGGACCATCGTCAAGCCGAACTTCTTCATGCAGAACCTGCTTGCCACTGCCCGCTCCATCAAGGAGCAGGACAAGTTTTCGCTGCCGATGGGCGGCGGAACGACCGGTATGGCCGATGCCCGTGATATCGGTGCGGTCTGCGCCGAGGTACTGACCGCCAAGGGCCATGCTGGCAAGAGTTATGAGATTACCGGTCCGGAAGTGCTGACCTTTAAGCAGGTTGCTGAGCGGTTTTCGGGGGTACTGGACCGGACTATCGAGTACGTCCCGATGCCGATCGATCAGTTCCGGGAGCGGATGACCAAGGTGCTGAAGCCGTGGCACCTGAATGCTGTCTGCGAGCTGTTTCAGGAGATTGATGAAATCGGTCTGGAGCATACAACCGACACGTTTCGGCAGCTGATGGGTCGGGAGCCGATCTCCCTCAGGCAGTTCATTCAGGATCACGAAGCACTGTTCAGATAGACAGTGCAGAGGTAATTCCCTGACCTGCTGAATCCAGCCCCTGCATCACCGCGAACTGCTACTTTACTGCTCCTGTTGCCGGAGCAAATGCGGAGGCGGGTATGTCGAACAGCGCTGGTGATTCAGTCAATATCATTTCGGGGTTGCACCAGAAGGTATCCCGTCCGGCCGGAGCTGAACTCTGGGCCGCAACGCAGCCCAACCTCAGGATGTACAAGTCCGAGGCTGGGTTCAATGCGATCATGAGCTGGTACGAAGTTACCCAGGCCTCGATTCCCGTTCCGGTCGAAAGCGTGTTTGTTGATACGCGCTTTGGCCGGACCCACATGCTGGTGGCTGGTCCTGTTGATGCCGAGCCGGTACTCCTGATTCCCGGTGTAGCCGGCTGTGCGCCGCTGTGGCGCCGGCAAATCCCGGACCTGGCGAAGTGCTTTCGCGTCTACGCGCTGGACATACCTGGCCAACCAGGTCGCAGCGATCCGAATCCTCCTTCGTTTCTGAATGACGACTATCCCCGCTGGGTACTCGATGTCATCAACGCACTCCAAATCCAGCGTTGTCATATCGCTGGTGTCAGTGTCGGTGCGTGGATTGCGATGCGTCTCGCGATACTCGCTCCTGAGCGAGTGCTTTCCGTCGCGATGCTCGCGCCGACCGGCCTGTCGCGGGCACGATTACCCTGGCGTATCTGGGTGACTCGAGTGATGAAGAAGAGCAAAGATGCTGACGTGCTGCAGGACGACCTCACCGCAAAGTCAGTATCGTCCAAAAGTGCTGGTGGCTCCTTTGGCACCTTCGATCGCACCCTCGCCCGGGCGATGGCCCTGTGTACCCGTCACTATCGCGTTGACTGGTCGCTGGGCATCTATGACGAACGCACGCGCCGCGTCGACAAGTTGAAAGGTCTCAAGGTGCTGGGTAAGTTTTTCATGTCGGAGCCTAAAGCGCTGCTTCGTCGCTTCGCGTCGCCGGGTCTCCTCGTATTTGGCGAACACGAGGTACTCTACGACCCGCACAAGGTTGGCAGCCGCGCCAGACGCCTGATGCCGGGGCTACGGATCGAGATTGTGCCAGGTGCCGGTCACGCGGCGGTCTATGACAAGCCCGATGAGGTCAACGCTATGCTGGTCAGCTTTTTCAAAAGCCGTTCCTGAGGTCCGCTCTCAGCTTATGCCTGTAATCAGTCGTTACCTGCTGCTGCCATTGGTGCTGCTTGCCTTGCCGGGTGTTGTCCTGGCGCATGAGGCCAGCAGTCTGCCTCTCGGTTCCTTTATTGGCGGTCTTACGCATCCAGTGCTGGGTCCCGATCACTTCCTGGCGATGGTCAGCGTCGGCATTCTAAGCGCGCAGATCGGTGGCCGGGCCATCTGGACCGTGCCAGCAACGTTTGTCGTCGTTATGGCTCTCGGCGGTTTACTCGGGTTGCTTGCGGTGCCGCTCTCGGCGGTCGAAGCCGGTATCGGCTTTTCAGTTCTGGTGCTGGGTATTGCCATTGCAGCTGATCGCCGCCTGCCGATTGTGCTGGCAATGCTGGCTGTGGGCTTCTTTGCCATCTTTCATGGCTATGCGCACGGCGCAGAAATGCCCCTCGTCGCTGAGCCGATGCGTTATGCGGCCGGTTTTCTTTGCGGCACAGCGGCCCTGCACGTCCTGGGTGTCATCATCGGTGACATTCCCCGTCACTATGCGGGTGGCAAGCTGGTATTGCGGTTTATCGGCGGCGGTATTGCCGGTATCGGCAGCTGGTTTGTTCTGGGCATGATCTGAGCTGCTGACCGGGGAGCCTTGCGCAATGTCCGCACGTGGAAAACTGCTGTTGTGGGAAGTCGGGTGCATCTTCTGGATTGCAGTGGCCGGTTCCCTGCTGCACTTTGCGTTTGAGCTGAGCGAATACTGGCGTCCGATGGCGCTCCTGGCTGCCGTCAACGAGAGTGCCTGGGAACACACGAAAATGTACTTCTGGCCGGGGTTGCTGTTTGCCATCGTCCAGTACACCTATACGCGCAAACTGGCGCACAACTACTGGGTTGGCAAGGTCGTTGCGCTGGCGCTAACGCCGCTGCTCATCCTCGTCGTCTATTTTTCTTATCTCGCCTACGTTGCGACTGCGGGTGTCAAGCCCAGCCTGGCGGTGATGCTGACCATCATGGTGGTGGGGATTTCCGCCGGCCAGCTGGCCAGCTGGCTGATTCTGTGCAGTCGCCCGATACGCGGCATTAGCGCGTCACATGTGGCCGCGGCCTACGCGGTAGTCATATTGGCCTTTTCCAGCCTCACGTACTTTCCTCCCCGCGCCTTTGTGTTCGAGAACTTTTACTGTTACCAGTACACAGGCGATTACGGAATTCTCGACAACTACGAACCCTATCGCGTGTTCTATAAAGGTGAGCGCCCGGGCGGCGGTGTGAACTATTGCGCCACGCTTGCCCAGCAGGCGACCAGCTCGAACAACCAGCGCTGAGCACCGTGGGCTCGACTCGCGGTGTCTCACTGCTTCTTCCGCTCTGGGAGGCGGCTTGCAGGGCCTCTCTGGCCGGCTTTCGGCGCCGGCTTGCCGCTGGCCCGCTCACTAACGCGGTAACGCTGCGCAAGATTCTCAAGCGACATGCCGGCAGTGAATTTGGCCGACGGTATGGTTTTGCAGATCTCGCCCGGCAGCGTGATCCGGAAGCGGCCTGGCGGGCGCGCGTGCCTTTGGCTGAATACAGCAGCTTCAGCGATACCTTTGCACGTATGGCTAATGGCGAGAGGGATCTCATGTTTCCCGGTCGTCCGCGCCTCTTTGTGAGTAGTTCGGGCACGACCGGTGATCCGAAGCTCTTTCCCGTCACGTGGCGACAGCAGAACGCAGCTCTGCGGTTCATTGCCCTGCTGACACCGGCAGCGCGAGCGGCATGTGTGCCGGGGCTCGGCTTTCGTCAACCGACCGCGACGCTGATGATTGCCAGCCGGGCCGGACGGCAAACAACTGCAGGCATTCCAGTCGGCAATCCGAGTGGCGCAGGACTGCGCCGCATCATGAAACTGGCGCCGCCATTCTGGGTGTTCCCTGCGGCGCTGCTGAGCGTGCAGCACTACCCCACGGCGCTTTACCTGCATGCGCTGTTCGCGTTGCGTGCCCGAAACCTCGGCTGTATAGAGGCGATTTACTGCAGTCATATCGTCAGCTGGATGGGTATTATCGGCCATCGTGGCGCCGAACTTGTGCGCGATATTGCGAGCGGTACGTTGTCGACTGACCTGGTTCTCAGCGCTGCAGAGCGGGCGACGCTCGCTGCTTCGCTAAAGCCTGAGCCGGCCCGGGCGCTGGAGATTGAGCGTGAACTCGCACGCGACCCGGCAGGACGCATGACACGCCTGTGGCCTGAGCTTCGTGTGCTGAGTTCTGTGGTGAGCGGAGCGTTTGCGGTGAGCGTGCCAGCGTTGCGTACGCTGGCGGGACCAGCCCCTGCGCTGTACACCACCTGTTTTGGTGCGACCGAGGGCATGGTCGGCATCAATCTCTGGGGTGATGCGCCCGAACGCTACGCCCTGGCCCTTGGGGCCGTGCATTTCGAGTTTTTGCCGGTCAGCGAACTGGACGCGCCAGATCCGCAGACCGTCGGCATCCGTGCTCTCGTTCAGGGCCAGAGCTACGAGATCGTGATCACGAACCATGCCGGTTTATATCGTTATCGACTCGGTGACGTAGTCCGCATAGCCGGCTTCGAAGGTACGACACCAATATTCGAATTTGACTACCGTCGCGGCAACGTTCTGGACCTGGTCGGTGAGAAGACTACTGAGCTACATCTGCGCAACGCGGTTGCCCAGTTGGCGGGTGAGACGCCTTGCCTGATGTCGGCATTGAGCGATTTCACGCTGTATGGCGACGTCAGCCAGGTGCCTTATCGCTATATCGTCTACGCAGAACTGGCTGGCTATGCACGATTGCCTGATGTTCCGGCGCTGGCCTCACGCCTCGATATGTTGTTGGCACGGGAAAACCCTGCCTATGCAACGCTCGGCCGCGATAACGGGCGTCTGGCTGCCCTGGAACTGCGTTTTGTGCGGTCGGGTAGTTTTGAGCAACTACTTGCGCTGCAGCGTCAGTCGGCTGCTGGCCTCAATGCAAACCAGGTCAAGGTGCCAAAGCTGCTACGCTATCCCAATCAGCGCGTTCTGCTGGAGGCCCGATTGATTACTCCCCTGCCCACCGTTTAATCGTGATGGATATCATTCGTCGCAGGTTTACCCCCCAATCCACCAGCCCCGGAGCCGTATCGCTGCCGGATAGCTCAATTACGCAGCAGCGTTGGCAGGCTGTTCGGCGCCTGGCTGTCTGGCGACCGATGGTATCTGCGGAGACACTGCTGGTCCTCGCATGCCTGGCGTTCTCGGTCTTTTATAACCAGGCATTCTGGCACGCGCTGTTCGGCTAACAGGTCTTGCCGGGCTTTCATGACCTGCTGCTGTTTGCCGGACTGCTGATTGCGGTAACAGCGCTGCAGTTTGCGGTGCTCGCCCTGCTGCTGACTCGCCGGACAGTGCGGCCGGTGCTGGCGGTACTGTTCGTTGCTACTGCGTTTGCGACTTTCTACATGGATCGCTATTCGGTGTTCATTGACACCGACATGCTGCAGAACGTGCTGCACACTGACTGGCCGGAAGCCCGTGAACTGCTGACGCCGGCTCTGGGGCTGCATCTGCTGCTCTACGCCGGCCTTCCGCTGCTGATACTGAGCCGCATACAGATCAAGCCCCGGACCCTGTCGCGGGCACTGGGCGTGCGCCTGCTTACAGTGGCTGGAGCATTGGCGTTGACAGCACTCGTGGTCTTTCCGCAGTTCCGCGCAGTCTCGTCATTGATTCGAAATCACCGTGAAGTTGGCCACCTGGTCACGCCAACCAACTATCTGTCCGCCGGCTTTCGGCTGGTTCGCAAAGCGCTTGCTGCACCAACCGGTCCGCTCGCGGTTATTGCTGCAGATGCCCGCCGGGCTGATGGAGCAGCGATCGGGCGGCGACCGAAACTGCTGGTACTCGCCATCGGTGAGACGGTGCGCTCGGCGAACTTCGGCCTCAGCGGTTACACACGCGATACAACGCCCGAGTTGCAGGCGCTCGATCTTGTAGTCTATCCGCGGGTGCGAGCCTGCGGGACAAGTACCGAAGTGTCGGTGCCGTGCATATTCGCGCCCGTGGGCCGCCGCGCATACGATGAGGCACGTATCCGCCGTGAGCAGTCGCTGCTGCATGTGCTCGACCGGGTCGGTTTCAAGGTGCTGTGGCTCGACAACCAGTCCGGCTGCAAGGGCGTCTGTGCGGGCCTGCATCAAGAGCGCATCGCCGGTGATGCGGATTCCGTGCTATGCGACGGCGAACGCTGCCTGGATGCGGTGCTACTGCCCCGGCTGGCGGCTGCTGCTCGGGAGTCGGGTGATCTGGTGGTGGTTCTGCATCTGCTCGGCAACCACGGGCCAGCCTATTTTCGGCGCTATCCCGATGAATTCCGTCGTTTTACGCCGACCTGCGACAGCGGGGAACTCAGGGATTGTTCCGATGCCGAGATAGTTAACGCCTACGATAATGCGATTCTCTACACCGATCATGTGCTTGCGGCGATGATCACTTATCTCCAGAATCTGACAGATCGCGACACGGCGTTGATCTATGTGTCTGATCACGGCGAGTCGCTTGGCGAAAACGGCATCTATCTGCACGGTCTGCCTTACGCGATCGCACCCGACGTGCAGCGCGAAGTGCCGATGCTGATGTGGTTGTCAAAGGGCCTGCTGGAAACGACGGGCGTCGACGAGAATTGTCTGCGGGCCGGGGCGAACGGCGAGATCGCCCACGACAATATCTTCCATTCGGTGCTCGGGCTGCTGGACGTTACGACGACGGTACGCGAGCCGTCCCTGGATCTCTTTGCGGGCTGTCGTCGGCCAGCAACCGCCGCACAGGCTGCAACTCAGATCAGGGCCACAGCGCCACAATCCAGGTAGCCCC
>JBATNV010000237.1:0-2079 GCA_049290495.1 Gammaproteobacteria bacterium | reverse complement strand
GCTCCCGGGCGCCATGATCTGTACCTTGCGATGATGTACGGGCCGGACTACCTCACTCCGAGGAGATCATCGGCGTTCGTGCGCCATTGCTTGCCTCCGTTTTGGGCGCGGCTGGGTGATAGAACATGGACCGTCACCGGGGTAGGCGGTTCTTCGTCAGATCCGGCTGGGTGACCGCAGGGCTGAAGCTGGTGGTGGGCTGCGCGCTGCTGGTACTGGGCCGCATGTCGGCGAAGAACGCACGCACAACGTGGTGGGCGCACAGCATAGTTGCTGCTCCGGCAGCGCGGGCTCTGCCCCGTCTGCGCGACGTTCTTGCTCAACGCCGATGCGTCTGCGATGACCTCCAGCCGTGCCCTGCCAAACCCGCGGCTGTTGGGGGATTTGTTCAATCGCACCGACGACAAGATCGCGGTACCCGCCGCGGGGCGTCCCCGAAACGCCCGGATGCCATCGCGTTTGTTCCTTTCGAGAGTCGCTGTTGGAGGTATCACTCGAAGGATCACGCGGTGACCGCATCCTGGGGTGTCAAGGCGACCCGCCGGCCAACGAGCTGGCCGATCCGCGTTACACCGCCATGGGGGACTCAACTGGACCTCCAATGCCAGTGGTGTTGCACTCCAGCGTGTCCGTCCTCTGTCATCGATTGGAAGCGCGGTTTGCGAGGAAAGCCATGCCGAATCATCAGCCTTGCCTGCCCTACCGTGGCCCACATCGAGACCGCCCGGAAGGTGTCAACCTGTTTGGAGTCGGTGTTCGGTTTTCTTCTGGTTGAGGACGGTTTGGGCTAGCGGGGTTTTGATCTTCGGGGGTTTGTTGAACCGTTCGGGGTGTTCGGCGTAGAGGGCGTCGACGGTGGCTTGGCGTTGGTGGTGGATCTGGATCCAGCTGCCGTCGTGGATGCTGTCCGGGGTGTGGCCTTCCAGGCTCCGGTGGCGGTGCTCGGTGTTGTACTGGTGCACGAACCGCCTGACCCAGGCGCGTGCCTCGTCCAGGGTCTGGAAGTAGCGGGGGTAGCCGAACCCGGCGTGTTTAGCTGTCTTGAACACCGTCTCGGCGTAGGGGTTGTCGTTGGACACCCGTGGGCGGTTCTTGCTGGCATTGATCCCGAGCAGGCCGAACAACCCGGTGAGGGTACGCGAGGTCATCGCGGCGCCACGATCGGAGTGCACCAGTGTCGGGGTCAGGCCCTCGACGGCGAACGCCGCCTCGAACATGGCGCGGGCCAGGGCGTCGTCCTCGTGCTGCTCGACCCGCCAGGCCACGATCTTGCGGGAGAACACGTCCATGGCCATGTAGAAGCAGAACGAGACCGTCTTGTACGGCCCGGGCAGCATCGTGATATCCCAGCACCACACCTGTCCGACCGCGTCGGCGTCCCACTGCGGCATCGACGCCGACGCGTGCTTCTTACGCGGCCGAACCGGGCGCAGGTGGTTCAGGTGAGCGGTGCAGACCCGGTACCAAGTCTTCAGGCTGGCGATCGGAGTGGCGGCGTCCAGTGCCTCGTAAAAGGCCTGATGCACCGACTTGTCCTGCACGAACGCCGCGGCCTGCATCGCCAGAATCTCGCGCAGCTCGGTCTCGCTGAGCCACGCCGGGGAACGCCGCTGGTTGTGCGGCACCGGCTCAACCACCTTCGGCCTGGGGTTGCTCCGATAGTGCCAGGTTCCCGCTGCGATCCCCAGTAACGCCAGAGCCTTGGTCTGGGACAGCCCGGCCGTCTTCAGCCACTCGACCAGAGAGTTCTCCATGACCAGGAACTGCTCCAACTGCTCGGCCTGCTCCTGGGTCAGTCGCCGGTTGTACCGTCCGCGCTCCCGCTGTTCGGGTGCAAGAGCGCGATAGCTTTTCCCAGCGCCTGGATCACCTCCTTGGAACTTTCCAGGTCCGAGGCCAGTTGCTCATGTCGGCTGGCCTGGGTCTGCAACTGCTCGAGCAGCCGCTCGTTCTCCTTGCGCAATCGCGCAAGCTCACGATTGACGTCCGGTTCGTTCACCACACCTCCACGGGGCACAAGTCCTACCTCCAAGGTGCCCGCATACACCTGCCGACGCCAGCGACGCACATGCCAGGCAC
>JBATNV010000236.1:0-2585 GCA_049290495.1 Gammaproteobacteria bacterium | reverse complement strand
GCGTGCCGCTGCTGCTGCGGGTGTTGTCCGCGACCAAGGTCAATTCTACTGCGCCCGCCATATTCGAAACGACGAGCAGCACCAATAACGATATTGTATTTCTCACAAAACTATCCTCAATTCTGGTTGGGCGGGAGTGCGGCAATGACTGTCGGCGTCACTGTTTAGAGCCGCCGAAGTAGTATTGAACGCCGAGGTTAACGGAGTACAGCTTGCCGGCCTTGGCATCGAACCAGTCGACGTCTGCCCGAAGTCCCCAATGCTCGGTGAACTCGATTACCGCTCCGGCTCCAGCGACCAGGCCGCTCTCGGAAGCGCTCGAAATATTGCTGCCGTTCAGGTCCAGATCATCATCAAAGTCGTAGAAACCGGCCTTGAGATATAACTGCACATCGTCAGAAGGCGAAGGCAGGTAAAGGAGACCCTGTGCAGAAAACCCGCTAAACGAAAGGTTAAGCTTGCCGGGGAGCGCCAGGCTCTTTGATTTGTCTTCAAATTCGCCAGTGTTGTGGTAGGCGCCCTCGATGCCAAACCATTCATTGAACTGATATTGGCCGTAGAGCTTGAAGCCCACTGAATTATCGTCGATGAACTTGTTACCGAGCTCCGGAGCAGGCACATCATCACCGCTGAAATTCGCGAAACTTGCCGCAACCCCGGTGCGCCATCCTGGTGCGTTCAGGTCTGCATGAGCTGACCAACTGACCAGGCCAAGTAATCCGAGCAGTACCATGCGTCTCATAAGGCGGTGTCTCCCCAAGTGTTTGAAGCGGTGTCTGGCCGCGGGCCTGCATGGCCGTTCTCGGCATCCGCGAGCATGGCTCGCGTCAAAGGATCCGGTCTGATCCGATATTCCATTGCGCTACCGATATGCCCTGCGGAAGGTAGCTTATAACCAGAATCTGAACAAGCCGATAAAAAGCGGATCAGGCGACCATTCCCGGCTTCAGCGAACGACGCGACGGAAATTGATGGCGAGCGCCGTCTCCTTGCCGTCCCGACGGATTACGACCTTCGCCACGTCCCCCCAGCGGTAGTTGGCCACCAGCTTGCGTAGCGTCTTTTCCGAACTGATCGGCGTGCCATCAAAGCTCAGCAGCACATCGCCAACCTTCAGGCCGGCACGTTCTGCCACCGATTTCTCACTGACCTGGATGATCTCCGCAGGCTCCTTGCCCAGCGAGCCCATCAGAGATACGCCGATACCCGGATAGACGGTATCAACTTCCTCCGGCAGTCCCCAGACGAAATTCGCATAGGAAGCGCGAACCTGCTTCACCGGCTTCCTGGCGTCGTCCACCACGGTCACCGGAATCAGCGAGGCGATACGACCGTCGTACCAGGGATCGATCTGCCGCTCCGCACCCAGACCAAAGGTCACATGCCCGGCGCCAATCAGCACCACCATGATCGCGTTTGGCCCGCCGTGCTGTTTGAGTGCCTGCAGGGCATTCCAGCCCATGGTGGCATCCCACATGGTCTGCGCCCGGTACAGTCCGTCGAGCGCCGCATCGTTCATGTGCAGCGTGTCGTTCTTGTCGAAAAAGGCGCGGTACATGCTCCGGTGTTCGTCGTTTTCTGCAGCAAGCTTCGGCGGCAGGTGCGCGGCTTCCTCAGGCGTCAGATCCGCAAAGCCCTTGGCGCGCACAGACTTCACCACTTCGCGGGGACTGTTCACCGCGTACATGTTGATGCCCTTCTCACGCGCGTAGAGAAAGATGCTCCGGTAGTAGTTCCAGTGGTAGCCCCAGTTGTCGTACCAGGCCGCCAGCTCAACGAAGCCGCTCTCTGTGTACAGACCGGTGTTCCAGTTATCGAGCAGCGCCTGCTCGGTATAGGGGAACATCTCGAGACCAATCAGGACTTCGCGGCCCGCCTCATGCAGCGCCTTGATGGTACGAAACTGGACGTTGTGAAACTCCTGGTCCGTATGATTCTCGCCGATGAAGAGGATGCCCGTGCCGGCGAGCTTCTGCGCCATTTCCTGCGGCGTGATCAGCGCACCGTTACTGCTGTCAGTAATCCCGTCGAGCACCAGCGGGACTTCCCGGCCATTGCGGCCGGGATCGCCGATCTTCATATGCAACACAGCCTGGTCAGCCATCAGCGCGAACGGCGCGCCGAGGGCAAGACTGGCGACCAGGCCGGTCGCCAGCAGGCGCACTGCGCCCGATCCCAAACGAACATTGCGCATCAAATGAGACTCCTGCCTGTTGCGGCTGTGCTTGGCGAAAGACTATTTTTTCGGCGCTGGAGTCGCCGGCACTACGCCCTTCCAGTTTTCAGGCCCGATGTTCAGCGAAGAAACATCCATCACGTGCGTGTACAGGTTGGACATGAAACCGCCGCCCGTACTGCGCGCGAACAGCATCTTCTTGCCATCCGGTGACATGGACGGAAAGCCATCAAAGCCCGGATTGAAGGTCAGGCGCTTCGGTTCGCCACCGGCGAGATCACCCAGGAAGACTTCCCAGCTGTTGTCCTCGACGATTCGCACGAAGACATAGTGACGGCCGTCGGGTGCCGGGTATGGCGCCCAGTTCATGTCGTGATCAAAGGTACGCGCAGTTTGCTCGGTACCATCG
>JBATNV010000235.1:0-10263 GCA_049290495.1 Gammaproteobacteria bacterium | reverse complement strand
ACGCATCGCCATCCGGATGACCCGAAACTCGCCATCGGCTGGATCACGGTCGATCCCGCTGCAGCGCTGGGGGGCCTGGTGCGCAAGCTGCCCCACTATGGCAAGTATTCCTGGCTGGCCTTCGCAGGCGATGAACCAGCTAACGTCGCCAAGGGCGAGTGGCCGACCACCGATTCACCGTTGCTGGTAAATTTGCAGGGCAAGGGTTTGCCGGCTGCGATCGTACTGCCGAAGCGTGCCCCGCTGGCAGAGCCGCCGGCGGCTTACTCGGCTGAGCAGCTCAGGCAGCACGTCAACTATCTGGCCGCACCCGAGCGTGAGGGTCGCGGCTTCGGCAGCGCCGGACTCGAATCTGCCGGCGAATACATCAAGGAGCAGTTCGCCGCTGCAAAGCTGCAGCCCGGTGGAGACAATGGCAGCTACTTCCAGACCTTCAGCGCCAGGGGTGGGGTGGACAACAGTGAACACCAGCTGCGCAACGTGATTGCCGTGTTGCCAGGCTCAGACCCGAAATTAAAGGGAGAAGTCGCGCTGCTGACCGCACACTACGACCACCTGGGCTTTGGCTGGCCGGGTGTGCGCGCCGATGCGGTCGGCAAGCTGCATCCTGGTGCCGATGACAACGCCAGCGGCGTCGCTGTGCTGATCGAGATCGCAAGGCAGCTCGCGACGCGTCCGGCACCGCCGCGCACCATCGTGTTCATCGCCTTCAGCGGCGAGGAAGCTGGTCTGCTTGGCTCACGCTACTACGTGAGCAATCCACTGCCGGTGCCGGTTGCCGGGATATTCGGTGTCATCAACATGGACACGGTTGGCCGGCTCGGCGACCAGCCGGTCTCGGTGATCGCTACCGAAAGTGCCCGCGAGTGGCCCTTCGTGTTTCGCGGCATTACGGCTGTCACAGGCGTACCAACCCGGATTATCCCGGGCGCTGCCGAGTCCTCCGACCAGAAAGCCTTTATCGATGCCGGCGTGCCGGGTGTACAGATCTTCTCGGGTGCGGGACTCGACTATCACCGTCCATCTGATACGCCGGACAAGATCGATGGCGCGGGCATGGTGAAGGTGGCAACAGTCGCCACTGAGGCCATCGACTACCTGGCTTCTACGGAAAAGCGGCTCAGCGTGAGTAGCCCATCTGCCAGCAACGCGGCGCCACCAGCCGGTTCAGGCTCACGTCGCGTCTCGATCGGCGCTATCCCCGACTTTGCCTTCCAGGGCCCGGGCCTCCGGATCGATGGTGTGGTTCCCGGCTCTCCGGCGGAAAAAGCCGGCATGCAAGCCGGCGATATCCTCACTCATCTGAACGGCAGCGAGGTAAAGGGTCTCGGTGGCTTCAACGAGTTGCTGAAGAAACTTGAGCCAGGTGACAAGGTGGAACTGCACTGGACACGCGCGGGCGCAGAACAGAAGGCCACCGTGACGGCGGTCGCGCGGTAGGGCAACGACGGGCTGCGCGGTTAAACTACCTTCCTCTTATAGACAACGACCGGAAACCAGCACTCATGCGTTCAATCGATGGCATTGCAGCACTTGTCGGGCAGACTCCGCTGCTCGAAATCCGCTATACGTACAATGGTCAGCCGCGCCGGCTGTACGCCAAGTATGAGCTGCTCAACATGACCGGCAGCGTAAAGGACCGCATGGCGCTCTACATCATGCGGCGCGGAATAGAACGCGGCGAACTGCGGGAGGGTGCGGTAATTGCTGAAGCCACCAGCGGTAACACCGGCATTTCCATTTCTGCCATCGGCCGCGCGCTCGGTCACCGCGTGCGCATCTACATGCCCGACTGGATGAGCTATGAACGGGTGCAGCTCATGCACAACCTCGGTGCCGAAGTCGTGCCGGTTTCCAAGGCACAGGGCGGATTCATCGGTGCCGTGAAGATGGCGCAGGAATACGCAGAAGAACAAAGCAACGCCTTCCTGCCGCGCCAGTTCGATAACCCGGACAACGTCGAAGCACACGAGGTCATGACTGGTCCTGAAATCGAGGCGCAACTCGCGCAGTTTGGCGTCGCGCCGGATGCATTTGTGGCTGGCGTCGGTACCGGTGGCACCGTCATGGGCGTCGCACGATATCTGCGTCGGGGTGCGCGCAAGGTGCGCGCCCACCCGCTGGAACCGGCCAACTCGCCGACGCTCAGCACCGGCAAGAAGGTCGGATCACACCGCATCCAGGGCATCAGCGACGAGTTCATCCCCTCCATCGTCAAACTCGCCGAACTCGACAGCGTAGTGGATGTGTGGGATGGCGACGCCATCCTGATGGCCCAGGCGCTCGCACACCGTCTCGGCCTCGGCCTTGGCATTTCATCGGGCGCCAATGTAATCGGTGCGATGAAGCTGGTCGAAGAAATGGGCCCGGAAGCCGTGGTTGTCACCGTGCTGTGCGACTGCAACAAGAAATACCTGTCCACAGCGCTCGCCAATGTCGAACCGCCGCAGGAAGGCTACATCACACCACAGGTGCGCCTGCAGTCCTTCGCCAGCGTACGCTAAAAGGGCAGCGTCCCCTTTTTAGCGTCCCTGGATACGTCCGTCGCGGATGCGTATGACCCGGTCCGCCTCCAGGGCAAAGTTGTCGTCGTGAGTGACCATGACAAAAGCCGTACCTGAGTCGCGACTCAGGCGTTTCATGAGATCGAAAACCATGCGCCCGCTCTTGCTGTCGAGGTTTCCGGTGGGCTCGTCAGCGAACACGACGGCCGGGTTATTGGCCAGCGAACGGACGACAGCGACACGTTGCTGCTGACCACCAGACAGCTGCGCCGGCCGTGACTTGATCTTGTCATCCAGGCCCACAGCTGCGAGCAGCTCGCGCATCCTGGGCTCCTGGGCCTGCTCGAACTGCCGCCCCCGCATCCGGCACGGCATCAGGGCATTTTCGAGCACGGTGAACTCGGGCAACAGGTAGTGAAACTGGAAGATAAAGCCCAGTCGGTCACGCCGCATCCTGGCGCGATCGACTTCATCAAAGCGGGTAACGTCGCCGGACTCTATGCGGATCTCACCTGCGGTAGGACGGTCGAGCAATCCCATGAGGTTAAGCAGCGTGGTCTTGCCTGACCCACTGCCGCCAACGATGGCAACAAACTCACCCGGCACGATCGAACACGAGACATCAAAAAGCACCGGCGTTTCAACCGCGCCGCTGTAGTAGGTCTTCCCGACCTGCTCCAGCTCAACAACCGGTACCGCGCTCATTCAGTTGCCCCTGATGACCTGCATCGGATCAACCTGCCCGGCGCGACGGGCCGGAAAAAACGAGGCGATGCCGCCAGTGACCAGCGCGACCAGCGATGCGCCGATCAGCACGGCCGGCTCGATCTGGATGAGGAACGGCGCATCCACACGGCCATCTGGCCCGACGCTGCGAATACCAGCCAGCAGCTCCAGCAGGCCGATGCCCAGCGGTACGCCGACCAGGCAGCCAATCAATGCCAGCAAGAGACCTTCGATAACAAAGATCCGCTGGATATCAGTCGGCGTGGCGCCTATCGCCTTGAGGATACCGATCTCACGGTACTTGCTGGTTACCACCATGACCAGGATGCTGGCGATACCAAATCCCGAAGCAATTGTGGACATGATCAGGATCAGGTTGCGGGTCTGGCTCTGCGCATTCAACACGCGGAACAGGTTCGGGTTATCGATAACCCAGGAGCGGACCTTGAAAGGCAGGCCCGGTGCAAGACGTTGTGCAAGCTGTTCGGCGGCATACAGGTCGGCGAGCTTGATACCGAAGGAACTGATCGAGCCGGGAAAACCGAGCAGCGACTGGCCGTCGCGCAAACTGACCAGCACCAGCCCATCGTCTATCTGGCCAAAGCCGGTGTTGTAGATGCCGGCGACCGTGAAGTTGAGCGCAACACCTTCCGGCCCCACCATGAGCACCTTATCACGCAGCTTCAGGCCGAAATCACTGGCAAGTTTGCGCCCCAGGACCACATCACCGGAATTCATGGTGAGAAAACGGCCCTCAACGAGGTTCTTCTCGACCGCGACGATGCCGTTATATCGCTCCGGCAGTACGCCAAGGATACGCACCGACTGTCGACGCGAACCGCGGTTCATGAATACCTGGCCGGAAACCTGCGGAGAAACCGCAGTAATGGCCGGGTCAGCGTGATCGAGGTAGGGCATCCAGAGCTGCCAGTCTTCGATACGCTCGAGACCCCTGGGCAGGTTTACGACCTCACCGACATACAGCGGGCTGGATGGCTTACCGGAATCCGGCAGGTTCCATGCACCCAGCGGCGTACGCTCGGGCGGCTCGACAGTGATGTGTGGCAACGCGCCCGTCGTGCTCTGCACGATACGCGTCTGCGTACCGCTGATGATGGTCCACAGATAGATGATGAGTAATACGCTGATCGCAACCACGCCAATAGTCAGCAGCGACTGACTGATGCTGTAGCGCAGGTGGCGGAAAGCCACAGACCACATGAAGTAGGTCAGCATCAGCGGCCCGCCACTCCACTCGCCTGTCGGCCTTTATCCGGCGCAACATCGGCCTGAATAAC
This sequence comes from Gammaproteobacteria bacterium, assembly GCA_049290495.1. Classification (GTDB taxonomy): domain Bacteria; phylum Pseudomonadota; class Gammaproteobacteria; order Steroidobacterales; genus SHZI01. The sequence goes on along the minus strand of JBATNV010000235.1, from coordinate 5,735 downwards.
CGGGCGGATCTTCTGGCCGGGTGTAAAGCCGAACTGCGAGCGGAGCACCTGGACCTTCTCTGGCAAGTCGAGCACGGCAACCCAGTCTGGGTTACGGCCGATGACGCGCACAGGTTTCTGCTCGAGCACACCATCGGCATTTACCGCAAGCACGAAGGGCGGGCTGGCCTGCAGGGCGACGGCACTGACCGGCAGTGCCAGCGACTGGTCGGCACGACGCACTTCGATACTGACATCCACCGTCATGTTTGGCAGCACGAAATCAGGCAACTGCGTCGGTGTGATCTTGAGTCGCACGATACCGCGCTCGCTGTCGATAAACGGCCCGACCTGGCCAAGCGTGCCGAAAAAGGGCTGCTCGGGGTAGGCCGGCACAAAGATGGTTACCGGCTGACCGACTTTCAGTTTGCCGAGATTGTTTTCATCGGTTTCCACCTCGATTTCGGTGCTGGCCATTTCCGAGATCCGGAACCAGCCCTGCGCCGCAGAGACCGGCGTACCCGGGTCGACCAGCCGGTCGGTGATCACGCCACCAAACGGGGCGCGCACCTCGCGACGATCAAAATCAGGGCGGACACGCTCTACCTCTGCAGTCGCTCCACGGAATCCGGCCCGTGCAGCATCGGTACGTGCCGACTGCACGCGCACATCGGAAGCAGCACGCTCGAGTTCGGCAACTGAAACCTGGTTTTTTGCAGCCAGCGGCTGCAGGCGTTCGAGGTCCTGGCGATATCGTGCGAGCGCTGCCTCCTCAGCGAGCAGGTTCTTCTGGGCCACATCCAGCGCAGCGCGCGACGCGGCCAAGCGTGCGGTCGTCTCGCCAGCCGTCAATCGGCCCAGCAAATCGCCCTTCCGAACCAGCGCGCCTTCATCGACCGCGAGACTTTCGACGATACCCGGCGACTCGGCACCCACCTGGGTTTCTCGTATCGCCTGCAGCCGGCCGGTTGCGACCACGACCTCGACAACGTCGCGCCGTACGGGATAGATGACATCAGCCGGCGCGGGTCGACGCAGCAGCCACACGCCCCCGAGGATAATCACGGCGACAACGGCGAGCTGGATCAGCTTTCTTGTTGAGATCTTCATGCGTTCCTCAGGGGGTAGCAGCCGGTTTGGCCTGCAGTGTGGCCAATCGGTGCAGATAGGCATCAAGATCGTGTATGGGAGTGATGCCGGCGGGAATATCGCTCAGCGGCATCATCGCCGCGGCCTGGCCAGCGACCCAGATTTGAGTGGTGTCGGGCAGCTGTGCACGGAGATCTGCGAGCTCCGCCAGGGAATCAATCACGTCGGGTTGTACGACCAGGCTCAACGCAACCACGTCTACCGAACGGTTCGCGCAGAAACGGGCGATCTCGGCAGCGGGCAAATCGGGGCCCAGATAGATGCAGCGAAAGCCACGACTGGCGGCCAGCACCGCGCCCATCAGCCCGCCCATCTCGTGACGCTCGCCACTCAAGGTCGAAAACAGGATGACCGGCCCACTGGCGTTTGGGAGGTACTGATCGAGTGCGTGCGACAACCTCCGCCGTACGAGCCCCGAAATCATATGCTCCTGGGCGACCGACAGCTTGCCCCAGTGCCAGCGCGTACCGGTCTCACGCAACAGTGGCGCCACGACATCACGAACGTAGATCAGCGGGTCCAGCGTGGCTATGGCCGAGGCAATCAGTTCTTCACAGGCTGAAACGTCATAGACCTCAGCGGCCGCAATAATCCGGGACACGAGCTCGTCAGGTGGCGGTTGCATATGCTTCCAGTTCGGCCAGACAGCCCCAAAGGATTCGTCGCGCAGCAAAAAAAGAGTGGCGCCCCCTTTGGCTGCTAGCCGGTAGTTACGTCCTCGTAGATTTCATGCGAGTGTGACGGCAGCAGATGCGGGAAAAGCTGCGCGTTTCGCGCCTTGGCAGCACCGCGCGAGAAGGCAAACCGGTCGGCAACGCTGTCCCACTTCTCGATGATGACGAACTGCACACCCTGCGGGCCCTCGTCACCATGGGGATGGGCCGTAAGTTCCGCCGCCGGTGTGACGCGACGGACTTCAGCCTCCACCGTACCGGGTCGCGCGCGATAAACGTTGCGACCATGAAAGCCCTTGGCCTCACGCATGAGCGGTTCCAGTTCCTGATAGAAGCTGGTTACCTCGAGTTCGTGGCCGGGCTTGGCCAGCAGCGTAGCGATATAAGTCACCATCTCAGTTTTCTCCGGCTGGGAGCGCCTGCGGCGCAATGCGTTTATGGACACAAAGTTCAATGCTGTCTGCAACTATGCAAAAATGCAAACCTCGCAAAACTAGTCAGGAGCACCGATGGCAACGATCCTCATCACCGGCGCCAATCGCGGTATCGGACTCGAATTTGTCCGGCAGTATGCTGATGCCGGCTGGCAGATCATCGCCACCTGCCGCGACCCGGCTGTTGCTGGCGAACTCCGGTCGCTCGCCCAGGCGCATACGAATATCAGGATCGAAACGCTGGACCTCGCCAGTCCGGCATCCATCGACGAACTTGCCGGCCGCCTGGGTACTCGCCTCGCACTGGATGTACTGCTGAATAACGCCGCGTTGCTCGGACCGGGTGGCCCGCAGATCCTCGGCGCATGGCAGGCAGACGCATTCCTCGAGGCCTACCGCGCCAACGCCGTGGGACCTGCACTGCTGACCCAGGCACTGCTGCCGCTGGTCGAGGCGGGCAGCCAGAAAAAGATCATTTTCCTCGGTAGCGCTGCCGGCTCAATCGGCCTGCTGCAGCCACCGGCAAACCTCTATGCCTACCGGTCCAGCAAGGCGGCGCTCCATCTGATCGCCCGCAACCTGGCGCTGGACCTGAAGGCCCGCAGCCTGATCGTCGGTCTGATCAACCCGGGCCTTGTGGATACGCGCGGCCTGCTGGATCTCGCCGCAGATGATCCCGGCCCGCCCGACCTGCAGCACCTCGTGAAGCTGGTGCGCGCCGGCATGATCCCGCTGATCCGTTCGGCCCCCAGCGTGACTGGCATGCGCGCACTGATCGAGGGCTGGACGCTTGAACAATCCGGGCAGTTTCTGAATTACGATGGACAGCCCCTGCCCTGGTAGCAATCGACACTGAGGAGTGATCATGCCGCGCGACAAACTGCTGCTGCTCAAACCCGGATTCATGGACAAGGACCAGGGTCCCTGCTATTGCCCCGGCTGCGCCACTCTCGAAGGCCTGCTCAGTTTCTATCCGCAGCTCCGCGACGCCCTCGATGTCCGCTACCTTGATTTTCCGCGTCCGCGTCCTGAGGTAATTGCAGAGATTGGCGCTGAAAATCAGGGGCTGCCGGTACTCGTGCTATACGCACCGGCACCAGCAGAGGCGCTGAATGATCTGGACGTCAGGGAATGGAATGGCCGGCGGTTTCTGCAAAACCCCACCGACATCGGCCGCTATCTGGCGCGCACGCAGGGCAGCGACGAACCGCACTGAAAAATCGGGGTTACTGGTCGCTGAAACGTTGGCTGATGTCTGCGTAGGCGTCGATGCGCCGGTCACGCAGGAAGGGCCAGCCGATACGGAAGGCCTCGATCTCGGCGAGATCAAGTTCCAGCTCGATGATGGCCTCGGCATCAGCAGGACCGCGTGCGAGCACGCGGCCATCCGGGGCCACTGCGAAGCTCTGCCCCCAGAATTCGATACCACCCTCGCTGGCCGGATCCGGCTCGAAACCGGTGCGGTTGATGGCCAGCACGAAGCAGCCGTTGGCGATGGCATGCGCCCGCTGTGCCGTTTCCCAGGCGGCATGCTGGCGCTCACCGACCCTGGCCTTTTCTTCCGGATGCCAGCCGATCGCCGTCGGATAGATCAGTATTTCCGCACCCTTTAACGCCGTGAGCCGCGCTGCCTCCGGATACCACTGGTCCCAGCAGATCAGTACACCGAGCTTCGCGGCAGCAGTGTCAAACACCTGGAAACCGAGATCACCCGGTGTGAAATAGTATTTTTCGTAGTAACGCGGATCGTCGGGAATATGCATCTTGCGGTACTTGCCCGCATAGCCCTTGCGCCCGTCCAGCACGGCCGCGGTGTTGTGATAAAGGCCTGCTGCCCGCCGCTCGAACAGGCTGATGACGATCGAGGTATCGAACTCCGTCGCCAGCGCAGCAAAGGCCTCTGTCGCCGGGCCAGGCACGGCCTCCGCCAGTGCGAAGTGCGCGCTGTCCTGGCTCTGGCAGAAATAGCGGCTCTGAAAAAGCTCCGGCAGGCAGATCAGCTTCGCTCCGTTCTGCGCCGCCTTGCGCGTCATTTCCAGGGCACGCCTGAGATTGACTTGCGGATCCGCCGCGCAGCACATCTGGATCATGGCGACCGGCAGCTTTTGCCGTGCGCTCATCCCTGCACCCGATCCTTGCCTGAAGACTGCATGCCACTGGGGGCATCGCAGTAGGTCGTGCCGTTGAAGCAGGCCACATACTGCGCAAGGATCTCCATACCCATGGACGGCCGCACATGCCCGGCATCGATCTTGCGCTTGACGATATCACTCATGCGCCGACTGAGATCGTTCGGGAAATACTGCACCTGGGCCAGCATCTCGTGCACCGTTGCGCCCGGGATCACGCGCTCGATCCAGAAATTACCGGGCTCTTCAGCATCGGCATAAACGTGCACTTCCGGCACGCGACCGAACAGGTTGTGGGTATCGCCCATGATGTCCTGATAGGCACCCATCAGGAAGAAACCAAGATAGTAGGGCTTGCCGTCTTCTAGCGAATGAACCGGCAGGAAGCTCTTGTCGTCCATAGCCGAAATGTAATGACTGACCTTGCCGTCCGAATCACAGGTGAGATCGACCAGCACGGCGCGACGATCAGGCTTTTCATCGAGCCGGTCGATCGGAATGATGGGGAACGACTGGTCGATCGCCCAGTGATCGAGAATCGACTGGAATACCGAGAAATCGCAGAGATAGCGGTCAGTCAGCTTCTCCTCCAGCTCCAGCACTTCAGCCGGCGTCGGGTCGATTTCAGCGGGCCGCAGGCGCGCCAGCAGGTCGCGCGCGATCGACCAGTACAGTTCCTCGACAACTGCCAGCTGATCCAGTCCGAGATAGCCGAGACTGAACAGCGTACGCGCCTCGATCCTGACCTCCTCGATGTCGTGATAGGCCTCGATCAGCTCTTCAGGCTCGCGCTCCGGGTTACGCACATTATCGAGTATCTTTTTCAGCGACTCGATCGCCGCATGCGGTTCAGCCGGCAAGGGCTGATGATCAGCCCCGTTACGTCGGTGTCCTTCCAGAACCGGCACCAGCAGTACCGAGTGATGCGCCGTGATCGCGCGGCCACTCTCGGAAACGATGATCGGCGTCGGCACCTCCTGCACGTCGCAGACTTCCTTGATCGCAAACACCACCGCGTTCGCGTACTCCTGCAGCCCGTAGTTCACGCCCGCCTCACCGCGCGTATGACCGGCACCGTAACTCACGCCGAGTCCACCGCCGATATCGATGTACTTGATGCCAACACCCTGCTTGATCAGCGAGGCGTAGATCTGCGTGATCTCCTTGAGCGCACGCTTGAGGACCTGGATGTCGATGATCTGGCTGCCGATATGAAAGTGCAGCAGCGCCAGCGCCTCAGGCTTGCCCCGTCGCTCGAGTTCGGCAACCAGCCGCACCAGCTCCGGTACCGAGAGACCGAACTTCGACCGCGCGCCACCCGACTCCGACCAGCGGCCCGAGCCACGCGTGGCGAGACGTACCCGCACGCC
>JBATNV010000234.1:0-2992 GCA_049290495.1 Gammaproteobacteria bacterium | reverse complement strand
ACTGGCGGCGCGTGGACCCGGTGCTGGCGATCAAGGAGGTGCAGGCGGCGGGTTTCGTGTTTGAAGACTTCACGAACCTGCACTACATACCGGACGACGAACTGCGCTACGAGGTCGGAAGGCGGTCGGTGACCGGTAATTCGGATCGCTTCGCGCTGCGCTTCAGGAAGCCCTGACGCGTTCCGCAGACAGAACTGGCAGCTGTCCGTGATCGCGGCGGCTGCCAGTACGCCGTCGCTCCGGGCTGATCAGCCCGCCGGCAGATACTGCGCGATACCCGCCATGCATTTTTCAGCAACCGTCGTCCGCGCGACGATCTCGCCGCTCTCCAGGTCGAGCTTCACCACTTCGCCGCTGAACCAGTTGCCGACAAAGGCATGTGTTCCGCCGCGAGCATCGATGATTGACCAGCCGAAACCGGGCAGCGCATAGCTGCGCAGCCAGATGCCGTCCTGCGTCAGCGCATCGATGCGGTTACCCATACAGACCATCAGCATGCCGTCCGGCGTCAGTGACAGGTCGAAGTGCATCATGGTCCGGTCGCCTTCGCTGCCGCTGCGCAGATCCGGCAGCTGGCATCCGTGGGCCAGGTCAAACTGCATGAGGCGCGGTCCGGTCTCGGATACGTAGAAAAGTCGGCTCTGGTCGGGTGACAGCACCGAGTGCGTGACGGCCATGCTGCCGCTCATGCCACCGTGAACTTCCGGTTCGAGCATCTCGATCAGTTCGCCGTCGGCGGTGTAGCGCCACAGGTCGCCATCGCCCAGATGCGTACGATGGCCAGGCAGTGGCCGGTGACGCGTGGTCAACGGCTCTGGCTGGTGCTCGCCATCAAGCATTTCAGTGAACAGCAGCGTGCTGTCTGCCATGAAGTGTACTTTCGAAAAAGCCCGGTGATCGAACTGCAGGTTCAACAGCTGCCGGCCATCCGGGGCGACGCGCACCGTGGTCCACGCCCAGGGATCCTGTGCCCAGAGCGTGCCATCGGGCGCAAAGCTGAGGCCATAGACCAGGTGCGTGGTGCCGGTGAGCCACAGCACACCTTTCTCATTCAGATCAGCATCGAACTGGACGATCCGTCCCTGTCCGGCGTGATCGTCCTGCGGATTATTGAGGAGCGTGGCGCCGACCAGCACATCGCCGGGCGCGAACGGCTTGAGAGTAGATACAGGCCGCTGGTCGTGGCGGGCGAGGTAAGCCGTCGGGTCTATGGGTAAGCCGTTGTCTTCAGTCATTGTCATACGGGTCCGCTGACCGGTGTCCAGCTGCGCGCGCGCCTTGTGCGGCGCTCTTCGGCCGATTCACCATCGTGGTGTACCGGCTTTCCGGCAGGCAGGCGCTTCGGTAGCTCACGCAGGCTGTTGCTGTTGATCATCGACTGGGCGCCCCGTCTGGAGAGAAGTACCGCGGCGACCAGCGTGCCGCATTCCTTGCAAATCAGGAAGTCCACCGTGCGCAGACCAAAACGATAACGACGCAGGAACTCGGGCTGGACGAAGCGAAACTGCATTTCACCGGCTGGATCAGCGGTGGTGCAGGCACCGTGCCCACGACAGAAGCTGCACTGGCAACGCTGCACGAGCCACTTGTGTACCGGCAGGGCCGTTGCATAGCTGTATTCGATGGCACCGCAATGGCAGCTGCCTTCATAAACGGTGCGTTGCAGAACCTTGGCGCTACGCGACTTCTTTTTAGCCGGACGCCGCGCCGGCAACGGTTTGCGGCTGGCCGGCCTGGTAGCAGATTTGCGGACTTTGCTCGACCTGGTCTTCACCGGTACCGCCGTTCAGGGCACGATTACGCAGGCCTGACCCTGCTCTTTGAGGGCGGTACAGCTGCTGCGCGCCTGCGCTTCGCTCATCGGCGCCGACCGCAGTCGGTACAGCTGGTCTTTGCCGGCACTGACGGGAGCATCGACCGTCATGGTTCCGGGCAGCAGTTGGCCGAATTTCGACTCCAGCAGTTTGCGCTGCTGAAGTGCCCGCTCGCGTGTCGAGAAGGCGCCGAACTGCAGGCGCGTTTTGCCGGTGCTGGCCTTCGGTGCCGCAGCAGATGGGCTGGCCGGCGTTTTGCTGTGGCCAGCTGTGCCTTTGGCAGCGACAGCTTGGCTTGAACCAGACCTGGCCGGTGCTGCTGGAGCGAGTGCTGCAATCCGCTCGCGGGCCTCGGCGGCTTCCGGTGCATCGGGATACTGGAGCAGGAAGTTCTCGAAAGCTTCCCGGGTCGCGCTGCGAGTGGCCGTCTGCCAGATAAACTGGCGTTCCAGGTTCAACAGTTGTTCCAGCGCGGCGTCGGCATTCGGCCCCATCGGGTGGGCCTGCAGATAGGCGCGCAGGGCCTCGGGACTTTCTGCCTGCTGCGCCTTTGCCCAGTCCTGCTGTTCGCGCAGATCGTCGAGCCGCAGACGCGCCTGCCCGGCCAGTGCACTATCCGGGTGCTGGTTGAGGAATTCTTGCCAGGCGGCTTCGGTATTGGTTTGTTCGGCGGTGCGGAAGTCGCCTTCCGGGTTGCTGCAGGCGCCAAGCGCGGCGGCGATTACCATCAGGCTGGCGTAACGTGAAAGCAATCTCATCGGGCCATGCCATTTTGTCGTGCGCATTATGCTGCTCGCTGCCGGAACCATCAGGCGCGAATAATCTCGCCGGCGGGCCGGACTGTCCACACCGGAAGTGCATCATGCATCAACCCGTCGGTCGGGTTGCGTGTGATTTCAGAGGATATAGCGGCTCAGGTCCTGGTTTTTCACCAGTTCGCCGAGGTGCTGGTTCACGTAGTCGATATCGACGCTGATTCGTTCGCCATTGCGGTCAGCGGCGTCGAATGAAATCGTTTCCAGCAGCCGCTCCATCACCGTGTGCAGCCGGCGTGCACCGATATTTTCCTGCTCGCTGTTCACGTGGAAGGCAATCTCGGCCAGACGCTGCACGCCGCTGTCTGCAAAGCTGACTTCGACGCCCTCGGTGGCGAGCAGCGCGGTGTACTGGCGCGTGAG
>JBATNV010000233.1:0-4484 GCA_049290495.1 Gammaproteobacteria bacterium | reverse complement strand
GCGCCGAAGCCGCAGGAGATCGCGTCCAGAAAGGACAGGTTCAGGTTGTCGGCTGCCTCGCGCCGCCGCCGTCTCATGGCCAGTCTCGCGAAGGCGTCAGAAAGGAACCCTTGGTGGCGATGGCCAGCCGCCAGAAGAAACCGGCCGCATCCGGATCACCATCCATCGGGTACAACAACACGTTGACCGGCACACGACCCGGAAGCTCACGCACTGCCTGGTTGAAAAACGTTGCACGCTGAGCCGGTTTTACCGGCGTGACGCCACCGGGTGCCTGTTTAGCCTGGGTCGGCAGGCCGTCGGTCAGCAAATAGATATTGTCCGGTGCAGGCTTGAGTTGTTGCAGCGCTGAGAAGGCATTGGCGAGGCTCGTGCCCTTGTCCGGTACCACCTTGCGCAGCTCTGCAACCGCCTGCTCCAGCGCGCCGCCAGCACCTGCTTCCAGCCAGTTGCCATCACTGCCCGCCACCACACTGTGTGCCTCCTCGTTGAATATATAGATCTGGAAGCGGGTACCGGGTGCGAACTGCGTGGTCAGCCAGTCCACTGCCGCAACCACCTGCCGCCATTTTGGCGCCTTGCGCTTGCGCTCATCCGGCATCGCCCGGTAGCGGACCACGTTCACATAGGTGCGTGCCAGCATGCTGGCCGAGGCATCGACGAGGATCACCACCCGCTTGCCGCCCATCTGCATGCCGGTGAGATACTGACGGTTGCCATCGCCGGTGAAACTGCGCACGCGACCACCCGTACCGGACTTCTGCTGACTGGCAGTGAGTCGACCCAGGCCTTCCTCCAGGCGCTGTACGTCGGCACGCAACTGTTCGGGACTTTCATTTTGCGCGACGCTGTCACCGGACTGCGCCGCCACCTTCTCGCGCATGTCCGCAATCTGGCTACGCAGCTTCTCGATCCGCGCCGCTGCATCTTCCGGCGAACTGACCGGGCTGGCCTGCAGGCGCTCTAAACTACTGCGCGCTTCCTTGAGCTGCTGTTCAAGACTGCCGGCTTCCCCAAGCAACTCTTCACTGGCGCGGTCCGCTTTCAGCCGGACCTGGGCACTGATGATCACCAGGAACAGGATCGTGGCACCCAGACCGCAGGCCATCACGTCCAGAAAGGAGAGACTGAAGATATTGAAGGATCTACGCGCCATTCCCGGACACTTCGGCAATGAGTCGCAGCTCGACTGGCGGCGTACCCAGCGTGATCACATCACCGGCCTTGAGCACCGCAGCCGAATCTACCCGGTGCCCGTTCAGCATGGTGCCAAAGCGGCTGTGATCGAAAAGCATCAGCGTGCCGTTCTCGGTGCGCACCGTGCAGTGATGACGGGAAACCCCACGCAGCCCGGCATCCAGCACCACGCCCCACTCGTCTGCCGTAACGCTGGTACCGATGTGCAGCGGCTCAGCACCCAGGCGGAAAGCACGATCCCCTGCCAGCAGGTGGCTTGCAGCACGCTCGCTGCGCTCCGCCGGCGCCGCATTGGCCATCGGACGTGCAAGCGGTGGCCGGTCCCAGGGCAGTTCGGTCTGAACCACCGGTTCGACGCCCCACTTCGACACGATCCGGCTCAGGGTACCGAGCGCAGCTGCACCCGGTTCCAGCACATGGATCTCGCATTCCTGCAGACGCATCAGGCTCTCGATGACGCCAGGAAACTCGATCAGCCGCTGCGGCACCTGCACGACGTGCGGCCCGCGCAGCACAATCCGGGAGCGCAGGCGTTGCAAAAGGGGCTCGCACGCTGCGGCCATGCGCTCCTTGAAATCCGCCGCGTCGATGGTGGCGCGGAACCTGTCGTCTCCCGACTTGAGTTCGAGCCGCGCATCGACATCGCGCGCCACCCTGTCCAGCCAGTCCGGCAAGTGGTTAAACAGCACCTGCTCCATCTCCGCACTGTGCAGCGGATCGAAACGGCTGTACTCGATGAACCGCCGCGCGATCAGTTCCGTCGCCAGCCGCTGCAAGGACTCGATACCCAGCGATGGAAAAAACTCGCGCTCACCCATGCTGGCCTGCCCGTTCTGGCGCATGTGTGTGAGCGCCAGCGTGTGCAATCCGGCATCGATCTGCAGCAGCTCGCGGCCCGGATACTCGTTGCGCACGGCAGCCACCGAGGCATCGACCAGGCCGATGATCGGCACGTTGTATTCACGGGTTATGGCGATCAGCGCCGCAATCTGTTCGGATGTCCACCAGGGCGGTGTAGCGCCGACGATGCCTTGCTGGCTGCTGGTGCCATAACGCAACCACAGGCGCCGCAGGTGCGCGCCGACGATTTCTGCATTCGACTCAAAGGCGCGCAGCGGCCGCGGCAACGGCGTCGCGCTCAGGTCGTGCCAGTAACGCACGCTGGTCAGCCGCGGCCAGCGCTTGAGCACCGGCAGGGCATTTGTACCGAAGCGCGCCGGCCCCTCCGCCACCACGACATAGGCCGGCTCAACATGCAGCAGGCCAGCCTCGTTCGCGACCGCAACGGCCGCATCGTTCATATCGATCGCGAGCGGCGTGCTGAAAAGCGGCGTGTTGCCCACCGGATCAGTTCACCTGCAGATGGCGGATCAGGTGCTCGTCCAGATAGTTTTCCGTCTCGAAGGACAGCCGTTCCTGCAGCAGCTGCAGCTGATGCACGAGGAACATCAGCAAGATACTGATCAGCAGTGCAACCAGCGTGGAGTTGAAGGCTACGCCCAGGCTTTCGGTAACGCCGCTGATATCGCCGGACACCGCCTTGTTGGCCACGCTGAGCGCATCGCCGATGCCGCGTACCGTGCCGATAAAGCCGATCGACGGAATCGCCCAGAGGATATAGCGGACCATCGACAGCTCGGCCTCCAGCTGCTCACCGCCGGACATCACCACCGTGTGCGCAGAAGAGGATGCATCCTGCACGTTGTGTGTGGCACCGAAGCGCTGCAGGGCATTGAGCAGCGCGCGCGGCAGCAGCAAGCCCTGGTCGGCGGCCGGCAGCGCCTGGATCTGGCGGATGTAGTTGCGTGTGTCTTCAGGCAGGATGCGCATGCCCTCGGCGATCGGCAGCAGCTCCTGCTCGAGGATCTGCCGCTCGCGACTGACGTTGCGCGCCTTGTAGCCCATGATCGACAACGCCCATAGCCCGAGCACAAAGCAGGACTCCTGCTCGTAGTCCTTGAGTACGATGTACCACGAACGCTGCGGCGTATAAGTCGCGTCCTGTTTCGTCATCTGCCGGTTCTGCTCGATCACGGCCTGTGCGTTCGGCCAGACGACGGTGACATACACCGCATGCACCAGCAGCACCCACAGCAGCAGTGAAAACAGCTGGAAGACGAACTCGGCAGAGAAGGTTCTGTGCATGACGAAGTGTCCAGTCGGCAGGTTCAGATATCCGAAGGCAGCGCGACGCCGAGATCGGCAGGCAGCGGCTTGTCAGCTGCGACCTCACCGGGATCCGGACCGCCGCTTAGCACCTTCTCGACGTTCTTCAGTTCGGCTTCGACCTCGGCCGTGGAGAGATCCTTGATGGGTTCTGCCGCGCTCGCTGGCCTGGCAGGGGCTGGCTCAGCAGTGGCCGACCCGGATGCCTCATCGAGCTTCAGTACAGAAGGTGGGCCGCTGCCGATACGCCCAGCCGCCCAGGTGAGGCCCAGGCCGAGTGCGATCACCAGCAATGTCCGCCAGATTTTGCTCAACATGGCCTCAACGCTCTTTATCGTCTGTCGACCGCGCGATCCGGAAACCGACATCGAGACGACCGCTGTCACCGAAATCGCGGTACGACAGGCGCAGCTCGCTGATGCCACTGTGGCGCCAGCCTGAACCGCGGATCACATGATACTGCCCATCAGCGGGCCCGGTGGGATCGACGGCCAGTGCGCTGCCAGCGGGATAAACGGTGTAGCGGTCGCTCACCCATTCGGCGACGTTGCCGCCGAGATCGAAGAGGCCGAGCGGGCTGGGACTGAAGCTGCCGACCGGCGCCGTTACGGTATACCCATCGCTGTAATCAGCCAGTACATTCGCCACCACCCCCTGTGCGCTGCGATCGGCATAGTTTCCCGCGCCAGCCGGCGGCGGCATCGCATCACCCCAGGGATAGCGAAGGCTCCCGCCACCGCCGTTGTAGCGCGCGGCCCACGCCCACTCCGCTTCAGTGGGCAAGCGATACCCGCTGGTGAGTGGTGTAGCCATTACCAGTTGCCCGCCGATGGCCGTATAAGCGCGCGGGCGCTGCTCCTGATCGCTGAGCCAGTTGCAGTAAGCGGCAGCGTCCTGCCAGCTCAACATCACCACCGGGTGGCTGCCAGCTGCGAGCTGCTGGTACTTCTCCGCGCCGGAGGTGTGGTTTGGCTGGAACGCCCGGTACTGGGTATTCGTGACCTCACGCGTAGCGATATAGAAAGCCCGCGTCAGACGCACCTCGCGCTCGGTCTCGTTGGCCCGCCGACCCTGCTCGCGCCGCGCTGCGCCCATGCGAAATTCACCCGGCTGGACCAGGC
>JBATNV010000232.1:0-3648 GCA_049290495.1 Gammaproteobacteria bacterium | reverse complement strand
GCCGCCAGCTGGGTCTCGATCAATTCCTGCTGGCTGCCGACGGAGAAATCATCCGGCCGGAATGCCGAGATCCGGTGACGGGCCCGCAAGAGCGCAGTCGCATCGGCCGCAACGCGTGCCATGTCCTGCGAATCTTTCACCTCCAGCAGGATCGACCGGTAGTGATCCACATTGAGCAAGCGGCGCATGGCTGTCGTCAGTGGCACATACACCTGCTGGTCTTCGTTGATGACATCGAGCCCCTGGCCGCGCTGGGCCAGCACGCCAGCCACTTCAAAGGGCACGCGATTGATGAACAGCCGCTCACCGACCGGATCCTGATCACCGTACAAATCCCGGGCCACTTGCCAGCCGAGCAGTACGACTCTTGCTGAACGCCGCACATCCTCCGCATGAAAGAATTCACCACCCTGCAGGGCCCATGACTTGATAGTGAAGAAATCCGGCTCTACGCCGAGCACCGGCGCAACCTTCGACAGGTAGCCGGCCTTGAGACGCAGACCCGAGGTGACCATCGCAGACGTACGTGCAATGCCCTCCAGCTCACGCTGCAGGGCCAAATAGTCGGCCTCGGTGAGTGTCGTCACGATGGTACCGGTGCGGGACCGCCCACCCACGCTGCGGCTCTGTTCGGCATTGATCACCAGCAGGTTGGTGCCGAGCTGCTGTATGCGGCTAAGAACCTGCTGCCTGCCACCCGAAGCGTAATTGACCGACGTGACGGCGCCCGCCACACCGAGCGCTGCACAGCAGATCACCAGCATGGAGCGCAGGCGGTAGCGCCAGATCTGCCGCAGTCCGCCGCGCATCAGGTGGCGCCAGGTCATCCGCACTGTACAAACAGCCTCAGGAGCGCAGTGCCTCGATCGGATCGATATTCGACGCCCGCCAGGCCGGCTGCAAACCGAACACCAGACCGATCCCGACCGACAAGAGCACGGAGCCACCCACGGCACTCCACATGATTGCGGGCGACAGTTCACCGAGCGCGGTGATCAGCAGCGTAATCGCTACGCCGATCAGCACACCGACGATGCCGCCGATCAGGGCAACCACTGCCGCCTCGATCAGGAACTGCACCATGATGTCGCGCCGACTTGCCCCTACTGCGCGCCGGATACCGATTTCCCGACGCCGTTCGGAAACCGAAATGAGCATGAGACTCATGATGACCGTGCCGCCGATCAGCGTGGCAATCACCGCCACACCGATCAACACCTTCGACAACGTCGAGCTGACCTCGGTAACCTGCAGCACCTGGGCCTCCGGGCTGCTGACGTGAAAATCGTCGTCAGCCGGCGGAATGATGCCGTGGCGTTCGCGCAGCAACGCGCTGATGTCGGCAATCGCGCTCGCCGACTGCGCGGGATCCCTGAGCTGGGCAATCACCGATGTCAGGTAATCGCGATTGAAAAGACGCTTCGATGCGGTGGTCACCGGAATGAGGATAGTGTTATCCATGCTCGCGCCGCCGGGCCCGACGCCGCGCCCAGCAAGTACCCCCTGCACCTGAAACGGCACGTCGGCAATGCGCAGCGTCTGGCCGATCGGATTCTCGTCCGGGAACATGCTGGTCACGACGTCCTGACCGATGATGGCCACACGCGCCAGGGACGCCACATCTTCCGGCGTGATACCCCGGCCAGCTGCAAGGTCCTCACCGCGCACGTCGGTCCAGTTGGCCGCCACACCGATCACCGAGGGGCTGGTGGCCTTATCGCGATATTTGACATCGAGATCGATGGCGAACTGCATTTCAGATACTTGCCGGACCGCCGGGATCTCGGCAGCGATGGCCGCTGCATCGGAAAATTTCAGCACCGGCTCAACGGTCGCCAGCGACGGCATGCCGCGGGTGCTGGTACCGCCCGGCTCAATGATCACCATATCGAAGGTACCAAGCATACGCTTGAAGCGACGCATGGTCTCCTGCTTCGTCGCCTCACCCACCGATGCGAGTGCAGTCAGCGAGGCGATACCGACCGTAACGCCGAGCATCATCAGGAAACTGCGCAGCCGGTTGCGTGACAGGCTGAGCAGCGCGAGCTTGGTGGTCTTTGCCAGGTTCATCGCTTCGCCCTCAACTGCTGGCCGATACGGCTGCCGCAACACCGGGGACATGGGCAGCTGCCTTGGGCAGCGGACGGTCCGAGGCAATCAGACCATCGCGGATCAGCAACTCTCGCTGCGCATACGCGGCGACACCGTCATCGTGGGTCACCAGTACAATCGTGCGTCCCTCGCGATGCAGCTCAACAAGCAGGCGCATGATCGACTCACCCGCCGCGGAATCGAGGTTGCCGGTGGGCTCATCGGCCAGCAGCAGCGGCGCATCGTTCATCAGGGCGCGTGCTATCGCCACACGCTGCTGCTCGCCGCCGGACAGCTCACTGACGAAATGTCCGGCACGCTCCGCGAGCCCGACCCGCTTGAGGATATCCAGCGCCCGGTCGCGATCGACACGCCCGCCGACATAAAGCGCCGGAATCTCCACGTTCTCGACCGCAGTCGTGCGCGGCAGCAGGTTGAAGGACTGGAACACGAAGCCGATCTTGCGGCAGCGGGTCGTTGAGCGCTGCTCATCCGTGTAGGCAGACACATCTTCGCCATCGAGATGATAGGTGCCGGCAGTCGGCGTATCCAGGCAGCCGATGATGTTGAGCAGAGAGGACTTGCCGGAGCCGGACGCACCGCGCACGGTGACAAACTCACCCCGGCTGATAATGAAGGACACATCCCGCAGCGCGGGCACTGGCGTACCGTCTTCGCGCGTATAGATCCTGGAAATTCCCTGCATTTCAATCATGGACTGTCTTCCTGCCGGTTCTTTGCGTCAGTCGGCAGCGGAGCCACCAGCACGCGATCGCCGGGCTTCACACCCTGAATAATTTCGGTAAAAGCGGCATCACGCGTACCGGCAACGACTGGCTGGCGCACCAGTTCGCCGCCGCGATCAACGAACACGAAGCGCTCCGACCGGTCGCGCTGGACCACTTCGTTTGGCACGACCAGTGCTTCACGCTCCGCAGTGCGGATGGAAACGTTCGCCGTCATGTCCGGCTTCAGCAACGCCGCAGGCGAATCGATACGGATCATCACCTCGAAATTCACGACACCGGAAATGATGCTGCCCTTGGGGGCAATCCGCACCACATGGGCCTCAAACTCCTCGGCCGGATACGCTTCCACGGTAAAGCTCACGGGATTGTCTATCATGACGTTGCCGATATCGGTTTCATCAACCATCGCGATGAGCTCCAGCGCGCCGTCCTCGATGATGGTGGCGAAGGTCGGCGTCGTGAAAGACGCAGCCACCGTTTCGCCTTCCTGCGTTGCCACCGAGGCGACCGTGCCCGTGATCGGTGAGCGGATCACGGCATAGCCCAGATCGGTTTCGACCACCGCAGCATCCCGGCGCGCCTTTTCGAGACGCGCCCGGGCTTCATCAAGCGCCAGTGCGCGATCCTCGACATCGCTGGCCGCTACCAGCTTCCGTTCATCAAGGCGCTGCATGCGGGCGAGTTCGATTTCAGCCTGCCGGACTTCCTGTGCCACAACAGCGACCTGCGCCCTGGCCTGGGCTAGCCGGGCATCTAGTCCCTTCGAGTCAATGGTGGCGATAATGTCGCCGCGCTTGACCTTCGAACC
>JBATNV010000231.1:0-2591 GCA_049290495.1 Gammaproteobacteria bacterium | reverse complement strand
TGCATGCCCGGGAACTCGGATAGCGCTCGCAGAATTTGGCCAGAATCGCGTCACGGTCGATGCTGATGCTCTGCAACTCCTGCCTGGCTGAACTCGCAGACGAGCTGATGGCCTGGGCGTTTACGCTGCCCGTCATGATCAGCAATGCAGCCGTTGCTACGATGCTTAAAGTCAACTTTTTCATTTTGTGAATCCCTTCTTCAGCTCTGGCATTGGGTCTTGATTACTTTTAGCACATCAGCAACTTGACTGGCTACTCCTGCAGCGAAGCCAAGCGCTTTGACGGCTTGCCTGATTAGTTAGCAACTTCCGAGCCACTCGGCGACCATGCACCGTCTGATTTAACAGAAACTGTGATTTAGGCCTCAAAAGTGTGACAGCACTCACAAGGTGGTTGCTTCGGAGTGCCAAACCAGCGCTGGCCGATCTGGCTCGCTGATCACGCACAGCGGCATTTGTATAGCCAGCCGACAGCAAATCCGACAGTTACAGCAGCCGATGAACCATTACGAGGACAGACTGATCGAAAACAATAGCTTGAGCCTGCAACTATGTTGTACAGGAATCCGGCAGCAGGCTTTTATTCCGGGCTACCCATTAGGAGCCTTGCTTGCTAGTGTTGTACATATCGTCGTCGAACCAGGAAGAGATAAAGACATGTCCCAGTTCAAGAAACTTTACCAGGCTCCGCTGCCGGCAATCATCGCGCTGCTCATCGTCTACATCTGGCAGGGGCTTGGCCATACTGTCATGTACCTGATGGAAACCAAGTGGTTTCCGGATAACGTTGTCACCGTCGCCATCGTCGGCGGGTTCGTCGGTGCCGCGCTGGTCTGGATTGGCCGGAACAAGTCGGAAAATGCTGCCACCCTGCTCGGCTTCCTGGGGGGCAGCCTGATCTGGCTGACCTGGATCGAATTCAACTTCGTCTACACGGCTAACGAGCTCGGCGTGCAAGACATCATGTGGGGCGCCAAACCAACCAAGGGCGAATACCGCGTGATGCTGTCCTCGATCGGCGTCATGATGGCCTCGCTGATGTATTTCTTTTACAACAAAGACACGCGATGCAACCTGTTCATGTGGCTCCATCGCAATCTGCATCTGAGTCCGGGTGAGCGCGGCTCCGTGCAGCAGCGCAATATCGCAGGGATCGTCGCCCTTGAAACGATCTACGTCACCTGGTTCTGCTATATCTGGCTGCTGCTCTGCTACAACCCGAATATTCTTGGCGTCGACCACTGGTTCACCTTTGCCTCTGTGGTGATCTTTGCCATCTGGGCGGCTTACCTGATCCAGCGGCTATGGTGGTTCCAGCGCATGGCACCGGCACTACGCTATGCGATACCCACCGCGATCATTGCCTACAACATCAACGAGATCATGGAGAAGTGGGGCAAGATGACCGAGATCTGGGTACAGCCGCAAAAGTATGCCATGGAGATCAGCCTGGTAGTGGTTGCGCTGATCGTGGTGATCGCGTTGGCAGTGCTGAGCCCGGCACGGCGTATCGCCGTCAACAAGCCGCCGACTGACGCTCAGGCCTGAGAAACCGGCGCTGCCCGGCAAGCCATCGCCAATACCAGAGCCGGATCGGGTGATCACCGCCACCTGATCCGGCTCCGTTTGTGGACTGGGGACAAAAGGCCAGCCGGATACATGCAGTACTCATCTGTCGAGCGCCTGACTGATATCGGCGAGCAGGTCTGCTTCTGCCTCAATGCCGACAGACAGGCGAATCAGATTGTCGGCGATGCCCATCTGCCGCCGCTCATCGGTCGGCACACTCGAGTGACTCATGGTTGCCGGCTGCCCGGCGAGACTCTCTACTGCCCCGAGACTCTCGGCAATGCAAAACAGCTGCAGCCGGTTGAGAAATTCGCCGACGGCGCCTGAGCCACCGCGGATCTCAAAACAGACCACGCCGCCAAAGGCGCTCATCTGCTGCTTCGCAAGCGCATGACCGGGATGACCTGGCAAACCCGGATAGAACACGCGCTCCACGCGCGCATGCCCTTCAAGGTATCTGGCGACCGCCAGGGCATTTGCGCAGTGACGCTCCATGCGCAGCGCGAGCGTCTTGATACCGCGCACGAGCAGATAGGCATCGAAGGGCCCGAGTACCCCACCAGATGCGCTGCGCAACTGGTGCAACTGTTTACCCAGCTCGGCATCGGCCGCCACGATAATTCCACCCAGCACGTCAGAGTGGCCGCCCAGATACTTGGTCGCCGAATGCATGACCAGGTCGGCGCCCAGTTGCAGCGGTTGCTGCAGGGCAGGCGTTGCAAACGTGTTGTCCACACAGCTCAGGATGTTGCGCGAGCGGGCCACTGCCGTGATGGCGGCAATATCGACGATATGCAGCAACGGGTTGCTTGGCGTTTCGATCCAGACCAGCCGGGTTTCCGGGCGCAGCGCGGCTTCGACGTTGCCGGGCTCGCACATGTCGACAAAGGAAAACTCGAGATCGGCAGTCCGCCGGCGCACCTGGTCGAACAGCCGGCGCGTACCACCATAGAAATTGAGCGGAGCGATCACATGACTGCCGGCATCGAGCAGGTCCAGCACACCGGCGGTCGCCGCTTGCC
>JBATNV010000230.1:0-1888 GCA_049290495.1 Gammaproteobacteria bacterium | reverse complement strand
CGCAAGGACAAAGGAGGTGCGGAAGGACCCGAGTTATCCACACCCGAGACCCTTTAACCAACAAGAAATAGGCGGGTCAGTTTTAAATGAAAAGCCCGGGGGTGCGGACAGAACCTTGGACTGGTTTAGGTTGCATATCCGAGGTTCGCGCGGTACTCCATTGGACTGCGTGAACCCAGTGAGATTTTGATCCGCTCTTCGTTGTACCAGCGAATGTACGAGTCAACCTCAGCGATGAAGTGCTCGATGGTCGTGGTCTGCCAGCTCCCTGGGTAGAACAGCTCATTCTTCAAACGGCCGAAGAAGCCCTCACATGCAGCATTGTCTGGGGAGCAGGCCTTGCGGGACATCGAGCGAATCAGGCGTGCACCATCAATTCGAGACAGCCAGCCCGGCCATCGATAGTGGGCGCCGCGATCAGAGTGCACGATGGGTCGGTCAGGGCCGTTGGCAACCGTCTCGATGGCCGTGTCGAGCATGGTGTTCACGAGTTCAGCGTCTGGCGTTGTACCCAGCGACCAGCTGACGACCAGACCGTCGAAGCAGTCGATGATCGGTGACAGGTACACCTTGCCGGCCGGGATATGGAACTCCGTAATGTCGGTGAGCCACTTCTGATTTGGCGCGGCCGACCGGAAGTCGCGATTGATCAGATTCTCCGGCGCAGGACTGATCTCGCCCAGGTACGAGCCGTACCGGCGCCGCTTTGGAGTGGCAGCGATTAAGTTCTCCTGCTTCATCAGGCGCCGCACAACCTTCTCCGAGAGGGAGATGCACATCCGTCGCAACGACGCGTGCATCCTGCGGTAGCCGTAGCAGCGACGATTCCTCTCGAAGATCTCGGCGAGTGTGCGGCGCACGTCGACATACCGGTCCCCGAGGCGAATCTGGCCACGGTGGTAGAAATAGGAGCTGCGCGCCAGGTCCAGCGCCGCCAGCAGTTCCTTGACGGCATGAACCGGTCTCAGGGCATCAACCAGCATCGTCTTTTCCCGATTGGTCAGGAGCTGCAGGTTGACGCCCAGGTCTTTTTTTATGATTTCGTTGGCCTTTTTCAGCAAGTCGTGTTCGAGCTGAAGTCGTCGCAGCTCGCCTTTCAGTGCTTCCAGTTGTTGCTCCACCTGGGCCTTGTCCAGATCGGCCGGCGGTTTGCTTTGGCGTTTCATCGATGCAGGCGCCTCTCGACCGAGTAGCTGATTCTTCCAGTTGTACAAGGTTTCCCTCGAGACGCCTAGATCCTGCGCGATGGCTTGGGCCTTCCCCTGCCGCGTACAGAGAGCAATCACGGCTTCTTGCTTTACCTCCAGGGAGCTCGGCACTGCGCGACGGCGCCCGACACTGCGCTGACAGAGTTCCGGATGCTGCTCGTAAATCCATCTCCGCAATACGGACCGGCATGGATAGCCCAGCGCTTTCCGGGTGAAATCGATGCACTGTCCATGGTGGAAAAAATGATCCACGGCAGCCTGCTGATGCCCCATCGAGTACTTCGGTGCACGGTGAAATCCCTTCGCAAGGTCGCCTCGCCGCTCGTATTCCCGATACCAGACCTTCAACGCGTTCTTGGTCGGATAACCCAATTGCCGAATGGTCGCCTTCACGCGCTTGCCCAGCTTGATGTAGAGCTCGACCGCGCGGATCCTGTCTTCGTACGAGTACATGAACTACCTCCAGGTAGTCCAAGTTCTTGTCCGCACCCCCCCCGGGTCAATATTGGGTGGAAATCAACAGCTTTCTGGGCTGCTCGGCTGTTCTTGCAGTCTCAGTCGTATAGAAAACTGGAGTTCGAGCCAATCAGTGGATCTCCTGACGACGACACTGCCCAATGGGCGCAGGAGATGGCGGATGACGCACATGGGATTTTGACTGAGGCTCTCGATGTAGCGAC
>JBATNV010000229.1:0-2302 GCA_049290495.1 Gammaproteobacteria bacterium | reverse complement strand
GGTGCATTCTTGCGGTTGATCTACACCCGGAGAAGGCTGCGATGACCAGTACAGGCCGGAGGCTGCCTGCTGTACGCAAGCGCAATGCCGAGGAACAAAACCGGCCGCTGGTCGCGGATATACGCCTGCTTGGCCGGATCCTCGGCGACGTCATCCGCGAGCAGGAAGGAAAGACTGCCTTCAACCTGATCGAGCGCGTGCGACAGCTGTCGGTGGCTTACCGGTTAAAGAAGGATGCGAGCGCGGGCCGCGCGCTCGGCCGGCTGCTGAAGAGGCTGTCTGGCGACCAGATGGTGAGCGTGATCCGGGCCTTCAGCTATTTCTCGCATCTGGCCAATATCGCCGAAGACCGGCATCAGGTGCGTCAGCGGGCGCAGCAGGAAGCGCGGTCACAGCTGCAGGACGGCTCGTTGGCGCTCAGTCTTGAGCGTCTGGCGCGTGCCGGTGTCAGCGACCGCCAGATTGCAGAGATGCTCGCCCACGCGCATATCAGTCCGGTACTGACGGCGCACCCGACCGAGGTGCAGCGCAAGAGCATCCTCGATGCCGAGCGCGCGATCGCGGAACTGGTTGCACAGCGCGATGATCGTCAGCTGGAACCGGCGCTCGCGCAGAACGAGGTGCAGATTCGCGCGCGTGTCACGCAGCTGTGGCAGACGCGCATGCTGCGTACGGTCAGGCTCAGCGTGATCGATGAAATAGACAACGCGCTGTCGTACTACCGCACGACATTTCTGCGGCAGTTGCCGCGCGTGTATGCCGACCTGGAGCAGGCTTTGCCGGGCCAGACGGTGGCGTCATTTTTCCGTATGGGACACTGGATCGGTGGCGACCGTGACGGCAACCCGAACGTCAGCGCTGCAACGCTGGCCACAGCATTTGAGCGGCAGGCTGAAGTGGCACTGCGCTTCTACCTGGCTGAGGTGCACGAACTCGGCGCCGAGCTGTCGCTGTCGCAGCTGCTGGCTGGCGTGTCCGACGAGCTGGCCGTGCTGGCAGACCGCTCGCCAGACCGCAACCCGCATCGTGTCGATGAAGCCTACCGGCGGGCGCTGATCGGCATCTATGCGCGGCTGGCGGCGACGCTGCATACCTTTACCGGCACGGAGGCCTTGCGACACGCAGTGGAGCCACAGGCAGCCTATGCGAGTGCGGAGGCGTTTCTCGCCGACCTGCGCGTGATTGAAGCCTCGCTGTGTTCGCATCATGCGCAGGCACTCGTCGCACCGCGACTGGCGCCATTGATCCGCGCCGTACAGGTCTTCGGCTTTCATCTGGCGACCATCGACTTGCGGCAGTCATCAGACCGTCATGCAGCCGTGGTTGCTGAACTGCTGCGCGTTGCCCGCCTGCACAGCGACTACCTGGCACTCGATGAAGACGGGCGTCGCGAGATCCTGCTGGCGCTGCTCAACGATGCGCGTTCGCTGCGTGTCGTGGATCATGGCTACACGCAGTCCACAGTGGATGAGCTTGCCGTATTCGAGACGGCACGCGATGCCTTGGCCTGTTACGGCCGGGATGCGATCCGTCACTCGATCATTTCGCATACCGAGGAAGTCAGCGATCTGCTTGAGCTGATGCTGCTGCTCAAGGAGACCGGGCTCCTGCAAGGCACGCTGGCGGACACGGCGCGTTCCAGCCTGATCATCGTGCCGCTGTTCGAGACCATCGCTGACCTGCGTCGCGCGGTCGGCATCATGCGCGAATTTCTTGCGCTGCCCGGCGTGCTGGACACGGTGCTGCGGAGTGGTGGCGAGCAGGAAGTCATGCTCGGCTACAGCGACAGCAACAAGGATGGCGGCTTTTTTACCAGCAACTGGGAGCTTTACCGGGCAGAGACAGAACTCGTGGCGCTGTTTGCAGCACTTCGAAAAAAGGGCCTGGTGCTGCGCTTGTTCCATGGTCGCGGCGGGACTGTCGGTCGTGGCGGCGGGCCGAACTTCGAGGCAATTCTTGCCCAGCCGCCCGGCACCGTGAACGGCCAGTTGCGCGTCACCGAACAGGGTGAGGTGATCAGCTCGAAGTACGCTCACCCCGATATCGGCCGCCGCAACCTCGAGACCCTGGTGGCAGCGACCCTGGAAGCAAGCCTTTTGCATGCCCGGCCGGGTGAGGAAAGTCCGATACCGGAAACCTTCTTGCAGGCCGCTGCCGAACTCAGTCGCATCAGTTTTGAAGCCTACCGGCACCTGGTCTATGAGACCCCGGGATTCAGCGATTATTTTTTTTCTGCCACACCGATTCGCGAGATCGCCGAACTCAAGATCGGCTCGCGGCCACCGGCGCGAGCGCGACAGGA
>JBATNV010000228.1:0-20319 GCA_049290495.1 Gammaproteobacteria bacterium | reverse complement strand
GTCCGGAACAGCTGCTTGACCGTGGTACTCTTGGCTACGATCGTTACTGAAGCCGGCGTTTTCATGTTCCAGCAACAGCTCCGCCCGGTATTCGCCGGGCTCCACACCTCAGCACCGAACCGTTTGCCAGCGCTGCTGGCCAGCCTCGTGCTGGCCCTGATGCCGGTATCCGGCGTGCTCGCGCAGAGCCGCGAACTCAGCAGCAGCGGTGAATTGCTCGATGGCATCGCCGCGATCGTCAATGATGGCGTGGTGCTGAAAAGCGAGCTGCAGGTCGAAACCCGGCGCATTACCGAGCGACTCCGGGCCCAGAATACCCAGCTGCCGCCGACCGATGTGCTCCTCCGCCAGGTTCTCGACCGGCTGGTCATCCAGCAGCTCCAGTTGCAGCGCGCCAACAGCGTCGGCATCAAGGTTTCAGACGAAACGCTCAACCAGGCGCTGGCCACCATTGCTGCGCGCAACAACGTATCGCTTAACGAGCTGCCCACCGTACTGGCGCGCGAGGGCGTCGACTACAGCGCCTACCGCCGTGAACTGCGGCAGCAGATCACCATCGATCAGCTCCGGCAGCGTGATGTTCTGCAGCGTATCGCTGTATCGCCGCGTGAAGTCGACGCCTTTCTGGCCCGGCAGGAAGGCAAGGCGAACCTGCGCGAGGATTACCTGATTTCGCACATACTCATACCGGTTTCCGCCAGTGCGCAGCCCGATGAAATCGCTGCCGCCGAAAAGCTTGCCGGGGAACTGCACACACGCATTCTCGCTGGCGAAAATTTCGCCAAGCTGGCGCTGACTTACTCCAGCGGCCAGCAAGCCCTTGAGGGCGGCAGTCTGGGCTGGCTGAAGGGCAGTGAGCTGCCAAGTATCTTC
Organism: Gammaproteobacteria bacterium; assembly: GCA_049290495.1. GTDB lineage: Bacteria > Pseudomonadota > Gammaproteobacteria > Steroidobacterales > SHZI01. The sequence goes on along the minus strand of JBATNV010000228.1, from coordinate 19,446 downwards.
ATAGACGTCGTACCGGGTCTGGCCAAGGGCGGGGTTTCCGAACCGATCCGCAATGCGAGCGGCTTTCACCTTATCCAGCTCGACGACCGGCGCGGCGGACAACCGATCATGGAAGAGCAGACCCATGCGCGTCACATCCTGATGGTTACCGATGAAGTACAGGATGACGATGCAGTCCGGCAGAAGCTCGGCGAAATTCGCCTCCGCATCATTGGCGGCGAGGATTTTTCGGCCGTCGCGAAGGCCGTATCCGCAGACCCGCAGTCGGCTATCGAAGGCGGCGATCTGGGCTGGACCTCGCCTGGCAACTTTGTGCCGGAGTTCGAGGAGATCATGAACTCACTGCAGATCGACCAGATCAGCGAACCGTTCAAGACGCAGTTCGGCTGGCACATCCTGCAGGTGCTGGAACGCCGGACTTACGATGCAACCGCCGACAAGCAGCGCCAGCAGGCCATACTCGCCATCCGCAACAGCAAGCTCGGCGACGAAGTAGAAATTTGGACGCGTCGCCTGCGCGACGAGGCTTTTGTCGAGATCCGGATCTAGCCGCTCCGGCTGCCCGAATTCGCCAGTCATGGCACTGGAACCCTGATGAGCACAGCGCTGCCACGAATCGCCATCACCTGCGGAGAACCGGCTGGCATCGGGCCTGAGCTGGTGCTCACACTTGCCAACCAGGCCTGGCCCGCCGAACTCGTCGTGTTCGGCGACATGAAGCTGCTGGCAGCGCGTGCCGGAATGACCGGACAGCAGCTGGAGCTGGTGTCCTGGACTGGCAACGGCACTGCACCGCTGGCCGCGCGGCCAGGGCGCCTGCTGGTCGCCGACCTGCCGTTGCGCGCACCCTCGGCACCCGGCCATCCGGATCCGCGCAACAGTCCCTGGGTGCTCGAGTTGCTCAAGCGGGCGAGCGCTGGTTGCCGGCTCCGACAGTTCGGCGCGATGGTCACCGCACCGATACACAAGGCGGTGATCAACGATGCCGGTATTCCGTTTACCGGCCACACGGAATTCCTTGCCGATCTGACCTCCACGGCAAAACCGGTCATGCTGCTGGTAGCCGGTGAGTTGCGCGTGGCGCTTGTCACCACGCACCTGCCACTGCATGCCGTACCGGCGGCCATCACGCAGGCGCTGGTAGAAACCACCGGGCGCGTCCTCGACCGCGGCCTGCGCCAGCTGTTTGGTATCCGGCAGCCGCGCATCGTCGCGCTGGGTCTGAATCCGCACGCCGGTGAATCCGGACATCTGGGCAGCGAAGAAATCAAGGAAATCTCGCCGGCACTGGTGACGCTGCGCAAGGAAGGCATCGCCATAAGCGGCCCGGTGCCTGCCGATACCGCCTTCGTAGATCGCAATCTGGTCAACGTCGATGCCGTACTCGCCATGTATCACGATCAGGGTTTGCCAGTACTTAAACATCATGGCTTTGGCCGCGCGGTAAATGTGACACTTGGTCTGCCGATCATCCGCACATCGGTAGATCACGGCACGGCCTTCGAACTGGCCGGCACCGGCCACGCCGACTCAGGCAGTTTGCGTGCAGCAGTCAAGCTCGCGATCGAGATGGCGGTCCGTCAGCAACCATGACAAAAGTGCGGCCGCGAAAACGCTTCGGGCAGCACTTCCTGAACGACGGCAACATCATCCGCAAGATCATTGCGAACATCAGGCCGGTATCGACCGACCACTTCGTCGAGATCGGTCCTGGCCAGGGCGCGATCACCCTGCCGCTGCTGGCAAGCGGAGCACGCCTCGATGCGATCGAAGTCGATCGCGACCTGGCGCGTGATCTGCCCGGCCGGGTACAGACGGAGCGCTGCACCGTACATTGCGCCGATGCGCTGGCTTTTGACTTCAGCAGTCTGGCGGTACCAGGCGAGAAGCTGCGCCTGGTTGGCAACCTGCCCTACAACATCTCCACGCCGCTGCTATTTCATTTTCTGCACTACGGGACGAGCTGGCAAGATCTGCATGTGATGCTGCAAAAGGAAGTTGGCGAGCGCATCGCCGCGGAACCCGGCAACAAGATCTATGGTCGGCTGACCGTGGCACTCGCCCTGCGTTGCCGCATCGAGCAGTTGTTCGGCATCAGTCCAGGCAGTTTCACCCCCCCACCGCAGGTAAATTCGGTTTTCCTCCGGCTGGTACCGCACCCGGTACCGCTGGCTGACGCCGGCCTTCTGTCGGTCGCCGACCAGCTGGTCGCAGCCGCCTTTGGCATGCGCCGCAAGCGGCTCAGCAATGGCCTGCGGGGTCTGGCAACAGCGGCAGAAATCAGCGCGGCCAGCATCGATCCGGGGCTGCGACCCGAGCAACTGTCGCCTGCTGACTGGCTGCAACTCAGCAGATTCATTGCCAGCGTGAAGCCCGGTCTTGCCAAGCACCTGAGCCCTCTCCCAGAATGGCCTGCACAATGACTGCAAACACCAGCACAACCAGCCTCAAGATCACCGTAGAAACCCACTACCTCGCCGATCAGTCCGAACCTGAGAGCGAGCGTTATGTGTTTGCCTACACGATCACCATCCAGAACACCGGCGCCGTGCCCGCTCGACTGCTGGACCGCCACTGGATCATCACCGATGCCAACGGCAAGGTGCAGCAGGTGCGCGGCGACGGCGTCGTTGGCGAGCAGCCCACCATCATGCCCGGACAGAAACACCGCTACTCGAGCGGCGCTGTGATCGAGACCCCGGTCGGCACCATGGAAGGCAGCTACGGCATGCGCAGCGATGACGGCGCGCAGTTTCGTGCCGATATCCCGTGCTTCCGCCTCGCGGTGCCCGGCGTCCTGCACTGACGCCTTCCGGCACAGCGCCCCATGGCGATCTATGCAATCGGCGATGTCCAGGGATGCTGTGACGAACTCGAAAGCCTGATCGGCACGCTGCGCTTCGACCCTCAGCATGACGAACTGCTGTTCGTCGGCGACCTGGTCAATCGCGGTCCCAAGTCACTTGAAACCCTGCGCCTCGTGCGCTCGCTTGGCAGCCATGCCACCGTGGTCCTCGGCAACCATGACCTGCATCTGATCGCACTGGCCTTCGGCAATCGTGCGCGGGCCAGACACCAGGAACTTGTTGAAGTCCTGGAGGCACCGGATGGCGACGAACTCGTGAACTGGCTGCGCCATCGGTCAATGGCCGTCTATCGGCCCGAACTCAATACCCTGCTGGTACATGCCGGCGTGCCGTCGCAATGGGATCCGCTGCTCACCATCAAGCTGGCCCGCGAAGTCGAACAGACTCTGCGCGGCCCCGGCTGCGCGAACTTCATTCGCGACCTGTACGGCGACGAGCCGGCGCGCTGGTCACCAACCCTGGTTGGCCAGGATCGCCTGCGCTTCATCACCAACGGCCTGACCCGCATCCGCTACTGCCGTGCAGATGGCAGCCTTGACCTCGTTGAGAACGGTCCACCGGGTACGCAGCCGGCAGGGCTCATTCCGTGGTTCGATTTGCGAGGCCGGCAGACGGCGATGGTGCGCATCGTGTTTGGCCACTGGGCGTCGCTTGGCCTTCTGCAGCGTGACAGGCTGCTCGGCATCGATACCGGCTGCGTGTGGGGGAGGAAGCTCACTGCCGTGCGCCTGGATGGGCCGGCAAAAATCGTCAGCGTGGCTCGCGGTACCGACTGAGCGCGTCGCGCACAAAGCACGATTCAGACGGCGACAGGCGCCTTGATGTGCGGGTGGAAGGCGTAGTCCACGATCTCTATATCCTCAAAGCGATAGTCGAACAGCGTGTCGGCTTTGCGCTTCAGCACCAGGCGCGGCAGCGGCAGCGGCGTGCGGCGCAGCTGCTCATCAGCCTGCGCCAGGTGATTCAGATACAGGTGGCAATCGCCGCCCGTCCAGATGAATTCGCCGGGCTGTAACCCGGCCTGTTCGGCAACCAGGCAGGTCAGCAGCGCGTAGGAGGCGATGTTAAAGGGCACACCGAGGAAAATATCTGCGCTGCGCTGGTAGAGCTGACAGGACAAACGGCCCTCCGCCACCCAGAACTGGAACAACGCATGGCAGGGCGCCAGCGCCATTTTCGGCAACTCGGCGACATTCCAGGCGCTGACGATCAGTCGTCGCGAATCCGGATTGCGGCGCAGCTCTGCAAGCACCTGGCTGATCTGGTCGATATGGCGGCCGTCGGGCGCCGGCCAGGAGCGCCATTGCGCGCCGTATACCGGGCCGAGATTGCCCTGCGCATCCGCCCACTCGTCCCAGATACCCACGCCATTTTCGCGCAGATAAGCGATGTTGGTATCGCCCTGCAGAAACCACAGCAGCTCGTGAATGATCGAGCGCAGATGCAGTTTCTTGGTGGTCACCATCGGGAAGCCGACCGCGAGATTGAAGCGCATCTGGTGCCCGAACACCGACAAGGTACCGGTACCCGTGCGGTCGTCCTTGCGGACGCCGTGCTCGCGCACGTGGCGCATCATGTCCAGATACTGTTGCAGAAAGAGTCTCCGGTTCAGCGTGGTACCGAATCTGGCCCACGCAGCGCCATCATCAGCATGATGATTCCAGCCACCACCATCGGCAGCGAGAGCACCTGGCCCATGGTCAGCCAGCCGAAGGCCAGATAGCCAAGTTGCGCATCGGGCAGGCGAATGAATTCGATGCTGAAGCGGAATAGCCCGTAGCCGAGCAGGAACAGCGCCGATACCGACATCAGCGGCCGGGGTCGTGCCGAATAGATCCACAGGATCAGGAACAGCGCGAGGCCTTCGAGGCTCGCCTCATAGAGCTGCGACGCATGGCGCGCCTGACCGTCGACGATCAGCGCCCAGGGCACCGTAGTCGGTGCGCCCCAGAGTTCGCCGTTGATGAAATTACCGATACGGCCGGCGCCCAGTCCGATCGGCACCAGCGGCGCGATGAAATCCGTGAGCCGGAAGAAGCGGCAGTCGAGCTTGCGTGCATACAGCCACATCGCGACCAGCACACCGATAAAGCCGCCATGGAAGGACATGCCGCCTTCCCAGATGCGCAGGATATTAAGCGGGTTAGCGAGAATCTGGTCGAAGCCGTAGAACAGCATGTAGCCGATCCGGCCACCGAGGATCACACCGCAGGCTGCGTAAAAGATCAGGTCATCAACCTGCAGCGGCGTGACCGGCGAGTCCGAGCGCAGCGCCCGGCGACGCGCGAGTACCCAGGCGCCGATAAACCCGACCAGATAGGTGATGCCATACCAGCGCACGGCCAGCGGACCAAAGTGCGTGCCCCAGGGCAGGGTAAATTCGAGCGGGATCCGGAAAGCTATCGGATCAAAGTGTGGGTAGCTAAGCATGGGTGCAAGTTTAGCTCAGCGGCAGAATCTGGTGGTAAATCCCGGTTTGCGCGCAACACAATCACCTTCGGGCCGTGAGGGAATACCCGCCTGCATCTTGACGGAGGTAAATCCCGGCAACCATACTGGTTCCATATTGGTTCCTGAGAGATTGCAGCGATGGCCATGACCATAACCCTGAAAAACATACCTGACGATATCTACAACAGCCTCAAGGCTGCTGCGGAGGCACACCATCGCAGCCTTAACAGTGAAGCCATCGCCTGCCTGGAGCGCGTACTGCTGCCGACAAGAGTCAGCCCTGAGGCGCACCTCGCACAGGCCCGCCAGATCCGGGATGAACTCAAGGGCAAGAAATTCAAGGTGGCCAACATCAAGAAGACGATTGCACAGGGGCGGCCGTGATTGTCGTTGACAGCAATGTGCTCGTTTATCTCTACCTGCCCACCGAGCTGACTCCACAGGCTGAAAAGCTGCTCCGGACAGACCCTGAGTGGGTGGCCCCAAGGCTATGGCGAAGTGAAGTACGCAACGTACTCGGCCTGTATATCCGCCAGAAGCTTATTACGCTTGAACAGGCGTACCGCATACAAACATCTGCTGAAACCCTGCTGGCCGACCGGGAATTTGAAGTGCCGTCTTATGAAATGCTCCAGCTGGTGAGCCACAGCACCTGCTCCGCATATGACTGTGAGTTTGTCGCGCTCGCAAAGCGACTACGCACAAAACTGGTCACTGCCGACCAGAAGGTACTGAAGACGTTTCCTGACACCGCGGTAGCACTGGCAGCAGCCGTCGCCTGACGGTTCTCTTATTGCCGACCCTGATCAGCAAGCAGACGTCCTCTGGATGCCATAGATAACTTCATCCAGCACTGCACCCGACATTGAAGTCATCGTTCGCTTACCGATGATCTGCCCACCGAGCTTTTCCGGCAGATCACAAAATGAAAGTCCTCGCTCCGCTCGAGCGCGGACCGGGTCCCTTCGATGAAGGCAACGGTATCTGCAATTCCGGCTGGCGGAGCCGCCGTCATGTAGCGTGTGATTTCCGCTGTGAACTCACGATAGATCTCATCCGTGTACTGAGCAGACAGAGCGCGCAGCTGGATACGCGCGGCATCGATCACGATGCGATGCAGGTCTGGCAGCTTATGGCGGAATATGAAAGCCATCCGGTGAATATGATGCAAGAAAAAGGGCGCTTGCGCGCCCTCTCTTATCTCACGCCGACGACAGTGTTCAGCTGGAAACCTTGCGCCTGACCAGGCCACCGAGGCCCAGCAGCGCTGATCCAAACAACCATGCTGCAGCCGGTACCGGCACAACCCCGATCAGGAACTCCTGTACATCTTTGCCGCCCTGGGTAGCCGGATTGGCGGTGACGACCCGCATGACCGCTGACCAGTCGAAAGCGTCATGAGCGCCACTGATGCCAGCGGTGTACCAGGCACCTGCCCCGACGACATTAACCAAAGCGTAACCAGGCGTCATGATTTTCCAGATCGCTTCCTGGATATCTGCCTGTCCCGCATAGTCAGTGGGAAGCAGCGTTCCGAGCTGGCTATACAACCAGCCCGCCTGGCTGTACTTGACCAGTGTCGCTGGCGTCGATGGATTGTTGAACTTGCCAACAGCCCCACTCTGGATGTCTGCAAAGCTGCGGATATCGGCAGTCCATGTAACCGGCGGATTGACGAAACTTTCAACCGCATCACACAGACCAAGAATCGCCTGCGTGTCGATCGTCAGTGCGTAGTAGCCGGAATACAACCCACCCCGATTAACGGAATTGGCAACGCTATTGAAGGTAACGCTGGCTGCATTCGCGCCAGTTGACAACAGGATGAGTGCCGCAGCGACGAGCCCTGCGCGGAAAGGGCGACTGACAACTTTGACTGGCATGGGGATCCCCTGAAAGGACGTTGTTAACGTTTTTATATATAGCGAGCAGCCAGCCCCACGCCAATTTCTGCTCGCGAACCGACTCTGTGCCCAGTTCAAAGCCAAGTCAACCAAAAAATAATCGATTTAACGTAATCTGTTTTTACGTCGGCGGAAAGCACACGCAAGGAGAAAAGGGGAAGAAAGAAACGCTACCCTGTGAATTATTTGAAGTCCCTTCAAAAAGGGTAGCGTTCCTAAGCGCAGCTATTTTTTCGGCGGCAGCGGCGTGCTCTCTTTCGCGTACACGCTGAAGCTCGAATCATTCTTGCTGCCCCAGCTGCTCGGCGGAGGGGCCTGGAAGTATTCCGGCAGGCGTTCCTCCGTGATCTTCCGTAATCCGGCCGGAAGCTGATCGATGCTGGACAGCTTGGTCATGAAGGTACGAAACAGCAGCGAGCCATCGGCCTGCCCCTGGCGCATCCACGGCAACCACGGGCCGATGCGCGTCCAGGTACCCGAAAAATCAGTGCTTGTGGTGGCCGGATTCTCTGCCTCTTTGAGACTGGCAATACGCTGAAAGATCTCAGCGATACGCAGCATCTTGCCAGCTGACTCGCGCGGCCACTTCTCGGGCGTGAGCTCACTTGGAAATGCCACGTGCACCTCAAAGTCGGAGAACAACTTGTCGCCAAAGGCCTGCCAGTCGAGCCGCAGCGGAACCGCCAGCAGCTTGCCGTCGAAATCCATCTCGATCGCGGTGCCCACCTTCTTGTCGACGATCAGATGTGCATTCACCGTCATGTTGTGAATCGGCTTTACATCGCAGACTTCCTGCGTGTAGGGGTTCGTCCACTGGTCGATGAACTGACCGGTCTTCAGATCCTTGTAGAAGGCGCATTCGCGGTTGAATACCTTGAATGAACCATCGGGCTGCGCTTCGGTACGCACCACGCCGAAGCCCTCGACGCCGATCAGCGGCATCAGCGGCCGGTCGCGGCGCGTATCACCGAAGATCGTGCCGCCAAACCAGCCCGGGGTTTCCTTGGTCGGGTCCAGGTCTCCGGTCAACTTGATGAAGGTGCGCAGGCTCTGCGCCGGATCTTTCAGATCCACCGGCACACGATCCGGTGTCGCTTTCTGCAGGCCGGTCGATCCCGCGCAGGCGCTCAGCAGCAGTCCGCCCCCGGCGGTCATGCCACCTGCCATCAGCAGGGAGCCCAACGCGTCACGCCGGGTGTGCGGCTTGTTCATCCAGTTACTGTCCATCTTCTTTTCTCCTGTGTGGGCGCGAGAGAAAGGGGGGTCTTCCCTTTCCTGTGATTGAGAAAAGGGTAGCGTTCCCTTTCCTGGCGTTCCAGCACCAGACTGACCGCGGATGACCATTTCCGGGATCGGGAAGCGTCCCCAATCGCCGTCCTTCAGTTGGCGGGAAAGGCCAGGCGATGGCTGCGCTGGATCTTGTCCCGCCATTCGGGACCAATCTGTGCTTCGGCTGCGAACACCGGCCAGTCGTTTACCGCAGCCTGCACTTCCGCAAGTATCGCCGCCGCCCGACCGCGCTTCATTAGCGCGGCTTTCGCGCACTGCTCGAAATCATGGCGCGTAAAAGCGTCACGCTTGCCGTTCAGTGTCATCTGTTGTGCAGCCGTCCAGAGTCCCGCCGGGTTATAGCTGTAGCTGACATCGAAAGCTGGCGAGAGCGACCACTCGCCCTGCTTGTCCATCAGAAAGGCGATGTTTTTCACGTGATCGTCCTGGTTGCGGGCGACGATATTGAACACCATGCGCCGAAACTGCTCTTCCACAGCGGCCATCGGCAGCCTTAGCTGACGAATGACGAGCAGCGCCTGCTCGTAGGCGTACGCGCCGGCGCGGTTATAGTCGAAATGCGCCAGTGCGCCGAGCGATTGCATATGCAGCTTCGTGCCATCGGCGAGGCGGTCGAAACGGCGGGTCATGAAATGGCGACGGCCATGTTCCTCGAGCAGGCGGCATTCACTCATGGCGATGCCGGCCTTTTTCGCCATCAGGTAATAGGCGTATTCGATGGCGCCGTAACCGCGCGGGTCTTCCAGCTCCTTGTCGCGGTTGCCGGAAACACCATCGAATTTCAGCAACCAGTATTCGAAGCCCCGGGCGGCCGGGACCTGGCCTGAACGCACTTCATGAGTTTGCGGATTCCATGCGATAACCGCCTTGGCGCGCGCGCCGCCAGCGGAGGTACCCACGCGGAGAATATCGTTGAGTGCCTGACCGCGGTCGGTTTCACCGAAGCTGGCCTGCAGGTCGTTGCGGTGGGTCAGCACTTCCGAAGCAAGTTGCACGAGCGCATCAATTTCAATCTTTGTGGCCTTGCCTTGCTTCGGCCCGAGTGCGGGCAGAAATTCCAGCGCGCCCATACCGCGCGCGCCGGTGTAGCACAGACGTTCAACCGCGCTGAAACTTTCGGGCGTGCGCCCCTGCGTCGCAAGCCATGCATCAATCAGCTCATTGCCGAAGCGATCCGGCAGTGAATCGGCGAGCAACCCCGGCAGACCGTGAAAGCTGTCGCGTGCCAATGCGGGAAAGCTGTAGACCTGCTCACTCAGCGGCATGACCAGCGGCGCAATCTCTATACCACTTGCTGCGAATGCAGGATCGTATTGAAAGAGCGCCACCTCACTGCCCGCCTCCATCGACACCGCACCGATACGACGCCCCCAGAGTCGCACCTCTGCGATCATGACGACTCACCCCAGGTCCATTTGCGCATCTTTGGCGCTGCCGCTTTTTTGCCCGTAGCTCGCTGGCGTTGTCGCCCCTGCAGTTTCAGTTGCGCCATCGGGCTGGCCGGCGACTCCGGGATCAGCGCAGCGAGGCGATCGACCAGGCCGAGCGCCCGGCAGACCCGGACAAAGCCCGACAACTGTGTCGCAGCGGCGCCCTGCTCCAGCCGCTGCAGCGTGCGCACACCGATACCAGCCTGCTCCGCCAGTTGCTCCTGGCTCAGGTTCTGGGCGAGACGCAAACGCGCCAGGCGTTCACCGAGCCGCTTGAGCAGAGCTTCATCAGTAAGAGTAGTTTCCATGGTAATACACGTCTTATGTGGCGGCTTAACTTCATTATAGGCGATAATATGCCTTTTATGGCGTTTTATATCACTGTTTTACTACGCCGTATAAGGCGTATTGAGACAATACTCTACGAGTAGACGCCATTTTTGGCGTTTTATCTCGACAAAGCGTTGAACATGGCGGCGGTACCGCTTCGAACAGGCCTGCTGGATAAAGCATCTAGACTGCCGGCGGATGACCACCCCCCGACAAACTGCCTTACCCATCACCGCCGCACTCCCCGAACTTGCGGCCGCCCTGTCGCGCACCGGGCTCGCAGTTCTGCAGGCTCCGCCCGGTGCGGGCAAGAGCACGGGAGTGCCGCTGGCGCTGCTCGATGAACCGTGGCTGGCGGGACAGCGGATGCTGGTGCTTGAACCGAGGCGGCTGGCGGCTCGGGCGGTGGCGAACCGCATGGCGAGCCTGCTCGGTGAAAGCGTGGGCGCAACGGTCGGCTACCGGATGCGGCTCGACACCAAGGTCGGACCGCACACGCGCATCGAAGTGGTCACCGAGGGCATCCTGACGAGACAACTGCAGCGCGACCCGGCGCTTGAGAGCGTGGGCCTGGTGATCTTCGATGAGTTTCACGAGCGCAGCCTGCAGGCGGATCTCGGTCTTGCGCTGACACTGGATGTGCGGCATCAGCTGCGACCACAACTGCGCCTGCTGGTGATGTCGGCGACGCTCGACGGCGCGGCGGTCTCGCGTCTGCTCGACGATGCGCCGCTGATCTCTGCGCCGGGACTGAGCTTTCCGGTGGAAACCCGTTATGCGGAACGCGACAGCAGCGACTACCTGGACCGCCAGGTCGCGGCAGCGATCCACCGCGCGCTGCGCGACGATGCAGGCGACCTGCTGGTGTTCCTGCCCGGTGCCGGTGAAATCCGCCGCGTGGAAAGCCTGCTCAGCGGAAAGATCGACGCGCAACTGCATCCGTTGTACGGCGACCTGCCGCGCGAGGCACAAGAGCGCGCGATCCAGCCAGCGCCGGCCGGCCAGCGCAAGGTGGTACTCGCCACCAACATCGCCGAGACCAGCCTGACTATCGAAGGCGTGCGCGTGGTGATTGACGCCGGGCTCGAACGGCGCAACCTGTTCGATCCGCGCAGCGGCATGAACCGGCTGGAAACCGTGCAGATCTCGCTGGCCTCAGCCGATCAGCGGCGCGGCCGGGCCGGACGACTCGCACCCGGCATCTGCTATCGGCTGTGGACCGAAGCGCGACAGCGCAGCCTTGCTGCACACACGCCGGCGGAAATCGTCAGCGCTGATCTTGCGCCGCTGGCTCTGGAACTCGCCTGCTGGGGCACACGCGATCCCGCCGAGCTGACCTGGCTGACGCCACCACCGACTGGTCCGCTGGCACAGGCCCGCGAACTTTTACAAACACTCGGCGCACTGGATGGCGATGCGCGCATCACGGCGCACGGCCGCGAGATGCACCGGCTCGGCACGCATCCGCGCCTTGCGCACCTGCTCTTGCGCGCACAGCAAGCCGGCGTGGCCAGCACCGGCTGTGCGCTGGCGGCCCTGCTCGGCGAGCGCGACATCCTGCGCACACGGCCCAATGAACGTGACGCCGATCTGCGCACGCGGCTGGAACTGCTCGCGCGCCAGTCGAATGCAGTCGCTCATCCCGATGCTAATCAGCACGCACTGCGCCAGGTACAGCGCAGCGCCGAAAGCTTCGCACGTCAGCTCGGCCTGCGCCGCAAGACAGCTGTCGACGTGCACGAAGCGGGCTGGCTGCTGGCCAGCGCCTATCCCGACCGCATCGGCCGCGCGCGCACGCCGGGTTCAGGTCGCTATCAACTCAGCAACGGACGCGGCGCCTTCTTCGCCGAACCGCAGTCGCTGGCGAGCAGCGAGTTCCTGGTGGTCGCCGAACTCGACGCCGGCCAGCGCGAGGCACGGATCTTTGCGGCCGCACCATTAAGCCTGAGCGATATCGAGCAGCACTTCGGCGACGCGATACAGGATGCCGAGCGGGTTTACTGGGATGAGCGCGAGCAGGCGGTGCTGGCGCGTCGCCAGCGCAATCTCGGCCAGCTGATCCTGGGCGATGTGGCCTTGCCGGATCCGGACCGCGCGCAGATCGCAGTCGCCATGCTTGAAGGCATCCGCAGCATGGGACTCGATGCGCTGCCCTGGAACGCCGAACTGCGGCAGTGGCAGGCGCGTGTGCTGCTGAGTCGGGATGCACAACCCGAGGCGCTACCGCCGTGGCCGGATGTCAGCGACGCAGCACTTCTAGCCACACTAGAAAGCTGGTTGCTGCCGTGGCTCGATGGCATCTCCCGGCGTGCGCATCTGTCGCGCCTTGATCTCCGGGCAGCCCTGCACGGGGTATTCAGCTGGCAACAACAGCAGCGACTCGATGAGTTTGCACCCGCTCATCTGGCTGTACCGAGCGGCTCGAGGATCGCCCTCGATTATCTGGACGGACCGATACCGAGCCTCTCAGTCAGGCTGCAGGAAGTTTTTGGGCTAGGCGAAACACCACGAGTTGCGGGCGGACGCATCAGCGTGCTGCTCAAGCTGCTGTCACCAGCCCGGCGACCAGTGCAGGTCACCCGCGATCTGGAGAGCTTCTGGAATAGCGCCTATCACGAAGTGCGCAAGGAACTGAAAGGCCGCTACCCGAAGCACTACTGGCCTGAGGACCCCCACCAGGCCGAGCCTACGCGGCGCGCGCGTGCGCCATTACAGCGTCGGAAATGAAAGCGCGGCGCGTCTACGCCGACTGGCGGTGCATGAACTCCGCCACCGCAGCCTGGGTTCGTGCGAGCTGTTCCTGTGACAACTTGCCAGTGATGATTTCCAGGTTCTGCTGTGCCGAGGGATGCCCCTGCATGGCGGCCAGCGTCCACCACTGGCAAACCTCGCCCAGATCCGGCTCACCAGCGGCACCGTTGTAGAGCAGCGCACCGAGATTGAACTGAGCCTTCGGATGGTTCTGATTCGCAGCCACGCGGAAGCATTGCAGGGCAGCGCTCTCGTTCTGTGCGACACCGCTGCCGTTAATGTACATCAGCCCCAGATTCACCTGCGCATCCGCATTGCCCTGCTCTGCCGCGCGCCGGTACCACTCCACAGCGGCGGCCTCGTCCTGCGTTACACCATCACCGGTGTCATACATCAGGCCCAGATGCAGCTGCGCAGCGACATGGCCCTGGTCTGCGGCGAGCCGGTACCAGCGGCCAGCGGCCACGGGGTCGCGACCCTCGCCCTCCGTGTTGTCATAGTTGAGCGCCAGTTCGTACTGCGCCTGCATGTCGCCAGTCGAGGCGGCTTCTATAATTTTGTCCATACAGCAACATTGTATGAGCGATGACCCATAGCGGTCATGTGCTGCCGAACGCGCACAACGTGACCGGCCTCTGATGCGCGATTTCTATCGCAGGGGTAAAGTTCGCGTATGGCGAGTCTGCGCGAAGAAGTGGAAATCCTGCTGCCTAACTGGCGCAGCTGGTACCCGAGCCTGTTCGACGCCGCTGTCGACCTCGGCGTCATCCGTGCGCGCGTCTGCGATCCGAACTCGCTGCTGCTCTCAAACCGCCATGCAGGTGTTCGCGCCGAAGCCGCACAGGCCCACCGCGAACGCTGGGAAGCGACCGAGAACCCGCCTGAGGAATAGCACCAGCAAACCCCCTGCGACCGGTTAGGGCTGGATACCCAGGCGCTCACGACGCCTGTACCATCAGCGGTACATATGTGCAGGAAAGCACTCACATGAGACAAACTGCCGCACGTCGCAAGCTCGGCTCGGCTGAGCGCACCGTGACACCGCTCTACCACCAGGTCTACCTGGCGCTTCGGCAGAAGATACTCAACGGGGAGTGTGATCTGCAAATCGCGCTGCCAGGTGAGCATCAGCTGGCAGCGCAATATGGCGTGTCGCGCGTCACGGTCCGGCGCACGCTCGAGGCCCTGGAACTGGAAGGACTGGTCACCCGGCGCCGTGGCGTGGGCACCTTTCCCGTCGCCCAGGCAGCCGAGCGACAGGAACGTTTCAACATCGGCGGCCTCACCGATCAGGCCGCCAGGCAAACCGGCGAGACGCGGGCGACGACGATCTCCGTAGCAGTCATCGCCACACCGGCAGAAGTTGCCGCGCACTTTGGGTCGGGTCATGCCACCGTCACGCGTATCGTGCGCCGACGCACTCTTGGTCGCGATCCCTATACGGTGATGAGCGCATATCTGCCACAGTCGGTGGCTGCCAGACTCGGCTCCGACGGCCTGCAATCCGATTCGCTGCCGATGGCGCTGGAGCAGGCAGGTATGACGCTGATGCGCGCCGAACATGCCATCACGGCTACAGTCGCCGATGACCTGAGTGCCACACAGTTGCAGGTTCCGGTCGGTGCGCCCCTGATTGCAATGCGCACCCTGTTCAGCGATGCGAACGATGCGCCGGTGGCGCTGATCGAAGCCCTGTTCAGGCCTGACCGCTATGAATATCGCACCACCTTGCTGCGGCAGGGTGGCGGCAAGGAGCGGCGGTGGCAGGCGGCTTATTGAACAGTGCTCGCGGCCTGAAGGCGCTCCTACACAGATCGCGCCTGAAGGCGCTCCTACGCGGTGGGAGCGCCTTCAGGCGCGATCAATCCCCGCAACTCCGCTGAAGGCGCTCCTACGTAGCGAATTTCGGCACTACGTGCGCGCCGATCAGCTTGATGGCTTCGGCAGGGTTGTCGTGCAGCCTGAAGCAGATCTCATTCACACCGGCAGCGCCGAAGGCATCGAGTTCAGGCAGCTTTGCGAGCAGTTCGTCAGTGCTGCCGGTCAATGTGAGGTTGTCGATCAGGCGATTGACCAACTCTTCGGGCACCCCGTCGACGACCCCATCGCGACCGAGGTAGGCCTTGAAGAAAGCGCCCTTGTTCTGCACGACGAAATCGCTTTCATCCGGGCCCAGGAAGGCTTCCAGGTACCAGGGCTCAAGCCAGCCGCGCAGCAACAGTTCGCGCCGCGCCTCACGCAGCGCCGTCGCGCGGTCGGGCTTGATGTGCCAGGCCCAGATATTGCTGATGCGGTAGCCATCAACCGGGCGGTTCGCGCTCTGCAGGACTTCGCGCACAGTATCTGTCGTTTTTTGCACGAGCCCGCGCGGCATATCGCTGTACATCACGCCATCGCCAGCCGCGACCGTCGCGCGCAGCATCTGCTCGCGGTTGGCGCCGGTATAGACCAGCGGAGCAGCATCGGTCGCGTACTTAGGCTGGAAACCGTAAACCTTGAATATCTTGCCGTGATAGCTCAGCGGCTTGTCCTTTGAGGATCTCTTCACGATCTCGATCGACTCACGCACGGCCCTGACGCGATTGTCGGGCTTCATGCCGAGCCGCATCAGCCATTCACCACCACCGCCGATGACGAGTCCGGCACGGCCCTTCGCATATTCATTCAGGGTGTAAAGCGCATTGGCCATCTTGACCGGGTGCATCTCGTAGGAGCTGACGATGCAGACACCAAGCCGGACCTTGCTGGTGGCAAGCGCTGCCGGCACCAGCGACAGGAAGGCATCGCGGTTCGACAGGTAATTCTGCAGCCACATGGTCTGGATACCGGCCCGTTCGCAGAGCTGCGCCAGCCCGACGAGTTGATCGGGCGTCTGGTCTGGCTCAAGGAGTACGTCGATTTTCATGACCGGCTCCGGGACTTGCACATCAGGTACCTGTATTATACACAATACAGGTACCTGAGAGCCCGGTCTGGCCACTGCTGCAGCCGCCCACTACCCTGTACGGGCTATCCATTGAGTACCCCGCATGAGTCGAGCAGCAGCCAGTCGTACAGAATCCTCGCTGCACAGCGAGCCTGTGCAGCGCACCTTGCGGCGCCTGCACGCTGCCGCGGCCGGTGACTGGAAGAAGTTTCTCGGCATCACACCGCGATATCTGGCTGGCCTCGTGATGGGCAAGAAAATGCACGAGACCATCACACCAGCAGTCGCGCGTGACCTCTACATGCCGGTGTCACCAGCCAAAGGCGAGTTCCTGTACATCACCGCACGGGCAATCGGTGCGCGCAACATTATCGAGTTCGGTACCTCCTTCGGTATCTCCACCATCTACCTCGCAGCGGCAGCAAAGGACAATGGCGGCGGACGGGTGACAGGTTCGGAGATTGAGCCGGCCAAACATGCCCAGGCTGTCGCCAACCTCGCGGCTGCCGGACTTGGTGATAGCGTCGACATCAGGCTTGGCGATGCGCTGCAGACACTACGCGATATCACCGCTCCGGTGGACCTGGTATTCATGGATGGATGGAAAGTCCTCTACCTGCCGCTGCTCAAACAACTGAAGCCTGTGCTGCGGCCCGGCGCCGTCGTACTGGCGGACAACATGTCGGGTTTTCGCAAGAGTCTTGCCGACTTCAGTGACTATCTGTTATCGGAGCGCAACGGTTTTCATGCCGTAACCCTTGAATTCGGCGACGGACTTGCCTATGCCGTCTACCTTGGTGAACAAACGGAGTCTGCATGAAGATCACTGCCATCGTCGGCACCGGACACGGGCTGGGCGGCAATACCGGGCGCCTGCTCGAGCGCCTGTGTACCGAGCTGCGGCAGCAATGCGCAAGCCGGCAGCAACCTTTTGAGATCGAGCATGTCCTCACCGACGAACTGCGACTGGGACCTTCATGTGCCGGCTGCCTGGACTGCATCACCGCCGGCGAGCAGAGGTGTCCAAACTACGATGGCATGGACCGCGTGCGGCAGCTGATGGAAACGGCCGATGTGGTGATCTTCGCCACGCCGGTGCATTCATTCCATGTCTCGGCAAGCATCAAGCGTTTCGTCGATCACTTTGCCTATCAGATTCACCGGCCCCGGCATGTCGGGCAGTATGCGGTGATGCTCTCAACCGCCATGGGTGCCGGACACAAACCGGCCATGGGCTACCTGGCCGATACGGTAAAACTGTGGGGCTTTCAGGTGATCGGCCAACTCGGTACGCATGCGCCCTCGATGAACAAGCCGCGCTATCTGGCACAACTCGGACAGGACATCACAACACTGGCCACGCGTATGGTTGAACACGTGACCACGCGCCCGCTGCCCCGCCCAGGCCTGCGCGACCTGATCGCCTTTCGCGTGGCGCGCATCATTGCCGACGCAACTGCCGAGGCCAGTGAAGTGGACCGGAACTACTGGCGCGCGCACGGCTGGCTGGGCGCAGACTGGTTCGCGCCGGCACGCATCAACCCGTTCGCCAACGGCATCGCCGCGCTGGTCGAGAAAATAATCCGCAAAGCGATGGCTCGCGGCATGGTGAAGCCAATCCTGCGCTGACAAAAATCGGGTTCAGACCGCGATTTTGTGGCTCGCTCAGGTGTGGGGCGCCTCAAGAGCGTAGATCAGCATGGTGCGACCGTCCGGCTCGATTTCTTCTCCCGCGCAATGCATACCCGCGCGCTCGACCGCACGGCAGGAGGCGATATTGCCTGGTGCCACTGTCGCCACCAGACGTGGCAGATTGCAATGTGAAAAGCCGTAATCCAGCAGCATCGGTATCAGCTCACCAGCCAGACCCTGTCGCCACCACTGCGGTTGAAACGCATAGATGATTTCCGCGTCAGCGCGGCGTGCGGCAGACACAATTCCGGCGTAGCCAGCCATCTCTTCTACGCCCTGCACATACACTGCCCACGCGCCATAGCCCTTGCCGACGTAATCGCGCAGGCATACGCGGATCCACTCCTCACAGCGCGCGAGACCGAGCGTAGTGCCGTCACCGACCTGGCGCATCGTGCGCTTGTCACCGCAGATCCGTTGCAGCGCGGGCGCATCAGCGAGACCGAATTCGCGGACTATCAGACGCGGTGTCTGCAGGATTAACGACACGTTTTAATCCGCACCAACGTCACCACAAGGCACCCGCCGACGCACCACTCAGTCAGGCGGCAGATGCGGAATCACGTGCTTCGCAATCAGGCGGATCGCATCAGCAGGCTCATCGTGCAGCCGGAAGCAGAGTTCGTGCACGCCGGCTTGATGAAAGGC
Source organism: Gammaproteobacteria bacterium (assembly GCA_049290495.1). Lineage (GTDB taxonomy): Bacteria > Pseudomonadota > Gammaproteobacteria > Steroidobacterales > SHZI01. The sequence goes on along the minus strand of JBATNV010000228.1, from coordinate 1,157 downwards.
CAGCAGCTCGGGCATACGGCTCTCCAGCTCATCCGGCGTTCCGGTAATTGTGAAGTTGTGCAGCAATTTATCGACCAGCAGTTCAGGTACGCCCGTGATCACGCCATCACGGCTCCGGTAAGCCTTGAAGAAGGCGTTCTTGTTCTGCTCCACGAACTCGCATTCTTCGGGTGACAGAAAGGATTCGAGATACCAGCGATCCAGCAGGCCGCGCAACAGTAATTCGCGCCGTGCTTCAGTCAGCGCCACCTGCCTGTCGGCTTTTACATGCCAGGCCCAGATATTGCTGATCCGGTAGCCATCCGCGGGGCGACCCTTGTCAGCCAATGCGGCATAGGTCAGACGCACCGTCTCTGCGACGCGGCTGCGCGGCATATCGCTGTACATGATGCCATCCGCCGCCGGTGCTGTTGCGCGCAGCATTTGTGGCTGGTTGGCGCCAACATAGATCAGCGGTGGCAGATCAGGTGCACCGCTAACACTGCCGGGTGCGCCGAATTTCGGCCGATAGCCCCAGACTTTCCACATCTCACCCGGATAGTTGAGTGCCTTGCCCGTGCATCCGGCGCGCACCAGTTCAAGCGCTTCACGTACCGCGCGGACCCGCCGCGGCGTTTCGAAACCGAGCCGCGCTGGCCATTCACCGCCACCGCCGATGACGAGCCGGGCCCGCCCTGCACTGAGTTCGTGCAGGGTGAGTACCGCGTTCGCCATCTTGACCGGGTGCATTTCCCAGGGACTGATGACGCACACACCGAGACCGACGCGGCTGGTGGCCAGCGCAGCAGGCACCAGCGACATAAACGGATCGCGACAGGACACGTAGTTCTGCAGCCACATGGTCTGGATGCCGGAACGTTCACAGAGCTGCGCCAGCTCCGTGAGTTGTGCGGCGGTCTGGTCCGGTTCGAGCAGTACATCAACACGCATGGGACACTCCGGGTCATAAAACAGAAGATATTTCCAGATGCTACATTGTGCCGCTCAGTAACGGCGCCGAGCTGATCTGGATCAGCCCGGCGCTTCAGCATCAGGATCCTGTATTTGTCATGTATCGCGCCATCCCGATTAGTTGCCAGGTCCGGGCACTAATTGCTCTCGCCATAATCACGACGCTGCCGGCCGCAGTTGCCGAGACCAACTGTGCTGATCCAGGC
>JBATNV010000227.1:0-2785 GCA_049290495.1 Gammaproteobacteria bacterium | reverse complement strand
GATTCCGTATATCGGCCTGCTCGGACCACCGGCGCGGCGCGAGCGCCTGATGCAGGACCTGGGTGCGACAGCCGGGACGCTGCACGGCCGTGTGCACGGGCCGGCCGGACTCGACATCGGCGCCAGCTCGCCCGAAAGCATCGCGCTGTCGATACTGGCGCAGATCCAGGCCGTCAATGCAGCCGCGACACAATCCGATGCGCAGCCTCAGGCACGGAGCGCGACGCTGTGAGCAAGGAGAACGCACGGCGGCGCATCGATGTCGCTGAAGCGGCACAACTGATACTCGAACGCATGCCCGACTGGGGCACCGAACGCGTAGCCATCGACAAGGTACACGGCGAGGTCCTGCGCCAGACCATCAGCGCGGAACGCGACCAGCCACCCTTCGACCGCGTCACCATGGACGGCATTGCCATTCGCCATGCCGCGATTGCAGCCGGTGTGCGCAGCTTCAGGGTAATCGGCACACAGGGCGCCGGTGGCGAGCGCGTCAGCATCACCGACGACAAGAACTGCCTTGCAATCATGACCGGTGCCGCACTACCGCCCGGCGTGGACACCGTGATTCCTGTGGAGCGCATCAGCCGCGAGACAGATGTCGTGACGCTGGAGGACGGTTACCAGCCGATTGCCGGCCAATTCATCCACCGGCGCGCCTCCGACCATCCACAAGGCACGGCACTACTAAAGCCAGGCACACTCATCGGCGCACCGGAGATGGCCATCCTGACCGTCGGCGGCTCAGCCAGCGTCGAGATTTCGCGTCGACCCTCGATCGCGGTGATCTCCACCGGCGATGAACTCGTGGATGTCGGGCAGCCAATCAGCGCCAACCAGATCCGCTCCTCTAACGACCGCGCGATCAGCGGGGCGCTCGCCGCACGCGGCTTCAGGGCCTGCACGCGCGTACAGTTGCCTGACGAGCGCACCGTCCTCGAGTGCGAACTTCGCAGCCTGCTGGAAAACAACGACGTGCTGATCCTGACCGGCGGCGTATCGATGGGCGAGTTCGACTACGTGCCGCAGGTGTTGCTGGCGCTCGGCATGGAGCTGGTCTTTCACAAGGTCCTGCAGCGTCCCGGGCTGCCGCTGTGGTTCGGCGTATCGCCGGAGGGCAAGCCGGTCTTCGCGCTACCGGGCAACCCCGTGTCGAGCCTCGTCTGCCTGGTGCGCTATGCGCTGCCCGGCTTGCTGCAGGCATTACAAATGAGCGGCACATCAGTGCCAATCGTCGCACTGGCGGAAGAAGTGCGCTTTGAGCCGGATCTCAGCTGCTTCCTGCCAGTGACACTTGAGTACACCGCCGACGGGCGCTGTCTCGCACGACCGAAGCAGACCAATACCTCCGGTGATTTTGCGGCGCTCGGCGGCACAGCGGGTTTTGTCGAACTGCCGCGCGGCACTTCCCTGTTTCCAGCTGGCTACGCCGCGCACTTCTACGCCTGGTCGTAGGAGCGCGATGCCTGTGGGAGCGGCTTCAGCCGCGATTCCTCCCGCCTGAACATCGCGCCTAAAGGCGCTCCTACGACTGCATAAGCACGCGGCGCGGATCGACGTATTCAAGCCCTCGCGCTTCGGCAACCGCAGCACAGCAGACCCTGCCCTCGTGAATATTCAGGCCGTCGAGCAGACCGGGATCATCGAGCAGCGCCTGACGATAACCCTTATTGGCCAGTGCCAGCACATAAGGCAGCGTCGCGTTGTTCAGCGCAAAGGTCGAGGTGCGCGCCACAGCACCTGGCATGTTCGTCACACAGTAATGAACCACGCCTTCCTCGACATAGGTGGGTTGCGAATGAGTCGTCGGCCGGCTGGTTTCAAAACAGCCGCCCTGGTCGATCGCCACATCGACGACCACCGAACGATTACGCATCGCACGCACCATGGCACGACTCACCAGTCGCGGTGCCGCAGCGCCGGGCACCAGTACGGCACCGATCACCAGATCGGCCGCGGATACATAGTGCTCGATACTATCCACCGTCGAGTAGACGGTGTTGACGCGGCCGCCGAACTGAAAGTCGAGTTCCTTGAGACGCGGCAGCGAACGGTCGATCACGCTGACCTGCGCTTCCATACCTATCGCCACGCGAATCGCATTAGTACCGACCACGCCGCCGCCAAGCACAACCACCTTCGCCGACTCCACGCCGGGCACCCCACCGAGCAGGATGCCGGGTCCGCCGGCTTCGCGTTCCAGGCAATGCGCGCCGGCCTGCACCGCCATGCGTCCGGCCACCTCGCTCATCGGCGACAGCAGCGGCAGGCTGTGATTCGGGCCCGTCACGGTCTCGTAAGCGATCGCGACAACACCTGAGTCCAGCAACATCCGGGTCTGCCCTGCATCAGGCGCCAGATGCAGGTAGGTGAACAGCAGCTGTCCGGCGCGCAGCAGCGGGAACTCAACAGCCTGCAACTCCTTGACCTTGACGATCATCGCCGCACGCGCGTAGATATCGGCAGCCGTCGTTGCAATGCTCGCGCCGGCCCGCGCGTAGTCTTCATCTGACATGCCGATACCGGCGCCGGCGTTGCTTTGCACCAGCACCTGGTGCCCGTGATGCACTAGCTCGCGCACGCTGGTTGGCGTCAGGCCGACACGATGCTCGTCCTGTTTTATTTCGGTCGGCACACCGATCAGCATGCGAATACTCCTGCCTTCAGTAGGCGATCAGAGGGTGGGCATGTCCAGGCTGCCAGCGCCGAAGTCATGGCCGCGGGGCCAGCGCGAGGTGATGGTCTTTAGCTGCGTATAGAAACGCACGCCTTCCACGCCGTGAAT
>JBATNV010000226.1:0-5588 GCA_049290495.1 Gammaproteobacteria bacterium | reverse complement strand
CTGCAGCGCGGTCTGCATACGCTCAAGGGCGGCGCGCGCATGGCTGGGCTGTTTGCCATGGGCGATCTCAGCCATGAGCTCGAAACCCTGCTGGCCAGGGTCAGCGATGGCCTGTTGCCAAATAACGATGCGACCTCGGCGCTGGTCCGCACGGCCTTCGACGAACTCCATGCGCTGCGCGATGCGATACCGGCTGGTGCCGTCACTGCGGCACCAGCGACGCTCATGGCCCGGCTGGCGGCGGCGCTGCGTGGCGAGTTTGCCGACGATGTGTCGGCGGTACAGCCAGTCGAAGCGCCGGTTCTCGCGCTACCGGAAACCGGACTTCCGGAGCAGTTCGTCGAGGAAGAGTTGCACGCCGGGGAAGATCAGCTCGTCGAGGCAGCGTTGCCGGTCGAAGCAGATGCGGTCGTCGAAGCAGCCCTGGCTGAGGAAGAACAGCTGGCGTCAGATCAGCAGCCGGCCGTCGATTTCGGCGCGCCACTCGACTTCGATCTGGAAGCCGATCTCAATGAGGTACTGGCTGATGAGGCCGGGACCGGGCTGCACTTTGAACTGCTGCCGGCTGAAGAATCGCCTGCTGCAGAAGCAGCGCCGACTGCGGCGGAATTGTCGGCCGATGCGGCCGTGGCGATTGACGGGGAGTTGTCGCCTGACGAGCAGGCCCTGGCTGAGGAAGACGCTTTGGCGGAGCAGGATGCTTCGCCTGATGAAGAGCTGCTGGCCGATGAAGAAGTATCAGTCGGTGTAACAGCCGCAGATGTCTTCGCTGGCCCACTCGTGCCACCGCCGGCACTGGAACGGCTCGGTGAACTGGCCCGGGAGCTTGAAGCACCACCTGTACGTCAGCCGATTGCCGAGCCGCCACTGCGACGGCAGCCGGTGTCGTCGCCGCGTACCGTCGAGCCCAGGGATTTCGCCCGCGTTGATTCCGGTCTGCTCGAGCAGTTGCTCAATGGCGCTGGCGAAATCAGCATTGCGAATGCGCGTCTGACCCAGCAGCAGGCGCAGCTCCAGTTCAACCTCGAGGAACTTAACCAGACGGTGGTGCGGCTGCGTGATCAGCTGCGCAAGCTCGAGATCGAAACCGAGGCGCAGATACTGTATCGGCACCAGGCCGAAGCCGAGCGCGAGACCGGCTTCGATCCGCTGGAGCTCGACCGGTACTCGACGATCCAGCAGCTGTCACGCGCGCTGGCTGAGACTGCCAACGACGTCAGCAGCATCAAGGACCTGTTGCAGAACGTCAGTGCTGATGCGGAGGGGCTGCTGGTACAGCAGGCCCGAACCACCACCGAGTTGCAGGACGGCCTCATGCGTACGCGTATGGTGCCCTTCGATCAGCACGGTTCGCGGCTGGCGCGCCTCGTGCGGCAGACCGCCAAGGAACAGGGCAAGCTTGCCGAGCTGAGCATTGCCGGTAGTGGTGACCTCGATCGACAAGTGCTGGAGAAAATGCTCCCGCCCTTCGAGCACATGCTGCGCAATGCCGTGATTCATGGCATGGAATCACCGACCGAGCGCGAGATTCTCGGCAAGCCGGCTGCCGGTGCCATCCGGATTGCGATCCGGCGCGAAGGTGCCGAGGTCGTTATCGATATCGCCGACGACGGCCGCGGTCTCGATATCGCAGCGATTCGCCGCAAGGCTATCGATCTCGGTTTCGTCAGCAGCGACACCCCGCTGACTGACGAAGAAGCCATGCAGTTCATCCTGCGCTCGGGCTTCAGTACAGCTGACCAGCTTACCCAGGCCGCTGGCCGCGGCATCGGCATGGACGTGGTCGCAAACCAGGTCGCGAAGCTGGGCGGTACGCTGTCGATCAGTTCGCGGCGCGGACTCGGCACCACTTTCACCCTACGCCTGCCCTTCACGCTGGCCGTGACCCAGGCGCTGATCGTGCGCACCGGAGCCGAGCTCTATGCGCTGCCGCTGCCGACGGTCGAGGGCATCATCCGCATCGGCCGCAGCGAGTTCAACGAGCGTATGCACCAGGCCGAGCCGGCTATCGACTATGCCGGGCAGCGTTACTACTTCCGCCATCTTGGCCAGTTCCTCGGTCTGGGTCCGTCGCGCCTGCCCGATGAGCAGGACCGGATCTCGATCATCCTGGTCCGTGCGGGCGACAATTCAACGGCGCTGATCACCGACGAGATGCTTGACAGCCGCGAGATCGTGGTCAAACCGGTCGGCGCACAGCTGGCCACAATCCGCGGCGTATCCGGTGCGACGATCCTCGGCGATGGGCGAATCGTGGTTATTCTCGACGTCGGCGCGCTGGTGCGTTCGGCACGACCGGCGCCCGACATGCCGGCGCCGGTCGTCGCGCCCGAGTCTGCCCAGCCACTGGCGCTCGTCGTCGACGACTCGATCACCATGCGCCGCGTGACGCAGCGCCTGCTCGAGCGCAACGGTTTCCGCGTGCTGACGGCAAAGGACGGCGTCGAGGCGGTGAGCGTGCTGCAAGACCACCGTCCGGACATCATCCTGCTCGATGTCGAGATGCCGCGCATGGACGGCTACGAGTTCGCACGCCACGTGCGCAACAATGCCGATACCGTGAATGTGCCGATCATCATGGTCACCTCGCGCGTCAGCGAGAAGCATCGCGCCCGCGCCATCGAGATCGGCGTAAACGATTACCTGGGCAAGCCCTATCACGAACGTGAGCTGATGGAAGCCGTCCAGCAGCAACTGGCGTCGGTCTGAGTGCGCATACGATGAGCAGCGCGAACGATGAAATCTACAGCCTGCTGGTGCCGCTGAACCAGAAGCGGCTGATCCTGCCCAGAGCCTGTATTTCTGAAGTGATCCGCTATGCACCGTTGCAGGCCAGCGATGCGCCACACCCGGACTGGCTGCGCGGCATGATCAGCTGGAACGGCAAACACATACCGGTGATCTCTTTTGAAGAACTCGCCGGCCTGACGCCTGGCCAGGTCGGTGGCCGCACACGCGTGGCGATCATCGCCTCGATTACCGGACGCCTGTCGGCCGGTCACTTCGGTGTGCTCACCGAGGGCTTTCCGCAGCTGGTGCGGGTGAATCGTGAAGTGATCCAGCCGGCAGTCAGTTATCCGTGGCCGGACTACGGGCCGGTGATCTGCCAGATCCGCATGATCAACGAGTACCCGTTGATCCCCGATCTCGAAGTGATCGAAGACATGCTGGAAGAAGCCGCGAAGCCGGGACTCGTCCCGCTGTCCTGATCTCAGCTGCTCCCTGCGCCCAGATCGCCGCGTGCATATTGCAGGATGCTGAGCGCAGCCAGCGGTGCCGTTTCGGTGCGCAGGATGCGCGGCCCGAGCCGCAGCCGGCCAAAGCCGGCCTGCATCATCGTGATGCGCTCGTTTTCAGTGAAGCCACCTTCAGGCCCGATCGCAAGCGCGATGCGTCGGCAATCGGCTGGCAGGCCAGCCAGACTGGTGTCGCCGTCAGGGTCGAGCATCAGGCCGGTCGTCCCCGGCTCGAGGCTGGCGAGTGCCGCAGCAAGTTCCATCGGCTCGCGAACTTCAGGAACGATCGATCGCCCGCACTGTTCGCAGGCGCTGATCACGATGTTCTGCCAGTGCTGGAGCCGCGCAGTACTGCGTTCCTTGTCGAGCCGCACTACGCTGCGTTCGGCGAGCACCGGCTGGATCAGGCTGACGCCGAGTTCGGTGGCCTTCTGTACCACCAGGTCCATGCGCGGACCGCGCGAAACGCCCTGCAGCAGGCAGAGCTGCAGGGCTGATTCGTGGTCAACCGGCTGTCCCTTGCCGATTAAAACGGTCACGCCCTTGCGGGCTGGCGCCACGATCGTTGCCGCATAGTCCATGCCGGTGCCGTCGAACAGGGTGATAGGATCGCCGGCAGTCAGCCGCAGCACGCGCGTAAGGTGGGTGGTGGCAGACTCGGAAAGCAGCTGCGTGGCACCGGTCCGCAGGGCTTCGGGTGAATAAATACGGGGACGCTGCATGGCGCGATTATCACCGATTCGCAAGGCAAAGCAGGTGCGCAAGCGTCGGCCAGTCCTGCGTGTTGATGTAGCCACCGGCCTGCTGCGCGGCGCGACGCAGCTCGCGTCGCCCAACTGCGATGCGCGCCCGCCCGGTGTCGTGCCGGAGCTCATCGTCGTACATGGCATCTCCCTGCCGCCGGGCGAATTCGGCGGGCCGTGGATCGACCGCCTGTTCTGCAATACGCTTGATCCCGCTGCGCATCCGGCCTTCGGTGAGCTCGCAGGCCTGCGTGTCTCCAGCCATCTGCTGATCCGTCGCGATGGCGAAACGATCCAGTATGTCCCGCTGGCTCGTCGCGCCTGGCATGCGGGGCGTTCGCGCTTCGCCGGTCGCGACAGCTGCAATGATTACTCGGTCGGCATCGAGCTGGAAGGTACTGACGATCAACCCTATGCGACTGCCCAGTACCAGCGCCTCTGTGCGACCATAAAGGCATTGCGTCGCGGGATTCCATCGCTGGCCAGCGCGCCGATCGTCGGCCACAGCGATATCGCACCGGGACGCAAGACCGATCCCGGTCCCGCCTTCGACTGGCTTCGTCTGGAAACCTTGCTTGCCCGCCGCGGGTAAACTGATGCCATGAATTTTCTAGCGCTATTGCTGGGCCTTGCCACCGAGCGGATGCTCACGCACCTGTTTCATCTGCGTGAGTTCCACTGGCTGGACCCGCTGTTCGACCGCCATCTGCGTCGACTGCGCAAGGCGCGCAGCTGGCTGGCTGTCAGCCTGACGCTGTTGCTGACACTGGTGCTGGTGGTGCCGGTCGCCGCTGCCTCGCTGCTCTTGTGGGATGAGCTGCTGCGGATTCCGTACTTCCTGTTTGCGGTCGTCGTGCTGCTGTTCTCGCTCGGTCCGCGTGATCTCGATGACGAAGTGGAGGACTACCTGGTCGCACTGGAAGCCGGCGACGCAGAAACGCAGCGCCAGGTGGCGGAAGAGCTGCTGGAGCGCTCGCCGCCCGAATCACACAGCGCCTGCAACGAAGCGGTGGAGCGTGCGATCTATACGCAGGCCAACAATCGCATGTTCGGCGTCATTTTCTGGTTCCTGTTGCTGGGCCCGACCGGTGCCTGGGCATTTCGCGTGGTTGACCTGATGCGGCATCGGGTCGAGCTGCGGGCAGCTGGCAGGGGTGCCAGCGACACCATGGTCGGTGAGGCGCCTGCGGCGATGGGTGAGGCGGTGCGCACGCTGCATGGCGTACTGGCCTGGATTCCGTCGCGACTGCTGGCGATCGGCTATGTGCTGGCTGGAAATTTTGAGGAAGCGATGTGGGGCTGGCGGAACGCCGCACACGACGTGACGCTGCCATTTGCCGAAAGTACCAATGAGGTCGTCGCGCGGGTTGGTCTTGCGGCATCCGGCCGTATGGTCCTGGATGTCGGCAATGTCGCTGAGGCGCTGGACCGGATTCGTGGGGCGCGTAGCCTGGTGATGCGCACGCTGTGGATGATCTGGTGTCCCGTGATTGCCGTGCTGACTCTGTATGACTGGCTCATCTAGCGAGCATCGCTGGCTGAAGCCGATGGTGTTGCTGGCTGGCGCTTTCGTGCTGGCCAGCTGCGATGCTGGCGGTCCGCGCAGTTC
>JBATNV010000225.1:0-1555 GCA_049290495.1 Gammaproteobacteria bacterium | reverse complement strand
ACCCAGCGTTGCAGCCCACGGCACCTCCATGCCATCGCGCCACTGCACGAGGATCGCTCCGGCCACTGGCTCGCCACCGAGGTAGACCACCACAACCGACACGCGTGACTGCAATGCCGTACAGACGGCCGCGAAGAAACGCAGCGGATAGACTGGCGTGCCGAGGTCGCGCATGACACTGCAGAACACAGGGTAAAAGTCCGCCAGCAACTCCGCGCCACCAATCCGCACTTCCGGGTTCTCACGCTCTGCGCGCCGGATCTGCGAGCGCAGCTTGGAACCGAGCTTCTTCTGCAGTCCCTCCAGGCTGTCCGGCAGCTCGAGAACCATCGACACCTTGTCGAGGCTCTGCGCCCAGCTGATCGACGGCATCGGCCGCGAATGACGCAGCATGATGCGCTCCGCACCGCGTGTGCCAGCAAGTTCCTCAGCGCCGTGCAGAAGCGCTGCCAGCGCTGCGTCATCATCGGCAAGCGCACCGCCGTAGGTACAGAACGGCAGCGATACCAGACAGCGCGTCCAGGGCACGAGCCGCTGCTCGACGACTGGCAAGACGCCGCACAGCCGCCCGTCAGCATCACGCGCGCTGAGAAAGAAACTGCGCAGGCCAAAGCATTGCCCGCCGATACCCACTGCCGCTGCCAGCTGCCAGGCACTCGCATCCTTGTGGGCTGTGACATAGGCATCCCAGTCGCCGGGCGGCGCCTGCGTCGTCGCAACGGTCAGCGTGCCGGAACTCACCGCGCAGAAGGCTCCCAGACCACGATCCGGCGGCCACACAAAAAGGCGATACCGGCTGCGGCCAGCGCAAAATTTACCTGCACAAAGAAGTAGCCAAGGCGCAGCAAAACGAAACGCTGCAATCCGGGGATCCAGTGACAGATCGCAACCAGGCCATAGCCGAGCAGCTGCACGGCAAGTGCGATAGCGTAAAACCGGCTTTGCGGTGCAAGCCAGGCCGAGCTCAGCAACAGCAGCAACATGCACCAGGGCACCAGCCAGCGCATGAGCTTGTGCCCCCACACCTGGAATGAGAACCAGCCGTAGCGAAACGGATTAAGCACCTCGCTCAGGCGTGCCATGGCCGTCATGCCACGCACCGCCGTACGGATCTTGCGCGTGTACTCCTTGCCTGGATCCTTGATGTCGCTATAGATCCCGACCATGCGTGGATCGGAAATCGCGCGGGTCCCCGCGCGGACCGCATACAGCGCACAGGCGAAGTCGCTGGGAATATTTGCATCCCAGCTGCCGAGAATCGAACGGCGGATGGCAAAGAACGAACCACTCAATCCGACCAGCCCCGCCCGCCCGGATTCGAGCCGGCGCAACCACATCTCGTACTTCACATAGGCGCCTTCACCAACCACGCCGCCGTCGGCGCTGATAAACCGGTCCTCACTGGACACCGCACCAACGGAGGGATCTGCCAGGTCCTCGACCAGCACGCGAATGCTCCCGGCCGGCAGATCCGTGCCGGCATCCGAGAACACCAGGATCTCGCCTTTCGATGCCGTAATCGCCAGGCCCTGCGCAAACTCCTTGCCACGGCGTT
>JBATNV010000224.1:0-1617 GCA_049290495.1 Gammaproteobacteria bacterium | reverse complement strand
GTGCAGGCCGCAGGTGTTCATCGCTACGGATTTCCCCGCTCGGATCTGACCGTCGTCGTGGACGGAGTGACGATCAAGCCGAGCTTTGCACTCGGCGGCTGGATCGCCATGTTGCCCATGGGCGAGCAGGCCATGGCGATGGGAGATCTGGTGCTGACCGACACCGAGATCAGCCCCGTCATGAAGAGCCTGCTGGAAGGCGGCTTCGAGATCACCGCCATCCACAATCACCTGCTGCGCGGATCGATACCGGTGTGGTACATGCACGTCGGCGCTCATGGTCGGCCCGAAGCGCTGGCTGCGACCGTAAGGCAGGCGCTGCAGCTGACGAAAGTTCCTGCACCTGCTGCGCCGCCCGCAACCCCGCCGGCGATCGACCTGGACACGGCAGCACTCGATGCGACCCTGGGATTCAAGGGCACACCGAATGGGGGTGTCTACCAGTTCAACGTGCCGCGATCAGAGGTGCTCAAGGAGGGCGGCATGGAGCTGCCTGTCTCGATGGGGACTGCGACGGCCATCAATTTCCAGCCCACGGGCGCGGGCAAGGCCGCGGTTACTGGCGATTTCGTGCTGTTGGGCACGGAGGTTCAGCCGGTGCTCGGGCTTCTTCGCCGTCAGGGCATCGAGGTGACCGCGTTGCACAGCCATATGATCGACGAGACGCCGCGGCTCTATTTCATGCACTTCTGGGCCAATGACGATGCAGGCAAGCTCGCCAAGACGCTCCGCGAAGCACTCAACCTGACGAATTCAAAGCACGGAAGTTGACGCGTTCACTCTTCATACGAACTATACAGGGTACAAACATCATGATTCGCAGTCTGGCACTCTCCACAATCCTTGCCATCGGCCTGCCGTTGGCCGCCGTTGGCGCGGATGCCGGCGATGCGGCGACGACCAGTCGCCTCGCAACAAGCAAGCACACTTTGGTTGAAGCCATCCGTCAGGTCGAGAAGACCAATGGCAGCGCGATCTCCGCGAAATTCGAATACGAAGACGGGAAGCTCTGGTTGAGCGTGTACGCGGCCAAGAGTGGCCGGACGGCCGACGCGGAACACAACACGCTGATCGAGCTCAAGGGGGAGCCAATTGCAGCAGTCTGGAAACCTGAGACCGAGGTCTTCGCAGACAAAGAGCATCTGACGCGCTCTGCCATGCAGTTGACCCTGATGCAACAGACCAAGGCAAGCCTTGCGGACCTGGTGACGAGTGCGTCGGCCAAGGAAAAGGGTACGGTCTACTCAGCCATACCTGCCGTGAAGAACGGCAAGGCGGTACTGGTACTGCTCATCGCGACGCCGGATGGCAAGACACATAGCACGGACGTCGATCTACACTAGCGAAGAAGCGGCTGACCGGGGGTCCTTCGCACAGCGAAGGGACCTCGGCGGCAATACTGGCAAAGCGCCCTTGGCGGGAATCATCCATCCAGTGCGGCGCCGTTCGTGGGCGACCCGCGATATATCGTCTTCGCAGTTTGCCTGATTGGTTTACGGCAGGCCGATTTCAGTCACCATGAGTGAGTATTTCGAGCAAATCTCAAACCGCCTGTGCGGTTTGAGACAATTCCTTGGGATTCACTGAGCCAGCCTCAGCCTCCTCCCCCTCTATACC
>JBATNV010000223.1:0-1680 GCA_049290495.1 Gammaproteobacteria bacterium | reverse complement strand
CGGGCGCTTGGTCTCAATCGCGACGAGGGCATGACCAAGCTGCTCTTTGACACAAAGACGCGCCGCGTGATCGGTGCCGGCATCGTCGGTCCGAATGCCGGGGATCTCATTTCCGAGGTCGCGCTGGCCATTGAGATGGGCTGTGATGCGGCCGACATCGGACTGACGATCCATCCGCACCCGACCCTGTCTGAAACCGTCGCCTTCGCGGCCGAGGCCTTTGAAGGCACGCTGGTGGATCTTTATCTGCCCAGGAAGAAGTAGACACGCTCCGGTCTTCCAGCCGGTCGCCTTCCCGAATCTGTCAGCAAAAAAAAGTCCCGGGCCGTAAATGACCCGGGATTTTTCTGATGTCCGCAGTCTGAAGCGTCTGAATCCCTAAGGTGTCATGATTTTCTGCCAGACCTTGGCGCCCAGGTAAGCACCCACCAGTGGGCTGTCGCTCGGCGGTGTCCACAGCGCCCAGCTGCCGGTGTACTGGTTTTGCACCGGGGTGTTCACATCCGGTGCGCCCTGGGCCGGGTCATAGCCCAGGTGGCCATACTCCGACACGGCAAATGCGAGATTCGGATCAAGGACGCTGATGGCTGCGGTGGCGGAGGACTGACGCAGCGGTGGATAGGGCTGGGTGGTCGCCGGACATCCGCCCATCACAAAGCAACAACCTTCGGTGGTGGTGCCGCCGGGAACCTTGCACTGCGTATTTGCCCAGTTACCCCAGTAGGCAGCAAAGGGGTGCCCAACGCCCGGGTAGGTGTTGTAGTCCTTGCTGTTCCAGTACAGCCAGTTCTTGTAGCCGATTTCCTTGGCGATCTGGTTGGGAATCTCGACCAAACTGAGTACCGATTCAGACATGATCTGCGGAAACGCGATGATGATGTGCTTCACGCCGCGGTTCTTCAGTTCCTCCAGCGCATCCCAGTACAGATAGCCGTCCAGGCCGGTCGGCAGCGCTTCGTGGGTCTCGTATAACCAGGCCTCTCCAAGGTTTTCACCGCGCATGGCGCGCGTGCGCTCCATTTGCGAGAAGGTCGGTGGCTTCGGGATGATATTCGGGTTGAGGGCCGAACGTCCAAACCATGCTCCCACGATGTTCTGCTCAGCGATCTGTGGAAATATCGTGCGCAGCGACTGCCGGATCTTCTGGTTGAGTGCCACGGTGTCATCAATCTTGGGGTCGAACCACTGCTTGTCTGCCCCGACGTGATGATTCATCAATACAACCGCAGTTTCGTTCAGTGGAACATTACGGTTGATGGCTCTGGCAATGCCCACCACCTGGATCCAGGCCAGAGCCGGGTCTTCGGTAAACGGGTTGGGCCGACCCGCCATTGGTACCACCGCATCAGTGAGGGGTGCGCCGAGTGAGGAGGTCCAGTTTGCCGGAGCCGTCGGGTAGGAGTCCGTCATCAGGTTGGTTGGATCATTTACCCATTCAACGCTCACGTTGGTGCCATGTACAGCGTTATAGCCGTTGACGACCTTGCGGGTCTCGCTGAGCGTTTCGAAGGTTTTCCAGAAGCGCACGCCACTGGTGGTGGTATCCACGACGACGAGACGGCTGATGTTGTTTGCCAGCATCCGGTCGACGGCACCGTCAACGTTGTAGCGCTGTGGATCGCAGCCAGCCCAGGGTCCACCGTCTGTCGGGCTACCACAGTAAGTCAGCGGTGCGCCGCC
>JBATNV010000222.1:0-9329 GCA_049290495.1 Gammaproteobacteria bacterium | reverse complement strand
AAGTTACGACGGCATAGCCCTTAGGCTTGAGACCCAGCCGACTCACCGTGCCATCGGCCTCGATCTGTCCGCGCAGCAGCTCGTAGGAGTCGAGCATGATGTTGCCGACGCGCTCAATGCGCGATTCAGGGATGCCCTCGTTGCGCAAGTTCTCATCGCCGTCCGGCGAGGGCGTCCAGAGCAGATCGGCCAGCACGTCGGTGACCAGGCGATTGAGCTCTTCGGGCATGGTCCGGTCCAAACTGCGCAGGCCCGCTTCCAGATGCACGAGGCGGATACCGAGTTTCGCGCAGACCATCGCCACCGCCGCCGTCGAATTCACGTCGCCAGCCACGATGACCCAGGCGGGCCGTTCCTTCACCACGACCGGCTCATAACTCAGCATCACGCGCGCGGTCTGTTCGGCGTGACTGCCGCTGCCCACACCCAGGTGATGATGCGGCTCAGGCAGGCGCAGATCGCGGAAAAAGGCATCGGACATATTCGCATCGTAGTGCTGGCCGGTGTGCACCAGCCTTGGCTCATAACTGCCCTCAGCGACCAGCGCGTGCCAGAGCGGCGCCACCTTCATGAAGTTCGGGCGCGCCGCGGCGATGAGATGCACGAGCGGTCGGGTCATTGCAGATCGATCGCAGAGGTTGTCGTCTTGAACGGCACCGACTCGCCAGGAATGAAGTAACTCAGCTTGGGATCGATATCGTGTATGAAAGCCTGCAGCCGGGCATCAGCCTCCGGCAACTGCGCCGCATCGCCCACATAGGTGGTGACACGCACCAGCGCGCCGTCGGAGCGGTTCATGAGCAGACCATCCCTGAAGATGTACCACTTGGCGGCAAATTCATTGGTGATGTTCCGGCCGCGCTGTGCAAACCAGTAGTAAACCAGCTGGCGCTGCTCGCCCATCGCAATCACCGCACGGTTAACGCGCAGCGAACCGCCATCGGGCCCAACATCAGGCACCGTATAGTCATCGAGCGACTCAATCTGCCAGCCACCGCCCGGCAGACAGGCGCGCGGCGAATGCACAGAGTTGCCCTGCGTCTGGCTATCGTAGTAAGCGATCCACAAGCCGACCGGTATGCTTTCGGCACGGCGCATATAGACCGAGGACACCATGTCAGACAACTGCAAGGTATCGAGCGAGGCCTGGTCGACGGCAACATCGCGCCCTTCCCAGTCACCGATCTGCATGGGGAAGGTCTGCATCGGTGCGTGCACCGGGATCTTCATCGGTGGCCGTGAGACCGTCAGTGCCAGGATTGCGGCAACGACGAGCAGCGCCGTGCCAGCCAGCACCTGCCGGTTGGGCTTCGTGCTGATGATGAGACCGGTGAGATCAGGCAGCGCCGGAATATCCAGGCCAAAGATCTGCAGGAACTTCTGCTTCTCCATGCGCGCGAAGATCCAGATCTCGGCAAACAGGATCACCACGCAGCTCATGAAGATGACCCAGCCCTCGAAGTCATGCAGAAAGCCTTCGGCCTGCGCGATACCGTAGTAGTTGACGAGGATGCCGATGATGCCGATCCGCAAGCTGTTCATCAGGATCGTGATCGGAATCGTCGAGATGAACAGGATGGCCCGCTGCCACCAGCGGCCACGCATCAGCACGGCACACAGAAAACCGAAACTCATCAACGGGAACAGGTAGCGCATGCCGCTGCAGGCTTCCGCCACCTGCAGTTGATAGCTGCCCAGATCGATGACATTGCCTTCCAGGAACACACTCAGGCCGGCAGCACGAATCACCGCCACACCGATTTCCGAGGACAGGAGCTGCAAGCCGGCCGTCAGGCTCGTTTGCAAAAAGTTCGGCAGCGGCACCATGAATAACAGATAGAAAAGCGGCACCCACAGCAGGCGCAGGCTGCGCAGACCAGCCGCTGCAATGACGACGCCCCAGATGGAGACCACCAGGCCGTACTGCGCGATCTCGAAAATCGCACTGAAGGCGCCCAGCAACTGCAGAAGCAGCCCGAATGCAATCACCGCCAGGCCCAGCCATGAGCCCACAGGATTCAGCGTCTGCAGTTCCTTCGCCCGCAACCAGAACAGGTAAACGGCGAGGAAAGGAATCATGTAGGCGTGGTTGTATTCGTCCGCCTGCCAGCGCTTGAGCATCCAGCCGATGGCATCGTCGTAGATCAGCAGCAGGCAGATGGCGACGACCGCAATGATCGCGACATTGAGAATCCAGGCCGGCACGGCACTGGCTGGCGACGCCTGGGACTGGCTCAGGTTTTCAGAGGCTTCATTCATGGGAGTCTCAGACCAGCAGTGCTACGGGGTACCGGGCGGAATTATCCATAATCAGCGCGCCGCGCTCTGCCGGACGGTTCTCAGATTCATGGCGTCGCGGCAGCTGTTTTGCCCGGCGCGGGCTTGCCGAGTTTGGCCAAGGCAGCCCGAGCTTCGTCGATGCCCACGTATTGCGCATCACCGGTAACGGCCTTCTCCAGCTGCTGCTGGGCACCGACCTGGTTACCCATGGCCAGATAGGCCATGCCGAGGTGATAGTGATACACCGGCACCCGGTCATCCTTGGCGACTACGCGTTCGAGCACGCTCGCCGCCTGGGCAAATTCACCGGCCCGGTAGTAGGACCAGCCGACCGTGTCGAGCATCAGCGGATCATTCGAGGACTCGAGCTTTCGCGCCAGCTCAGAGGCCCGCTGATAACTCGCCGCATCGCTGCGATGGTCGAGGATCGCCATGGCCAGGTTATTGGTCACCTGCGGGATCGCCGGGTTGGCCTTATGCAGGGACTCCAGCGAAGTGATCATGGCCTCGTACTGGCCGGCCTCCTCCAATGCGACGGCCAGCGGCAGGCCTATATAGGCATTGCCGGGCAGTGCCGTCATCCCACGCTGGTAGATCTTGATCTGTGCAGCCGGATCATCGGCATAAAGCCGGGCAAGCTGCAGGTAGCCATCGGCAATTTCCGGCCGGGCCTTGATCGCCGACTCCAGGGCCTTCACCGCTTCAGCCCGGTCACCGCTTTGACCATAGATGTCGGCGAGCAACAGATCGCTGAATGCGGCGTTGTCCTCGCCCGTGCCGGCCTTCAACTGCTTCAGCAGCGCCAGGGCCTCCTGGCGCTTGCCCGCTGCATTGAGCGCACGCACGAGGCCCTCGATGGCCAGCGGATCGTTGCCACCCCCGGCTGCCATCGACTTGCGAAATGCCTCAGCTGCCGCATCGTAATCCTGCTGTTCAGCCAGCACGCGGCCCATCGACAACTCGCCTAGCCCACCCTGGCTGGGCAGCGCCGCCATGCGCTGCGCCTCGGCTGCTGCCTGGTCCTTCTTGCCCTGGCTGAGCAGCAGATCGACCAGCGCACGCGAAGCCAGCACATCGTCGGGCTGCCGCTTGACACGGTCAGTCAACATCTGTTCGGCTTCGGTATATTCCTGACCGGCCACGTACAGATTGACCAGTTCCCGGAGCGCCACCGCAGAATCCGGCTGGATATTCAGCACCTGGCGATAAAGGTCCTTTGCGACAGCCAGCTCATTCTTGCTCTTGTGCGCTTCGGCCAGCATCAACATTGCCGTGACATTTTCCGGTTCCTTGCGCGTGACAACACGCAGATCGGCAATTGCCTCATCGACATTACCACCCTGCAGCCTGGATCCGGCGCGCAGGAGTAATGCCGTTGGCTCATCGGGAATATCAATCAGCAGCGCATCGACAACTTTCATCGCCGCTGCACCATTCCCGGCTGTGGACTCAATCACAGCGATACGGATACGGCCCTTGACGCCATCGACGCTCTTCGGACTACGTGCCGCCAAATCCTGATACGCCGCCTTTGCATCATCGAACTGATCATTGCCCTCGTACAGATTGCCCAGCGCCAGACGCAGCGCATCGATATCCGGAAGAGCCGCAATGGACGCCAGCAGGAATTCTTCAGCCTTCTCCCTCTGTTGTTGCCGAACCAAAAAGCCAACGTATGCAGAGC
Organism: Gammaproteobacteria bacterium; assembly: GCA_049290495.1. Taxonomy (GTDB): domain Bacteria; phylum Pseudomonadota; class Gammaproteobacteria; order Steroidobacterales; genus SHZI01. The sequence continues at coordinate 5,365 of JBATNV010000222.1, read as the reverse complement.
GACGCACTGCATCCTCCGGATCAATCTCAATTAGTTGCTGATACACCTTGTCAGCATCGTCGGGGCGACCCTGAGCCGCGAGCATCCTTGCCAACTGATCCGGATAGTTACTGTTGTCCGGAAAATCTTTAGTCAGGGCCCGCAATCCTTCTTCAACCTCCTTGATGCGATTCTTGCTGGCGAGAAGGAGGATGCGTTGTTCACGCAGCCGCCTGGATTTCTCAACCGGCATCCGTGCAATCCCTGCATCCAGAACCACCAGACCCCGGTCAAGATCATCCGCACCCTCCAACGTACCCAGTACCAGCACTGGATCAATACTGACAGGGTCAAGCTCGATTGCCTTTTCAAGGCCGGCACGGCCGGCACTGAGATTGCCATTCTGCAGATCGACACGCGCCTGAAGCACGATCACACGCGGATCTTCAGGTACCAACTTGAGCAGCGCCTGACTCTGCTCGGTTACGCTCACCCAGTCTCCGATCGCCACAAAAACCATAGCGAGCTTGAGCCGCGCCTCGATATTGGAGGGATCAGCATCCACGGCCACGAGCAAATGATTAAACATCCCCTTGTAGTCTTCTTTTTGCTCGGCAAGAAGTGCCAGCAGATAGCGGGCTTTGCCGTTCTTGGGCTCGACCTGCGCCGCGTTTCGCACTTCCAGAGCAGCCTGCTCATAGTCGCCGGCATCGTAGAGTTGCTGTGCCCTGGCAACATAGGCCGCAGCCTTTTCCTCCGGAGAGGCGCAGGCGACGAGCAGACCAACTATGGCAGCGGCAACTATCGTTCGCGTCAAAATCACAGTCTTCTCCTGCAGGGGCAAGGCATTCTGCCGGGTCTGGCAGCGCGGTGATGTTACGGCTTGTTCAGCAAGCGGCTTCGCGGGCGGGCTTCAGCACCAGGCACATAATCCCCGAGCACGGGCGTGATGGCCTGCACCAGGGCGGTCAGGCGCGCATCTGCTTCTGATATGTCAGCTACATCCGGGAGGGGTGTACTCAGGCGAATCAGCGCACCGTCGCTACGTTGCATCAGCAATCCATCCTGGAAGATGTACCACTTCAGCAGGTATTCATTGGTCAACTCGCGGCCGCGCTGTGCAAACCAGTAGTAGACGAGCTGACGCTCGGTGCCAAGGGCGATGATCGCCCGGTTCACGCGCAATAGCGTATCGCCCCTGGTGGCAACCGGTACGCTGTAAGTGCTCAAGGTCTCAATACGCCAGCCCGCGCCAGGCAGGCAGGCCATCGGCGAGTGTATGGAAGCGCCATACACCTGGACGTCGTACCACGCCACCCACAGCGACACCGGCATCGGGTCTGCGGACCGCTGGTACACCAGGCTCAGGTGATCAGCGAGTTTCAGTGATGCCAGCGCCGCCGGATCCACAGCAGCCGTACGTCCTTCCCAGTCGCCAAGCTGCCGGGGGAAAAACGCAAAGCGCTGCCGTTCAGGCAACTTCAATTCTGGCCGGGTAACGAGGCCCGACACCAAGGTCATACCGGCTACCAGGATCAGGGCTGCCCACAGCGGAGCGCCCGGTTGGGCAAACCAGAGAATCTGTCCCGATGACTGTACCGGTAGCGCCAAACCATATGCGCTGGCAACGGTCTGCTTGAGGCGGCGTCCCAGCCACCAGATCAGCAGCAACAGCAGGGCGATACAAGTGAGATAGAGCGGCGCTCCACCAGTCGCCTGCAGAAAGCCATCAGCCGCCGCTACGCCACGATAGCGCGCCAGCAGGCCAGTGGTCGCAATACGCAAGCTGCCGGCCAGTACCGGAATCAGCAGCGCCAATGACAGCAGCAAGAGTCGCCACCACCAGCGACCGCGATAGAGGACAGCTGCCGGAAAGGCGATGCTCAGCAGGGCCAGAAAGATCAGTACGCTGCTGCAGGCCTCGACCACCGGAATCCGATACACGCCCACATCGACGAGATTGCCTTCAAGCACCACGGCGAAGCCGGCCGTACGGATCAGCAAGGTACCGAGTTGCGCCGCCAGCAGTTGCAGCAAGGCGATCAGGTTATTGGACAGGAACTGTGGCAAGGGCACCATGAACAACAGGCACAAGAGCGGTAGCCACAGCAGGCGCAGATAGCGAAAACCCGTCGCCGACAGCAAAAGCCCCCACAGTGCGACGACAAAGCCAAACTGGCTGAGGGTATAGACGGCAGCCAGCTCACCGAAGACGAGCAGGGCCGCACTGGCGAATAGCAGCAGCAGACCGATCCATGCGCCCATATCGGCACTGGGGCGAGCGTCGAGACCTGCGCCCGAACGCACAACCAGCAGGGCGATCACCAGCCAGGGAATCAGGAAGCCGTGGCTATGCTTCAACGACCACCAGCTGCCGACCATCAGCCCGAGGCTGTCACGAAACAGCAGCACCAGGCTGCACAGCGCTACGGCCAGCAGTACGGGAACCAAGGGTATGCCGGTCGCCGGTGCAGCCCGGCCTGTGACTGTCGTCATGGCTCGGGAATCTAGCAGAGACCCAAAAGAAAAACCCCGCACTGGGCGGGGTTTTCCCGGTTTCTATTGAAACCGCCGTAGCTTGATCAGTAGCTGATCAGGCAGCGGAACGGCGACGCATTACGCCCATCAGGCCGAGAGCCGAACCAAACAGCCAGACGGCTGCCGGGACCGGAACGACGGCGACGTTGAAGACGAAGTCATAGCCACTGACGCCAGGAACAGCGTTGCTCAGCATCCAGTTGCCGCTACCGAGGTCACTCAGGGTCAGGCCGCTGTACGAATTAGCCAGCGTCTGCGGCGGGCCTATATAATAGTCGTCGCCACCAAAGGGGCCAACGGTGCCGCCGGTCGCCGTCGGGGTATAGACGGTCTCGTTAAAAAAGTTCGGGCCGTAGGAGTAATTACCGCAGAGGTGTGCACCGAAAGGCGCGTTGCCTTCAACACACTTCCAGTCAGTAGCCGTTGCCGCACCGGAGCTAAGGACACCGTCAACCATGGTGTGCCTGAACAGCAGTGTAGGAGGCCCAAGCCTGACTTCTCCTGAGTACGTGCCGCCGGTCTGGGTAGCAACGCCGGTAACAGTGTTAACGTCCCAAGTTGCGGTGCTGGCGCCAATTAGCCAAGCGCTGGTGCCGTTCTTGCTGTAGCTGGTCACGCTGGTCAGCGTGGCCGGGGCTGCCTGGGCGACGCCGACTGCGCCGATCAGGGCAATTGCTGCTAATACTTTCTTCATTCTAGAATTCCTCCAGAGGTTTCGAATTACAAGACTATTGCTTGTGTTTTCGAAGGGCGGCCCGACTGTCTTCCCCTATTACCACTCTCGCACCAATTTCTTGGTTGGTACGGAGAGCAAGACTCGCGGCTTTCCGCCCCGGACTCACGCCCGGTTTGGCTTGGACCTTCTTGGTTACGGAATGTACAGGAACAGACACCTAAGTGAATACCCCTAGGTGACATAATAAAAAAACTTTCTGAACGATCGTTAATGCATTCGACTGATGGTTCCGGGCAGATCTGCTCAGATCTGAGCACTCGCAGCATCCTGAAGATCCATCACCAACTTCAGGCCTTCACGAAGTTTGCGACGATCTCGCTCCATGCCCCCGGCTGCTCATCGATGATATCGATGGTGCCGCCTTGCAACTCGGCATAGGCAAAATGCGGATAAAGCTGCTGTGCCCGCTGCGAGTAGCTGTAGATCGCATCACCCGTATTGGCGAGGATCAGACAAGGCTGCTGCAGGCGCTGCATGGCTTCTTCGTGCTTGTAGCTCATGACTGCATCGTGCGCGTACCACACGTGCCGGCCGGCCAGCAGGCCGTGGATGAAGTTGGCGTGAAAGGCTTCCAGGTCGGTCCATTCCGGTTGCGCACCGAAGCGGAAATTCCACAGCTCGGTGAGATGGCTGCCGTCCCAGTGCAGGTTCCAGTCCTTTTCGCGTGCCAGCATCTGCCGCCACATGGCCCGCTCCTCGTCGCTCATCGGCAGCGGCCCGTTCAGCACCACTTTTTTGACGCGGCCGGGGAACTGCAGCGCCGCTTCCGTCACGATAATGGCACCGGTGTGATGGCCCAGCACGCTGGCGCTGGCGACACCGAGCTGGTCGAGGACTGCCGGGATGATATGCGCATAGTCGGCCACGGTCGGTGGCGCGGAAGGCGTATCAGAACCGCCAAAACCGGGCAGATCGATAGCGATGGCACGGATGCCCCGTACAGCCAGGGGCCGCATCACGCGGGCAAACTGCACACTGTCGGTCGGCGACTGGTGCAGCAGCAGCAAGGGCTCAGGCTCGCCGTGCCCAGTGCCGTGTTCAGGGCTTTGCTCCTGGCCGTGCCCGGTGCTGCCCTCGTGGCCGCCGCACTCCATATAGTGGATCTGGCCCCAGCGGCCCTCGGCGTAGCCCTTCCTGATGCGCGGCATCTGCTCACTCCGTATTTGTTGGCTGGCGCAGTTTCGCACAAGGCCGTGCATTCCCGGATCTTGCGGTGCACAAAAAATTCCGTAGGATGTCTGCCTTCAAAAGCAGGCCGGGAGTGGCTGATGAATTTCAAGGACAAGACCATCGTGATTACGGGCGCCGCCCGCGGACTGGGCGCCGCCATGGCGAAGCGCCTGGCCCAGCATCAGCCGGTGCTGGCGCTCGTCGACATGAAGGCCGAAGACCTGGCTACCACCGCCGAAGCCTGCAAACAGGCCGGCGCCCGCGTCGAGTGCTTTGCCGCCAATGTCGCGGTAGAAGCCGATGTGATCACACTCTTTGACGACATCGTTAGCCGCTGCGGCGCTGTGCACGCGCTGGTCAACAACGCCGGCATCACCCGCGATGCGCTGCTGATCAAGTTCAAGGACGGCCAGGTGCAGTCAAAGATGAGCCTCGCCCAGTGGCAGGCCGTGATCGACGTGAACCTCACCGGCGTGTTCCTGTGCGGCCGCGAGGCGGCTGAACGCATGATCGTCAAGGGCAATCCCGGCGTGATCATCAATATCTCGAGCATCTCGCGCGCCGGCAATGCCGGCCAGAGCAACTACACGGCCGCCAAGGCCGGCGTGGCCGCGATGACCGTCACCTGGGCGAAGGAACTCGCCCGCTACGGCATCCGCGCCGCAGCTATCGCACCGGGTTTCATCAATACGGAAATGGTCGCGGGCATGAAGCCCGAAGCACGTGAGAAATTGACCTCAGGTATTCCGCTGAAGCGCATGGGTGAGCCAGACGAAATCGCCCAGACCGTGGAATTCATCCTGCAGAATGACTACGTGTCAGGCCGCTGCTTCGAAATCGACGGCGCCCTGCGATTGTAACGGTAGGAGCGGCTTCAGCCGCGATCCCAAACGGTGTGGCCGGATGATGAATCGCGGCTGGTAGGAGCGGCCTCAGCCGCGA
>JBATNV010000221.1:0-1855 GCA_049290495.1 Gammaproteobacteria bacterium | reverse complement strand
GTGGGTACCGCTTGTCTATCTGCTCTTCATGGTGCCACTGCCGAACTTCATGCAAACCAGCCTGACGGCTGGCTTGCAGCTTCTGTCCTCACAGATCGGCGTGCTGGTCATCCGTGCTGCCGGCCTGAGTGTGTTCCTGGAAGGCAATGTCATCGATCTCGGCAGCTACAAATTGCAGGTCGCGGAAGCCTGCAGTGGCATGCGCTACCTGTTCCCGCTGATGAGCTTCGGTTTTTTGTGTGCGGTGCTGATGCGCGGCCGCTGGTGGCAGCGGGCAATTCTGTTCCTCTCAACGATCCCGATCACGATCCTGATGAACAGCCTGCGGATTGGCATCATCGGTATCCTGGTTAATCACTACGGCATCGAGCAGGCCGAAGGTTTTCTGCATGACTTTGAGGGCTGGGTCATCTTCATGAGCTGCGTGGTGATCCTGTTTGCCGAGATCTGGATCTTCGCACGCATGGAGAAGCAGAAGTTCCTGCAGATCTTTGGCCTGGATGTCCCGGCGCTGCCCGATCTCACCGCGCTGGTCGCCAGTGCGAGGCCCAACCGGCAGGTGCTGGCTGGCACAGTGCTTCTCGTAGTCGCCGCGATCCTGGCGCTGACGGTCACGCGGCCCGCGATGAAGATCCCGGTACATGCACCGATGCAGACTTTCCCGATGCATATCGGCGACTGGGAAGGACGCGATGTCGCCGTGGACCAGGCCTCGCTCGATACGCTGCAGTTGTCTGACATGGTGTCGACGGCCTATGTGCGCCGCACCGACGGCATACCGGTTGGGCTGTGGATCGCCTACTACGATTCCCAGACGCAGGGCAACTCGGTGCATTCGCCGCGCGCCTGTCTGCCGGGCGGTGGCTGGCAGATCGAATCACTCGATGAATATACGGTGCCCGATGTCGGTGTCGACGGTGCTTCGCTGCGCGTCAACCGCGCAGTGATTGCGATGGGCGATCAGCGCCAGCTGGTTTATTACTGGTTCGCACAGCGCGGCAGGAACATCACCAATGAATTTGCGGCCAAGTGGTACATCTTCCGGGATGGCCTGCTCATGAACCGCTCTGACGGTGCGCTGGTGCGTGTCACCACCTATGTCGGTGATGCGGCGCAGTTGCCGGAGGCCGATGCCCGGCTACATACGTTCATACGCGACATCGATCCCAAGCTGAGTTATTTCATCCCTGGCGAGTCGGTACCGTTCAAGACCACGACGTCGGCAATCGACCTGAAATGACCCGGCCGTTGGTACATCTCATCGCCGCAGCGCGCCCGAACTTCATGAAGGTGGCGCCGCTCTGGCACGCGCTCGTCGCTGATGGCAGTTTTGAACCGAAGCTGGTGCACACCGGCCAGCACTACGATGCCAACATGTCCGATGCGTTTTTTTTCGACCTGCGCTTGCCCGAGCCGCATCATCACCTGGGCGTAGGCAGTGGCACTCATGCCGAGCAGACTGCGCGCGTGATGCTGAGCTACGAGCCGGTGGTGGTGGCCGAACGTCCGGCCTGGGTCATCGTGGCTGGCGACGTGAACTCGACGGCAGCGGTGGCGATGGTCGGCGCGAAGCTCGGTATCCGCATCGTGCACCTGGAGGCGGGCCTGCGCAGTTTCGACCGTACCATGCCCGAAGAACTCAACCGTCTGGTCACCGACGTGCTGGCAGATCTGCTCTGGACGCCATCGCCGGACGGCGATGAGAACTTGCGCAACGAGGGCATCCCCGAATCGCGCATTGAGCGCGTCGGCAACATCATGCTCGACTCCTACGAGCTGCTGCGCGGACAGATCGAGGCCGATGGCACGGTGAGTCGGCTGGGTCTCAAGCCTAAGGGCTATGCCGTCGTAACTT
>JBATNV010000220.1:0-1839 GCA_049290495.1 Gammaproteobacteria bacterium | reverse complement strand
CGCAGGGCGTGCGCTATGGCGCCAACGCACTCGCCGGCCTGATCTACGTGCAGAGCAAGGCGCCTTCGCTGACGCCGGTGGCAAACATCGAGCTGAGCGGCGGCAGCGACGACACACGCGCCTTCGGTGCGGTGCTCAGTGGCGCGGTGCCCGGCAGCGATGACACGCTCGCGTATCGACTCGCCGTTCAGCAGTACAACAGCGACGGCTTTCGCCGTAACGCGTACCTCGGTCGCGACGACACCAATCAGCGCGATGAACTGAGCGTGCGCGGCAAGCTGCGCTGGCAGCCCAATACCGACCTGCGTATCGACTTCACCGGCATGCATGTGGATCTCGACAATGGTTACGACGCCTTTGCCCTCGATAACGGCTTCAAGACCCGGTCCGATCAGCCCGGCCGCGACAAGCAGCAGACCGACGCTGGTGCACTGCGGGTGAGCTATCAGCTCGGCAGTTTTGCCGAGTTGCTCAGCATCACCGGCATCGCCCATTCGAAAATGCGCTTTGGCTTCGATGCTGACTGGGGCAATCCGGCGGACTGGGCGCCTTACGTTTACGAGTTCACGCAGGATTTCGATCGCACACGCGACACGGTGAACCAGGAGTTGCGCCTGATTTCCGGTCCGGACAGCCAGATCTTCGGCGCTGACTGGGTGACCGGCATCTATGTGCTCGATCTGGATGAGTCCAATGCGCGCCACGACCAGGGTGCCTGTGACGCGGCGACCTGTGGCGAGGATCTGCTGCTCGATGTCAGCGCCAGCAGCGACTACTCGGCCACCAGCGTGGCCCTGTTCGGCGCCTTGTCGCGGTCGCTTTCCGCCAGTGTGACGGCTACTGCGGGCTTACGCTGGGAGCAGCGCGCGGCGCGCTATCGCGATAATTACGACAGCCGTTTCAACCCGCGCGACAACATGCTCGGCGGTGAACTGGGCTTGAGTCATGAGGTGCAGCCCGGCGCCACGGTCTGGGCGCGCATCGCGCGCGGCTACAAGGCCGGTGGTTTCAATACCAGCCTCGCCGGCATCGACTTCAGCGAATATCCGGATTTCAGTCTGGATGCCGAAAGCATCGAGTTCGATCCCGAATACATGTGGGACTACGAGGTCGGCCTGCGCATGGCGCCACCCGGCGCCGGCTGGACCATGGCGCTGAGTTTCTTTGTGCAGCAGCGCGACGATCCGCAGATCAAGGTGCCGGTGCAGTTGCGGCTCGGTGATCCGACCACCTATGTGTTTGTCACCGACAATGCGAGCGATGCACAAACGCGGGGTGTGGAGCTTGAAGCCAGCTGGCAACCGATCCCTGCGCTGACGCTGGGTACCGCTATCGGCCTGCTGCACACGGAGATCGGCAACTTCAGTCTGCGGCCGGAACTCGACGGCCGCGAGCTGGCCCATGCCCCTGACTACACGTTCGCCGTCAATGCGACATGGCGATTCGCGCAGGGCTGGTTTGCGCGCGCCGACTACAGTGGCAAGGACCGCTACACCATCGACTACTGTCAGTCAGCAGACTGCAACGATCCACAGACCAGTCCGTACCAGGTACTGGATCTGCGCGCCGGTCGCGAGTGGGAGCAGTGGACTGTCGAGGCCTGGGTGCGCAATGCTCTTGATGAGGACTATGCCGTGCGGGGTTTTTACTTCGGCAACGAGCCGCCGGATTTCACGCCGCAGCTGTACACCCGCAATGGCGACCCGCGCCATGCCGGCCTCACCCTGCGCTATCGTTTTGGCAATTAACGTAGGAGCGCCGTAGGAGCGGCTTCAGCCGCGATTCAACGCCGTAGGAGCGCCTTCAGGCGCGATTCAACGCGGTAGGAGCGCCTTCAGG
>JBATNV010000219.1:0-2534 GCA_049290495.1 Gammaproteobacteria bacterium | reverse complement strand
ATTTTCGGCGTCAACGCGACGGCAATCTTTGTGGACGGTGTCTATGTTTCCGGACGCGAGGGTCTCAACTTCAGCCAGCTTGACGTTGAGCGCATCGAGGTCCTGAAGGGGCCGCAAAGCGCAATGTATGGCCGCAACGCTTTCGCTGGCGCGATCAACTATGTGACCAAGGCGCCCAGCGATGTATTCGAGTCCAGGGTTGAGACCGAAATCGGCAACCGCGGCAAGCAGCGCATCATGGGCGAGGTCAGTGGTCCTCTCATGGGAGATACCCTGACCGGCCGCGTGTCTGCCATGTACGACGAGTGGGATGGGTCCTACGACAACACGATCGCACCCGAGAACGACATTGGCGGCTATCGCTATCGTAGCCTGCAGGGACGTCTGCGCTGGCGACCGGCGGATAACCTGGATATCAACCTGGGGCTGTACAGCTCCAACGACGAGATCGATGATTCCGCCGTCGGCGGGCTGCCGGCCAATTGTGAGGACCAGGTCGAGACGACGACAGCGCACGCCACGCAGGAGCCGTTCCCGCGCCTGCAGAACTGGTGTGGCCGGATACCGAATCTGGCCGCATTGCCCGACCGGCTGGATCCCGCGCAGTTTCCTAATATGGTGCTGCTGCCCAATTCGATTACCCGTGATTCATTGCCGAAGGTCGCCCAAGCCCTTGGCGAGGACCGCGACCTGCTCCGTGGCAACCTCAATATCGGCTGGGAGCAGGAGTTTGGTACCTTCCATTTTCTGACCGGCTATTCTGATACTGAGCAAAACAGCATTTCAGATTTCAATCGCAGTTCGGGCGACTCGATGCCACTTGTGTATTGTCCTGATGCCACTACCGTTGTACCTCCGCCCAGCTGCAACGCACCGTTTGGCTGGGCGCGTACGCCGATGGCCGTCTACAACGTCGAAAACGGATCCCATGTTGAGGAGTGGAGCCAGGAGCTTCGCTTCACCAGCCTGCAGAATCAGCCGCTGCGCTACACGGGTGGTTTTTACTATTACAACGTTACCCAGAAAGACTATCCGGGCGACCCGGTTGCCATCGCGCAATTTCCGGGTTCCTTTACGGATGTCGGCATTGGCCCCGCGGCTTATCCCACATCGCTGGCCATCGGTTCGTACATATTTGGCCAGTCCCTGAGTCCCGGTGGCGCCATCGATCCGGAGGTTCGCATTCGGTCGCGCGAAGAGACCGAATCCTGGTCCGTGTTCGGATCCCTTGATTTTGACCTCACCGACGCATGGACGGCCGGGGCTGAAATCCGTTACGCACAGGAAGCACAGAAGGCCTACAACTACCAGTACAAGCGTTGCGCCCAGCCCTTCGATGCTGCGCACGACCCCTACGGGCCCTATGAAGCGAGCACATTCCCGTTCAACGACCCGCCGGTGGCTGACTGCGGCGACGACTTTTTCGATTTGCGGGTCATGGAATCCTGTATTCCCATACCCACAGACGACCCTAACAATCCAACTCTCGATACCAACGGGGACGGCATCGTCCACCCGTTCGAGGATGGCGCCTGTGCGCCGGGACAGCAGTCCGGCACCGCACGCTTCAGAACCATCACGGGGCGGCTGAGCCTCAAGTACAAGTTCGAGAGTGGCTGGATGGCCTACGGATCAGTGGCCCGGGGCGAGAAACCCGGTGGTCTGCAGATTCTTCCGGCCGAGGTCCGTACGGACGCCGGTGTTGCTACGGAAGTATTCACGAATACTTTCGACCCCGAGAAGCTGATGGCCTATGAGCTCGGCATCAAGGGCTTTACCTCGGACCGGCGAATTGGCCTGGATATGGCGGTCTTCTACAACGACTGGACCGACATCGTGTTGCGCCAGCTTAGTGACCGTTCGCCAGTCAGCGGTCTGCCCTTCACCCAGCTGAAAGCGCTGAATACCAACTCGGGCGACGCCACGGTGTGGGGTTGGGAGATTACTGCCGATGTCGGTATCACAGAAAATCTTAGCGGCCAGCTCACAACCAGCTGGACAGACTCCGTGCTTAAAAACGCACAGATGGATACCTTCTCCCTGTTCCCAAGCTTGTACGCAACCGAGCCAAGCTGTGCGCCTTCAGCGATCCAGGCCCTGCCAGTTGACCAGCAGGACGCAAAGGGCGGCCAGTGCCAAAAATTGTCCGGCGATGTATCGGGCAACACACAGATGCGCCAGCCTGAATGGACGGCCAGCGCATCGCTGCGCTACGAGAGGAATCTGACCGGCGACTGGACCTGGTTCGCGCGGACTGACGCGAACTATCTGGGCAAGATTTATGTCGGCAACGACAATGAGGGTTGGCTGCCGCCTCGCACCAACGTCAATCTGCGCCTCGGCGTCCAGTCACCGCGCTACTCGATTGAGTTCTGGGTCCGCAACCTGTTCGATAACAGCAACCCCATCGCAGCGTTCCGGGACATCTACTGGACCAACGACGACGATATCCGGGGAAGGCAGAACCCGGCACGCTTTCAGCAAGCCTCAACCTTTGACGACTTCCCACCGTTCCGCACCTCGGTTTCCTATCC
>JBATNV010000218.1:0-7648 GCA_049290495.1 Gammaproteobacteria bacterium | reverse complement strand
GGCATGCGCGCAAGAGAACCGGCCCACGATCGGAACTGCTGGTTTCGGTTACCGATGGGCTGGGCAATGCCTGGCGCCCGGAATACACGCCGCTGGCAACCTTCGCCGGCTACAGTCATGGTGGCAGCGATGGTTCGGGTCAATACCTGATGCGCGGCGGCGCGTTGCACGTCGTCAGCAAGTACACGGCCAACGACGGAATCGGCGCCGACTACACGATGAGTTATGCGTATACGAGCGGCAGGATGAGCCGTCTCGGCAGGGGCTTTCTGGGCTTTGAAAAGGTACGCGCTACTGATTCGCGCTATGCCGCGGTACATGGTGTATCCGTGTACACGGAAACGCTTTACCGGCAGGACTTCCCGTACATCGGTTCGCCAGAACTGGTGACGACCATGCGCAGCGACGGACGCAAGATCAGCGTTGTCGATCCGGGATGGGCGGTGAACACGCGTGCTGCAGCAGCCAGCGACCCGGCTGCCGATTACCACCTGGTAATCATGAACAACGAGACCAGTGAGGATTACGATACCGACCCTGACGGTGGAACTCTCGGGCAGCTGCTTCGCACCAGGACCACGATCCGGACTTTCAATACCGATCACGGTGTGCCGATAGCTGAATCAGTTATGGTCAGCTCACCGGCGAATCCGCTGGTATTCACCACGACGACGGCTACCACGCTCAACGATTCGCTGCGCACCGGCCAATACTGTCTGGGCTTGCCGAGCGTCGTGCGCGTAAGCCGGGACAATTCACAAACAGCTGCGCAAAGACGTACCACACGGTACAGCTGGTCGGCAGATACCTGCAGCAAAGAGATGGAAGTCGCTGGTGAGCCGGCTCCGATCGCGCAACGCCTGGTGACCATGCAGATCTGGAACGAGAGCGGGCAGCTTGACGAGGTCATACGTACGCCTGCTGATTTGTCCCTGCCTGAGCGGAAGACCGTTTATGGCTACGATGCCTGGAGCAACCATCCGGTCACTGAAACCGCTGTGATCAGCGGCCAGGCGAGCCCGGTGATCCGGCGCAGCTGGCGTTATGGTCTTGACCTGCTGACCAGTGAAACGAGTCCGCGCGGGCTGGTCTCGAGCTGGATATGGGATGACTTCGGTCGCCTGAAACAGGAAAGCCGTGCCGATGGTCCGGGTACGACGGTCCAGTATCTGCCCTGTGCCGGGAACTGCTTTGCGCCTCGCGGCGTCTACCAGCTTCGCTCGAGTCGCGGCGACGGCTTCTGGTCCACCACGATCAGCGACGGATTTGGCCGTACGGTAGGCAGTGAATTCCCGCTCACCGGCGGACAGTCGAGCCGCCAGCTCACCGAGTACGACGCGCTCGGCCGTGTACAGCGCCAGACCGTGCCCTACATCAACGGTGAATCGCAGTACTGGGTGGACTATCGCTACGACCTCGCCGGCCGCAAGAAAAGTGAAGAGCGACCGGTCGATGAGTCGGGGAGTGCTGTCGCGAGCACACGCTGGACCTCGAGTCTGCTGACCCAGACGGTGCGCGATGCCGAAAACCGGATCACCACGCAGAACTACGATGCCGAAGGTCGCCTGATCGCAGTGACGTCCCCGGGGGGTGGCACCACGGCCTATGGCTACGCGCCCTTTGGCGAGATCACCACGCTCAGTGACGCCAACGGCACTGTCACGACGCTCCACTACGATGAGCGTGGCCTGCAGACCAGCGCGGAGTCAGCGGATACCGGCCGTCGTAGCTCGGTCTATAACGCTTTTGGCGATCTCGTCAGTCAGACTGATGCGCTGTCGCCGGCCAATACCATCAGCTTCAGCTACGATCAGCTCGGCAGGCTGATTCAGCGTACTGATCCCGGTCAGAGTCCGACTACCTGGACTTTTAATACGGCGAGTGGGCCCTTGCTCGGTCTGCCGCAGCGGGTGGCTGCACCGCTAGGCAGTGCCGCTGCGGGCTTTGTCGAGCAGTATGGCTACGATGCCTCCGGGCGCCGGACCTCGGTCTCCACGACTATAGATGGCGCAACCTATGTGACCACTTACGGCTGGGACGCGCTGGGCCGGGTCGCCACCATGAACTATCCGCAGACCGTAGATGGTGCGCAGCTGATTCTGGCCTATCACTACGACAGCACCGGCAATCTCGATGTGGTCGAGCAGGATCTCAGTGGCGACGGTTCCTTCTGGATGCATGTGTACGATCTGCAGAGCATGGATGCGGTCGGTCGCCGGCGGCATGTGCGGCTCGGTAGCTACAACCAGATCGACGAACAGCATATCTATGACCGGGCGAGTACACGGCTGCGCGAAATCAAAACCGGGCCGGGGCTGGGCGGTAGTAGCCAGAATTACAGCTATGCCTGGGACAAGGTGGGAAACCTGCTGCAGCGCCAGGATGTCCGCCAAGGCATCAGCGAAGAGTTCAGTTACGACGAGCAGAATCGCCTGATGAGCGCGAAGCGCAACGGCGTACAGAGCCTGGCCATGAATTACGACCTGGCCGGCCGTATCCACAGCAAGTCTGACGCTGGCACCTACAGCTACGCCGTTGCTCACCCCGGTGCCGTCGTGGCAGTTTCCGGCGGACCCGCTGGCAGTCTCAACTTTGGTTACGACGCTAACGGCAACATGAGCAGCCGCAACGGCAAGACGCTGAGCTGGACGGCCGCCCAGCTTCCAAAGCGCATCAATTACGGAAGCTCGGACTACGCCGAGTTCGATTACGGGCCAGACCGGCAGCGTATCCGGCAAATTGCCCGCACCGGCGGCTCTGCCGTGACGACCTGGTACATCGGGCCGCACTTTGAGGTACAGGTGAGTGGCAGCAACCGCCGTTATCAGTCCAATATCCTCGTGAACGGTGAAGCCATCCTGTCGCAGGTCGAGCAGTCAAATCCGCTGACTTTCGATGCCTACTTCATCCACCGCGATCATCAGGGCAGTGTCGATGCCCTGAGCCGTTTTGTCGGTAGCGGTCCGCAAAAGATTGCGCCGCGCTTCGATGTGTTCGGCAAGCGGCGCAACGCCGACTGGACGGCTGATCCGGCTGGAGCGCGCTATGCAGACACGCAGTTCACGCGCCGTGGCTATACCGGGCACGAACACCTGGATAACGTCCGGCTGATAAACATGAACGGGCGCCTGCAGGATCCGCTGCTCGGCGTGATGCTGACGCCCGACCCGCTCCTCGGCGTCCTTGGCAATCCGCAGAGTCTGAGCCGCTACTCATACGTGACCAACAATCCCGCTTCCCTGACTGATCCGGATGGCTTCCTGTTCGGCCGGATCGGCAAGTTTTTCAAGCGGGGGATCCGCGGCATCGGCAGCCTTGCGCGGCGCACAGTGCGCAACTACGGACGCGAGATCGCTGCCGCTGTAGCGGCGTACTACACCGCCGGCCTGGTGAGTGAGACCTATATGGCGGCAACGCCGGGCGCCAGCCTCGCCACCGGCGACACCCTGGGTGCCATGGCCGGTGGTGCAGTTGCCGGTGGTGTTTCTACCGGTGATATGCGCGGCGTGGCCGTCGGTGCAGCCGGGGGCGCGGCCTTTGGTGCCATGGGTGCAACGTGGGGTGATACCTGGAACGGCGAGCGCGTACTCACTTCAGGCGTTGTCGGCGGTGCGCTGGCCGAGGCGAACGGTGGTGATTTCCGCCAGGGCTTCATGTTTGCCGGTGGTGCTGCCGGTTTCGCCTGGGGTTATCAGGAGATCGTCGACTATGGGGCGACCTGGGACTCGGGTGGTGAGGCGCAAGTAAAGGATCGCTATACGATGCCGCGTTCGGGTGTGAATAATTTCGGTGGTGCAGTTCGTGCCATCGATCCGAACTCATTCTGGAGTGAGGGCGGTCGATTGAGTCGCGTGATGAACCGGATACCCGGTATGAACGCAATCGCCGGGATGCATGATGTCTTCCAGATACGGCTGGATGAGTTCGGCGGCAGCCACTTCGGTTCCATGTTGCGTACGGCACTGAATGTCCCGGGCATGCCTCTTGCTGCCGCATCTACCTACCCGGCGCTGTTGCAGGGCGTGCCCGCAGTGATGATGGCAACGGAAGAGGATTGAGGAACCCCGTTCATGCGCAAACTCAACCGACTTTTGCTGCCGGCTCTAGTATGTTTCCTGTTGGCTGGCTGTGGTTCGCAGATTCCCGGCCTGCGTGAATGGGCTGACCAATGTATAGGTCGGCCGGTTGCAGAGCAGGAGCGGCTGGACGCAGAACCGCAGAGTTATGGTTCCCGTATCGGCTGGAAAACCAAAATCTACGATCTACCCAACGGCAACTGGGTCTATGTCTCTCCGGACCGCAAGCACTGCGAAGTCCATTTCGAGGTCGATACAGCCGGGATCATGATCGGCTATCAACTGGTCGGCAAAGGCTGCCGCTACCAGTAACCGTCGGATCCATTTGATCCATTTCGCAGGCTGCGGTCTCCGGCTTCCGCCGGTACACTGCGGCGATGGATGCCACGACACTTGATACGCTGCTGCCCGTGCTCGCCTTCGTGGCGGGTGCACTGCTCGCCGCCTGGTTTGTCAGTCGCTCGACCAAGCGCCAGCTTGCAGAGGCGCAGGCGCTCGCCGCCGCACAGGCTGAGACCGCACGAGCTGGTCCGGAGGAGAAGATCCGCGGTCTGGAAACCCAGCTTGCCGAGCTGCGCCGCCAGCATGAACAAACCCTGGAGGCATTCCGTGAGTTAAGCCAGGCCGATGGCGAGAAAGCGGTGCAAGTCGGCGAACTGCAGACGCGCCTGACGGAAGCCGCGCGTGCGCAGGCCGAGAACGAAGCCCGCCTCAAAGCGCTCGTCGACGACACGGAGAAGCGCTTCACGGCGGCCTTTGAAGCACTCGCCGGCAAGATCCTCGACGAGAAGACCACGAAGTTCACCGAGACCAATCACAGCAAGCTCAACGAACTGCTGGAACCCTTCCGCGAACGCCTCAAGGATTTCCAGAAAAAGATCGAGGACACGCACCTCACCGAGGTCACAGAGCGCCGCTCGCTCAAGGATGAGTTGAAGCGGCTCATGGATCTCAACCAGCAGGTCAGCCAGGACACGAAGAACCTGACCACTGCACTCAAGGGCGAGGCCAAAACGCAGGGTACCTGGGGGGAGTTCATCCTCGAGCGGGTGCTTGAGCTGTCTGGTCTGGCCAAGGGCCGCGAGTACGAGGTGCAGGACAGTCGCCAGAACGAAGCCGGCGACCGGCAACAGCCGGACGTGGTGATCCGGCTGCCGGAAGAGCGCCGTATCGTTGTCGATTCAAAAGTCTCGCTGGTCGGTTTCGAGCGTTACGCCAGCGCGGAGAACGATGACGATCGCGCGGCTGCGCTGCGTGACCACCTGCTGTCGATGCGGACGCACATCAAGACCCTTAGCGAGAAAAACTATCCGGCCCTTTACGGGTTCGAGTCGCTGGATTTCACCCTGCTGTTTATTCCGGTGGAGCCCGCATTTCTGGTCGCCGTACAGGCCGACCCGGATCTGTATGCGATGGCCTGGAAGAAGAACATCGTGCTGGTCAGCCCGACTACGCTGCTGGCGACCCTGCGCGTGGTCGAAAGCGTCTGGCGCATCGAACGGCAGAACAGCAACGTCATGCGCATTGCCGAGCAGGCCGGGCGTATGCACGATGCCTTCGTCGCCTTCATCGGTGATCTGGAAAAGGTCAGTCGCAATATGCAGACGGCCGGCAAGTCGCTCGATGATGCGATCCGGAAGCTGCATACCGGCAGGGGCAATCTCGTCAAGCGTGCTCTCGACATCAAGGGCCTGGGCGCGAAAGCCAGCAAGACGCTGCCTGCCGAGCTTGTAGAGCGGGCAGATGATGCCGATGAAGAGTTACCGGCCGCCGACAATGGCTTTGACGATGCGCGCGAAGAATTCCCGGACGACTGATTCCCGATGACCGAACCTGCGCTCGACGTCAGCCAGCTTTCCCGGCGCTACGACAGCCGGCAGATTCTCGACCATCTCGATCTGGTGGTCGCGCCAGGCGAACTCGTCGCCATCGTCGGCGAGTCTGGTTCCGGCAAGTCGACATTACTCAACCTGATCGCCGGACTCGATCAGCCTGACGCAGGGCGAGTCATGATCGGCGGGCAAGATCTGGCCATGCTTGATGACGATGCCTGCACACGCCTGCGTCGCGCACGGCTGGGCTTTGTATTCCAGTCCTTCCATATCCTGCCGCATCTGCGCGTCGGCCAGAACATAGAGCTGCCGCTGGTCCTGCTTGGCGTCGCTGCCAGCGAACGCCGCCAGCGCGTGGCGGAACTGCTGGGCGCTGTCGGTCTTGCCGATCGAGGTGGCAGCCTGCCGCGCGAACTCTCGGGTGGTGAGTTGCAGCGCGTGGCGGTCGCGCGAGCACTCGTACACCAGCCGCTGCTGATACTGGCGGACGAGCCCACCGGCAACCTCGACGCTGAAACAGCCGCAATGCTGATGAAGCTGCTGGTTACGCAGATCCGCGAGCGCGGTGCGGCCGGCGTGCTCGTCACGCACTCGGCCGCGGCCGCAGCACTGGCCGACCGGGTACTGGTACTCAGCCAGGGCCGCCTGCAACCGCAAAGCTCGGTGGCTCACTGAGATGCTGTGGGTCTGGTGGCAGCTGATCATCAAATACGCCTGGACCTACCGCCTGCGCAGCGCGGTGCAGGTGCTGGCAATCACGGTCGGTGTCGCTCTCGGCTATGCCGTGAGCCTGATCAACAGCTCCGCACTGAGCGAGTTCAACGCAGCGCTCCGGCAAATCAACGGCGAAGCCGATGCTGTCATTGAGGGCTCCCGTGCCGGCTTCGATGAGCAGCTGTTCGCCCGCGTGGCCAGCGATCCCGGCGTGCAGCTTGCGAGCCCGGTCCTGGCCACAGATGTACTCGTACCCGGTACCGCTGACGACCATCCGCCGCGCCTCACCGTGCTCGGCATCGATGTGCTGCGCGCCGCACCGCTATCACCCACTTTAATGGGCGACGCGTCCTCTCCGGCGCCGCCAGAAAACGCTTCCCGTTTTGCGATCTTCGACGACGGTATCCTCCTGTCGCCCTCAGCGCTGGAGCGCTTCGATATACAGGTCGGTGACATCCTCAAGCTGCAGGCTGGCTCCGGCACAGTGGAATTGAAAATACGCGGGACGCTGCCCGGCGTGCGGCCCGGCAGCCTGCTCGGCGTGATGGACCTGGGTTTTGCGCAGTGGCGACTCGGCGGCCTTGGCCGGTTGACGCGTATCGATCTGCGCCTGGCTGATGGCGTCAGTCTGGAGACACTACGCGCCCGGCTGGATTTACCGCCCGGCGTAAATCTGACCGGGCCAGATGCCACCAGCGCACGTCTTTCCAATCTGTCTCGTGCCTATCGCGTCAACCTCAATGTGCTGGCGCTGGTCGCGCTGTTCACCGGCGGCTTCCTGGTGTTCTCGCTGCAGGCGCAGGCCACGCTGGCCCGGCGCGCACAGTTTGCCTGGCTACGAGCCGCCGGCATCGAGCGTGGTCAACTCAAGCGGCTGTTAATCGCCGAGGCGGTCGCCATCGGTACCGTTGGCAGCCTGCTCGGTCTGTTCGCCGGCGCCGCCATCGCGCGTGCGGCACTGGCGGCACTCGGCGGCGATCTCGGCGGTGGCTACTTCAATACGGCCCAGCCGGTGCTCGGTTTCCC
>JBATNV010000217.1:0-2531 GCA_049290495.1 Gammaproteobacteria bacterium | reverse complement strand
CTGTCACTGACGCCGGACGGCATGCTGATGGTCTGTATGGGTAACCGCATCGATGCGCTGACGCAGGACGGGATCTGGCTGCGCAGCTATGCGCTGCCGGGTTTTGGCTGGTCGATCATCGATGCTCGCGGCGGAACACATGCCTTTGTCGGCAACTGGTTCAGCGGCGAAGTGGTGAAGCTGGACCTGGACAGTGGCGAGATCGTTGCGCGGTCGATGGTTGCCAAAAAATGCATGGCGGGTATCGCGCAGTATCTGCCGACGGGCTGATCGGCTGTCAGCTGATCGCTAATAGGTGCATTGGTCGCAGGGTTTCACCAGTTTGCGACTCAACAGCTTTTCACGGCGCTCCCTATAGGCCGGGGCGTTATAGACCTCAAGCATGGTCTGCTTCCTGACATTCCCAATGGCGTACTCACCTGTTCCATCCATACAACAGAGCGAACAGATCCCGTTTGCCATGATCGACAATTCAAACCAGCGCAGGCAGGGGGTATCCGGCACTACCTCTACCGCTGCATCGGTGTACCCCAGCCAGCCGCTTCTTTCGATCAGGGTGCACTGAAACTTCGGCCACCGTTCCGTGCAGTAACGGATGAACTCGTCATTCGGGTAACCGACCGTTGACAGCACGACGGTATGCGGGAAGTCGATACTGTGCAGATAGTCCAGCCGCCTGGCTGTCAGATTGAATTTCATCCCCATCAGTTGTTCGTATTCTGCGGGATCGTGCGAATTCAACGATACCCACAAATGAGCCACGTTACGCAGACCGGCAATCCCGGCAATCTTTTCCGGTGTCAGCGGCGAGCCATTGGTGAATATCCGCAATAGCGCCCTGGTCTCACGGTTCATGCGTTCGCACAAGGGAATAAGTCTGGCGTCGAGCAGAGGTTCGTTCACCTTGAAGGGCGAAAAAACAAAGGGTTGTGACCACTGCGCCATTTCGCGCACCAGCTTGTCCAGCAGGTCATCCGGCATTTTCTCGCCCTGACGTTCCAGCGTTGGATACGGGCAGAAAGTGCAGGCCGCATTACACAGGGCAAAGGTTTCCAGGCTTATTTCATGCGGTTGCCAGAGATATCTGCGCTGAAGTTCTGCAAGCGTGTCCATACGTGGCGCTCTGGCTACCGGTTGCGAACTGGACAGACCGGACTCCAGCCTGCTCAGGGCTTCCTGAAGCGCAGCGCGAAGCGATCCGAATTGCCGGTCACCGACCGCCTTCCGACCTCGTAGCGCAGCTCATCGTCCGGTATGTAGTGCAGGTTCGTGAAGTCTTCAAACACGAAACCCGCCGCCTGCACCTCCTTGATCGCCAGCACCGGGTCCACGCGCCGCCAGTTTTCGGCGTTGTCCGGCTCATTGTGCCGACGGGTATGGTCCACGAGACCGTAAGTACCGCCGGATTTCAGCGCCGCAAACACTGCGCGGTTAAGATTGTCGCGCCCTGCCGGTGTCAGGTTGTGGTAATTCCGGAAGGTCAGCACGAGGTCGAGATTCTTCTCGCCCAGCGAGAAGTTCGCCAGATCAAACTTGCCCATCTGGGCACCGGAAGCCGGCACAAACTTCGCATCGGTCGGCGCAACCTTGATCTTCGACAGCACCGGCAGGCTCTTGATCATCGGCTCAACGCCCCGCTCGGTGCCGATGGCCACATAGAGCTGGCCTTTATCTGCCAGCACAGGGGCAAGAATCTTTGTGTACCAGCCCCCGGAGGGGATCAGCTCAAGTACGCGCATATCGTCGCGCAGCCCAAAGAACTCCAGCGTCTGGCGTGGCTTGCGCTCGCCATCGCGCGCCTTCTCATCGGCAGTGCGTATATCGCTCTTCATCGCCGCATCGATCTTCTCGCCCATCGGCGTGAGCTTTTCGGGCATGAACTGGGCATAAGCAATGCCGCATGTCATCAGGAGCGTCGCAAGCAGAATCTTTCGCATCATCATCCTCCGGTCGAACTGCGCCGCATCCACATGCGGGCAAAGATATTGTCGTGCTGCACATAGTGGTGAAACAGTGACGCTGCGGCATGCAGGCCGATCAGCCAATAACCGATGGTTCCGACTGTCTCATGAATCTCCTCAATCTGCTCGGCCAGCGGCTTGTCGGTGGCGATGAGTGGCGGCAGCTCGAGGCCGAAAAACGGAATCGGCTTGCCCTTGGCGCTGAGGATCAGCCAGCCACCGATCGGCATGCAGATCATCAACAGGTAAAGCGCCACATGCACCGCGTGACCGAGCTTCATCTGCCATGCCGATGGCGCCGGCACGATCGGCGGTGTACCACCGCGAAAACGCGCATAGAGGCGGATCCAGACCAGCGCAAAGACGGACAGACCGAGCATGAAGTGCCAGGTCTTGAGCAGCTCCCGCAGATCGCTACCCTTCGGCCAGAATGTGCGCAATTCGATGCAGGCATACACGGCTGCCAGCAGCACCAGCATGAACCAGTGCAGGAAGATTGTCGGCGATCCAAAGCGGTCTTTCATGGCAGCGATTCCCCGAGTGACAGTCTATCTACGCCGGACGATCTCC
>JBATNV010000216.1:0-2225 GCA_049290495.1 Gammaproteobacteria bacterium | reverse complement strand
CCAGCGCCGAAGTCATGGCCGCGGGGCCAGCGCGAGGTGATGGTCTTTAGCTGCGTATAGAAACGCACGCCTTCCACGCCGTGAATATTGCTGTCGCCAAAGAGCGAGTGCTTGCGTCCGCCGAAGCTGAAAAACGCAGCCGGCACTGGAATCGGCACGTTGATGCCGACCATGCCGATATCCAGTTGCGCACTGCACTCGCGCGCCAGTCGCCCATCGCGCGTGAAGATCGAGACGCCGTTGGCGAATTCATGTCCGTTGACCAGCGCCACGGCCTCCGCAGCGGTCGCCACACGCACGATGGTGAGCAGCGGCCCGAACACTTCCTCACGCCAGATGCGCATCGTGCTGCTGGCGTGATCGAAGAGCGTTGCGCCGAGAAAAAAGCCAGCTGAAAAAGTCGTCGCTGCAATCCGTCCGTCCACCACCAGCTCGGCACCTTCGGCCTCGCCGGTAGCGATATAGCCGCGCACCCGCTCGAGGTGCTGCGCGCTAATGAGCGGCCCGATATCGACATTGGGCTGACCGCCGGCACCCAGCCGCAGCGCCCGGATCCGCGGCAGCAGCGCAGCGCGCAGTGCATCGCCAGCCGCACCGACGGCAACCGCAACCGAGATCGCCATGCAGCGCTCACCAGCCGAGCCATAGGCCGCACCGATCAGTGCATCGGCGGCCAGCTCGATGTCGGCATCCGGCATGACCAGCAGGTGATTCTTCGCGCCACCGAGCGCCTGCACGCGCTTCCCGGCCTGCGCACACGCCGCATACACATGTCGCGCGACTGGCGTTGAACCGACGAAACTCACTGCAGTCACAGCCGGATGCTGCAGCAGTTCATCGACGGCTTCGCGGTCACCATGCAGCACGTTCAGGATGCCGGGCGGCAGGCCGGCCTCACTCATCAGCTCAGCAAGGCGCACCGCACAGGACGGCGTGCGTTCGGAGGGCTTCAATACAAAGCTGTTGCCGCAGGCGATGGCGACTGGAAACATCCACAGCGGCACCATAGCCGGGAAATTGAAAGGCGTGATCCCGACACACACGCCGAGTGGCTCACGCTGCGACTGGCAATCGATACCACTACCGACATCGCGGCTTGCCTCGCCCTGCAGCAAATGCGGTATGCCACAGGCGAATTCGATTACTTCCAGTCCGCGCTGTACGGAACCCGCTGCATCGCTGAGCGTCTTGCCGTGCTCGGCAGTAATAAGGCGCGCGAGCTCGTCCCGATGTTTCTCGACCAGTTCGCGGTAGCGAAACAGCACACGGGCGCGCTTCAGGGCCGGCGTATCGCGCCAGGCTGGCCATGCTTTCAACGCCACCGCCACTGCGGCCTGCGCTTCTGCGGCTGAAGCGAGCGGCACCCGTCCCGTCACCGCACCCGTCGCCGGATCAAAGACCTGGGTGTGGCGGCCAGAAGCGACCAGCACGCGCTGACCGTTGATCCAGTGGGGAATCATGGCCGGGCCTGCGGTTACCGGTGGGCTCGCTGCCATACTCAGCAACTCACTCAGGCCACTGCGCGCAGCGCCTTGTTAAGCGCATCGATGATCTGCCCGATCTGCGCCGGCTCGATGGTCAGCGCGGGTGTCAGCGCCAGCGTATCACCCGTGGTGCGCACCAGTACGCCGTTGTCGAAACAGTGCCGGTACACATCCATGCTGCGCGCCGTCGCCGCACCGCTACGCGGCTCAAGCTCGATGCCGGCGATCAGGCCGATATTGCGGATGTCGATCACATGCGGCGCGCCCTTGAGCGAATGCACCGCGTCGGCAAACAGCGGCGCCAGCTCCGCCGCGCGCTCGAACAGGCCTTCTTCGCGATACACGGCGAGCGTCGCGCGTGCCGCAGCCGTCGCGACCGGATGACCGGAATAGGTGTAACCGTGGAAGAACTCGATGCCCTGCTCCGGCCCGGTCATGCAGGCCGCATAGATACGCCGGTCGACGAGCACGGCACCCATCGGAATCACGCCGCTGGTCAGGCCCTTCGCCACCGTGATCATGTCCGGCTTCACGCCAAAGGTATCCGCGGCAAAAGGCGAACCGGTGCGACCAAAGGCCGTGATGACTTCATCGAAAATCAGCAGGATGCCGTGTTTATCGCAGATCGCACGCAGGCGATCGAGATAGGCCTTCGGCGGCACCAGTACACCGGTTGAACAAGCCACCGGCTCGACGATCACAGCGGCGATGGTGCTGGCATCGTGCAACGCGACCAGGTTC
>JBATNV010000215.1:0-8458 GCA_049290495.1 Gammaproteobacteria bacterium | reverse complement strand
GGGCATCGATGTACAGGTGATCGAGGGCCGGAAGCGCGTCGGTGGCCGGATCATGTCTCATCGCAATGTCAACGGCAACCCGGAATCCGGTGGCACTTCCTTTGGTCCCGGCTATGCCCGGCTGATGGATGCCTGCAAGAAGTTCAAGGTCGGCCTCATCGACGTCACACCGATCGTGCCCTTCTTCAACGACCGGGAGCTGGTACTGGACGGCAAGTTGATCCCGAAGGCCGACTGGGCGACGTCGCCGAAAAATCCGCTTCCGGAAGGCATGAAGCAACTGCCGCCCTGGGCCTACCTGATGCCGATCATCGGCAAGAACAATCCGCTCAAGACCGGCGATGCATGGCTTGATCCGGCCAATGCCAAATATGATGTATCACTGCACGACTGGCTGGCCAGCCTCGGCGTTTCAGACGAGATCATCGAGCTGTGCTGGAATACCAATCCCAATCATGGCACCACCGCCTACGACGTGTCGGCGATGATGGTGTTATTTGGCTTCACCTTCGCAATGATACAGGCGCAGCTCGGCGGCAAGACATTTGGCTACACGGCTGTCGGCGGCAACCAGGCAATTCCGGAGGCCATGGCCGGTGGACTCAAAAAGCCGGTGCAATTCGATCGCAACGTGATCGGTATCCGCACGACGGGTTCCGGTGCGGAAGTGCATTGTGCCGATGGCACGGTCTACAAGGCCGATCACGTGGTTTGCTCAATGCCTAATTCCGTGCTCCGGCGCGTGCATATCGATCCGCTGATCGGTGGCGCGCAGGGCCTTGCCATCAATACCCTCAGCTCGCAGCAGATCAACATGGTGCACCTGGCCATCAAGAAGCCTTTCTGGGAAGAAGATGGCCGCAACCCGAACATCTTCAGCAACGGCCTGGCTGGCATGGTGATCCCGGAACGCAAGGGCAAGACACCACAGGAAATCACCAGCCTCACGATCTGGATCCGCGGGCGGAATGCCACGTGGATGGATACCCTGGAAGAGAAAGCTGCTGTCGCGGCGATAATGGACGATTTCTACAAGACGCGCCCGGCAGCTGTCGGCAAGGTTGAAGTGGCAGCCTACCAGTCCTGGTATCACGACCCCTTCTCCGCGGGCGACTGGGCTGTCTGGGCACCGGGACAGGTCACGGCATTTGCCAGTGCGGTCGGCAATGCGCATGGCCGTATTCATTTCTGCGGCGAGCACACGGCAGTGTCGAATCGCGGCATGGAAGGCGCAATGGAGTCTGGCGAACGCGCAGCTTTCGAGGTACTGGGACTGAGTTAAACGCTACTGTCCGGCGCGGCCATTCCGCTAATCAGGATTTCTTGCATGACGACACTTATCCGCCCGTTCCGGGCACTGCGGCCGGTGGCTGACCAGGCAGCTGCTGTGGCAGCACCGCCCTACGATGTGCTCAACACCGATGAGGCGCGCACCCGCGCGGCCGGCCGGCCGTTCAGCTTTCTGCATATCTCAAAGCCCGAGATCGACCTGCCTGAAGGCACCGATCCATACGCGCCCGAGGTCTATGCCAAAGGCACCGCGAATCTGCACAGGCTGATTGAATCGGGCGTGCTCACCCGCGATCGCAAACCCTGCTACTACATCTACCGGCTGCGCATGGGCGATCACGTGCAGACCGGTATCGGCTGTGTCGGCAGCGTGGCCGAGTACGACCGCAATCGCATCCGCAAACACGAGTTCACGCGCCCGGACAAGGAAGACGACCGCGTCCGCCAGATCAGCGCACTGAATGCGCAGACCGGACCGGTACTGCTCGCCTATCGGGCCAACGCTGCGCTGGGCACCATTATCGCCAGCGCCACAGAAGCTGCTCCGGCATACGATGTGGTGGCAGATGATGGCGTGGCCCACACGCTGTGGGTGCTGGACGATGAATTATCGATCCGGCGCATCACGCAGATCGTGGCGGCGATGCCGGCCCTCTATATCGCCGACGGCCATCATCGCTCCGCCTCAGCCTCACGCGTCGCCGCACAGCGCGCGGCGGCCAACCCCCGCCACAGCGGCGATGAAGACTACAACTACTTCCTGTGCGTGGCTTTTCCGCACGACCAGATGCGCATCTTTGATTACAACCGGCTGGTCAAGGATCTGCACGGCCAGAGCGCGAAGGCATTTCTGGCCCGCATCAGCAAACAATTCACGGTCACGGCCGTCGACGGGCAGGCGCGACCGACCCGCGCGGGACAGTTCGGTCTGTATCTCGACAAACACTGGTACCGGCTCGATCTCAAACCCGGACTCATACCGGATGATCCGGTTGCGAGCCTGGACGTGAGCCTGCTGCAGGACCAGCTGCTGGCGCCGGTACTCGGCATCGGCGACCCGCGACGCGACAGGCGTATCGACTTCGTCGGCGGCATCCGTGGCCTGTCAGAACTCGAACGTCGGGTCGACAGCGGCGAGATGGCCGTGGCATTTGCGCTGTTCCCCACCAGCCTCGACGCGCTGATGGCAGTCGCTGATGCTGATCAGGTCATGCCACCGAAATCGACCTGGTTCGAACCCAAGCTGGCCGACGGTCTCCTGTCTCACCTGCTCGACTGAATCGAGGTGCGACTGCGCCGCTCGCGCTAGAGGTACTTTTCCATCGGGAACAAACGGAAGATGCGCGACTCGACACGTCGCCAGAAGCCCGTCATCGGTTCATGCCTTGTCACCACCAGACCCGAAGCCGTGTCGGTACGCCATTCGAGACCACCGGATGCAGAGCGCAGCACCTGCCAGCTGCTGTCGGGCGCCATCAGCTCGTCGATGGATAAAGCAATCCTCTCCGCCAGTACCGGGCTGTCGATAATCAGCGCGGTTTCTGAATTGAGGTAGGTCGAGCGCAGATTGATATTGAATGAGCCCACATAGACGATACGCCGGTCCAGAACCAGCGACTTCGAATGCAAGGCAAACTCGCGCGTGTCTGCACAGGCGCCTGCGGTCGTAATCAGCCGCTGACACGCAGCCGCATCCGGCCGCAACTCGAACAGTTTGATGCCGCTCGCGAGCATGGCCTTGCGGTGGCGCGCATAGCCTGAATGGTTGGTGACCAGATCGTTGGATGCCAGCGAATTGGTCAGCGCGCGGATACTGACGCCATGTCCGGCAAGTTCGGCCATTTCGGCCAGCGAGTCGTCACTGAGGATCAGATAGGCCGACTCCAGCAGGATTTCGCTCTGTGCCGACAGTGTCAGGCGCTGCAATGCCTGCGCCACAGCCTGCGGCCGCGATGAATCATCCATGGCCTCCGTATCTGGCGGCAGATCCAGCGCCAGCTGCACGGGCGCCCACACCAGGCGCAGCAGCAAGTCCGAGGCGTATTTGTCAGCACCCGCCCGGACGGCAGGTGGCGCTTGGCCGAGCGCCTGCAGATCTGCTCCGGCCGCATCCAGGCGGTCATGCGCTGTGGCCAGCTGCGCCGGACTCAATGGGTCGCCAGCCAGCGAACTGGCGAGAAACGTCCACCGGCTCATCCAGAACTCGTTAAAGCCCGCCGTCACGCCTGCCACCACCGGTCCCGCTGCCAGGACCTCGCGGTCGCGAAAGTTCCTGGCTGGATCCAGATCGAAATATTCGTCACCGATATTCCGGCCACCGACGATGGCAACCGCCCCATCGACGATAAAAGCCTTGTTGTGCATGCGCCGGTTGAGTCGGTCGAAGTCGCGCACAAAGTCGAACAGGCGACCGATGCCGGACCGGGAAGCCGTCGGGTTATAAATTCGGACTTCAACGCGCGGATGATTGGCAAAAGCTACCAGCACGGCATCACGGTCAGCCACATTGATGTCATCGAGCAGGATCCGCACCTGGACTCCGCGCTCGGCAGCTGCCAGCAGACGCCCGGCCATATAGCGTCCGGAGGCATCTGAATTCCAGATGTAGTACTGGGCATCGATCGTGCGGGTTGCCGCATCGATCAGGGCATCGCGTTCGGAAAACGCCTGGCTACCCGTATCCACCAGCAATACGCCCGAGGTACCGGGATGCCCAGCCGAAGCCACTTTAAGCACCTGCGCGAGTGGCGACTCGCCTGCCGCACAGACCGGCAACGCGCCCGATCCGGCAAACAGCAGTACCATTAGCCATACCGCAGGCAGGATTTGCTGCCGGATACTGCATCCGCTCGCCGATCTAGTACGAATCTGGTCTGGAGTCTTAACGCCGATCCACATCTGGAGATTTGACCATGACCAAAGAGAACAACATAGGCCGCTATATCGAGGTTGGTATCATCGCCATTCTGGCTGTGGCGGCACTGGCCGGCATCATCCGCTTCATCATTCTCGCCAAGATATTCTGAGCGCCGGTTCGACAGCACTCGGCACACCGGCCCGGCCTCACAGCAGGACCGGCCGGTTGGGCAGTTCATTGCGGTTGTCTGTGCCGGGTGGAAAGTGCGCAATCGCCAGTTCGCCAAGTCGTCCGATAGCCTGCAGCGATCCCTGTCCATAGTCGCCGTTGCGGAATGCAGCCGTCATCCTGCTGCAGATGTCTCTCCAGACCTCCTCGCCGACCTTGTCGGCAAAGCCCTGGTCAGCAACGATCTCGATATCACGTTCGGCCAGTAACACGTAGACAAGTATGCCGTTGTGGGCTGCGGTATCAGCCATACCCAGCCGGCTGAAGATCTCCCGGGCGCGTTCCTTGCCGCTGACACCCCGCCACAGATGAAAGAGCGGCAACGCAGTCTCGACTGCAAAACGGATTTCTGCCTGGTGTGCCTGCTCGGATGCCGTGATGGCCGCGTCTATCGCATTCAGCACATTGGTCGGGAAACAGCGCCGCAGCTTGAATTGCGTTGTCGTGAGATGTCTGAACCAGCGTTGCAACATCGGCGATTGCCTACCAGCGGCCCGAGGCGCCGCCACCTCCGAAACCACCGCCACCACCGCTGAAGCCTCCGCCACCGCCACCGAAGCTGCCGCCGCCGAAACCACCGCGCGGATGACTGGCCCAACGCCCGCCTCGGCCAGCCGACGTCAGGCTGACCATGAAAGCAACCAACCCCAGGATCATGGCCAGACCGATAGCGCCAGCCAGCAGCCAGGTCAGCCCGCTGACCAGCAGGCCGGTCATAGCAGCACCGGGTAACTGGCCGAGCGCACGGCGCAGGATTGCTCCCGCCACAATGCTCACAAACAGCACGACCGGCAGCAAATTGCCGAAACTGGCGGCAGGTTCTCTTGCCGCGACCGGGGTCGGCTCCGGCAACGCTTCGCCATCCACGAGACCGGTCAGCCGATCGACACCTGCGGCGACACCGCCCGCAAAATCACCCTCCCGAAAGCGCGGCAGGATGAACTCGTCGATGATACGGTTCGCGGCGGCATCGGGAATCGCGCCTTCCAGACCGTAGCCGACCTCGATACGGATCTCGCGATCGTCCTTGGCAACAAGCAACAGCACGCCATCATCGACGCCCTTGCGGCCAGGCTTCCAGGCTTCGACTACCCGCAGTGAATACTGCTCAATCGCTTCGGGCCGCGTGCTCGACACCAGCAGAACCACGATTTGACTGCCCTTGCGCTTCTCCAGGTCCGCAAGCTTTGCCTCCAGCGCGGATTGCTCCGCCCCGGACAGTGTGCCCGTGACATCAACCACACGTCCGGACAGCGCGGGTACCGGCAACGCCGCAGCCATCGCCCACTGAACGCCCAGCAGCAACAGGAGCGGCAAGCACCACAGCCGACCAGACATGGCGGTCATGCCAGGCTGATCGTCAGTCTTTCCGGTCGAAGTTTACTTCGGGCGGTTTGCTGATCTCCGCCTCGTTGCTGACCGTGAAACTCGGTTTCACTTTATGGCCGAACAGCATTGCGGTCAGATTGCTCGGGAAGGAGCGAACCAGGGTGTTGTACTCGCGGGTCGTCTCAATAAAGCGGTTGCGGGCCACGGTGATGCGGTTTTCCGTGCCCTCCAGCTGCGCCTGCAGGTCACGAAAGTTCTGATCAGATTTCAGTTCGGGATACTTTTCTACCACCACGAGCAAGCGGGACAGGGCACTGCTCAATTCGCCCTGTGCCGCCTGAAACTTCTGAAAGGCCTGCGGATCGTTGAGCGTTTCCGGAGAAGCCTGTACGGAACCCACGCGTGAGCGCGCTTCGGTCACCTGGATCAGCACATCACGCTCCTGCTGCGCGAAGCCCTGCACAGTACGCACCAGGTTCGGAATCAGGTCGGCGCGACGCTGATACTGGTTCAGTACCTCGGCCCAGGCGGCTTTCACGCCCTCATCACCGCCCTGGAGCGCGTTGTAGCCACAACCTGACAAAAGCAGCACGCTCAGCGTAGTCACAACGGCAAGCAGCATTCTTTTCAGCATGTCTACATCCTCTGCGCGGGGGTACAACCTGGAAGCGGAATGATTATATGCTTGACCCACGACGGAACCGCCTGTAGGAGAATTTTTCCCATGCTGCAAGGCTTCCACCACGCTGCGATCTCGACCCCCGACCTGGCGCGTGCGCTGCGTTTTTACCAGGGCGTACTCGGCTGTGAGACGGTTCGTGAATTCGGTTGGCCAGCTGGTATTGCAGCCGCCGACGCACTCACTGGCCTCAAGGATTCCGCTGCGCGCGCGGTACTGCTGAAGCTCGGCGAGAGTTTCCTGGAGATTTTTGAATTCAGTTCCCCGGTGCCGCGTCCGGCCGGCCCCGACCGGCCGGCATGCGACCATGGCATCACGCACATCTGCCTTGCGGTGAAGGACTGTCAGCACGAATACGAGCGGCTACTCGCGGCCGGCATGCGCTTTCACGCGCCGCCGCAGGCACAGGACGGCGGCTTTGTCTGCTACGGGCGTGACCCCGATGGCAACATCGTCGAGCTGCTGGAGTTTGTCTGAGTGCCACAGGGCGGGTGTTAACATCCCGGCCTCGCCCGCAGCGGAAGTAGATTCTTGGCCCGACGTTCCCGACGCCCCCGGCGAAACCTGCGTCATTACCTGAGCCGCCGCATGATCTTCGCGCTTGCCGGCCTCGCGGTGCTTGCGGTGTCGGTGCTGGCGATCTGGGTCTGGCTGCTCGACAGGCAGATCGTGCACCAGTTCGAGGGTCGGCGCTGGGACCTGCCGGCACAGGTCTACGCACGGCCGCTGGAACTCTATGCCGGACAGCGGCTCAGCGCCGACGAACTGCAACGCGAGCTCACCGCGCTCGGCTACTCGGCAACACCAGCCGTAAAGACCCAGGGCACCTTTGCACGTCTGAGTGGCCGCATCCTCCTCATGAGCCGGCCGTTCCAGTTCTGGGACGGCGCACAGCCGGCGCAGAAAGCCACGATCAACTTCGGTGCCAGCGGCATCGTTTCGCTGGCCGATGAACGCGGCAATGATCTCGCCCTGCTGCGCCTCGACCCGCCTTTCATCGGCAATATTTTTACGGCACATGGCGAGGACCGGATCGTACTGGGCCCTGACCAGGTCCCGGCACTGCTGCTCGAGTCGCTGAAGATCGTCGAAGACCGCGACTTCGACAAACACGGTGGCATCTCGCTACGCGCCATCGCACGCGCGATGTGGGCCAATATCCGCGCCGGCGGCATCGAGCAAGGCGGCAGCACGCTGACCCAGCAGCTGGTACGCAGCTACTTCCTGGATAACAGCCGCACGCTGACCCGCAAGCTGCGCGAAGCAGTGATGTCAATATTGCTCGAGCTGCACTTCGACAAGCCGGATCTGCTCAACGCCTACGTCAACGAAATTTACCTGGGCCAGGCGGGTGACCGCGCGATTCACGGCTTCGGACTGGCCAGCCAGTTCTACTTCGGCAAACCGCTGACCGAACTCGAGCCGCAGGAAACAGCATTGCTGGTCGCTGTCGTTCGCGGACCCTCCTGGTACGACCCGCGACGTCAACCGGAACGCACACGCAAACGCCGCGACATGGTGCTGGACCTGATGGCGGAATTTCAGCTCATTCCCGAAGCCGTTGCTCTGAAGGCGAAACAGCGTGATCTCGGCGTACGCGGCAAGGCCGCGAGCTTCGCGAGCTACAACCCGACTTTCATGGACCTGGTGCGCCGCGAGCTGCACGCCGACTACAAGGAGGAGGACCTGCTGACCGCCGGGCTGCGCATCATGACAACGCTGGATCCACGCATTCAGGCGCTGGCCGAACAGCGGCTGAATGAAGGGCTCAATGAGCTGGAGACCAGCCGCAAGCGCAAGCCCGGATCACTGGACGGCGCGATCGTCGTTACTGGCACACAGACGCCGGACGTGGTGGCGATCGTCGGTGGCCGCAATGCACGCCTGCAGGGATTCAACCGGGCGCTCGATGCGAGGCGCCCGATCGGCTCGCTGGTCAAACCGGTGGTCTATCTTGCTGGCTTCGAGTCAGGGCGATTCACCGCCGATACACGGGTCGAAGATGCGCCACTCACCATCCGCCTTGATACCGGCATGACCTGGAGCCCGCAGAAATACGACCGACAGTATCGCGG
>JBATNV010000214.1:0-1800 GCA_049290495.1 Gammaproteobacteria bacterium | reverse complement strand
CCCGGTACGCCGGTCATCCTGCCGGCCTACTCCTGCCCGGATATCGTTGCAGCCACGCTGTCTGCCGGTCTCGAACCTGCGTTTACAGACCTGGCGTCTGATCAGACCGGTATGAATCTCCCCGCGCTGCTCGTCCGGCAAAATGGGGGATCGTCTATCGCGGTACTTGTCGACCTCTTCGGCACACGACATGAAATACCAGCGCGCGGAGAGGCAGCAGCAAGGTCGCGGATCACCCTGGTTCACGACCGCGCGCAAAGCCTGGCCGGACCAGGAGAAGAAGTCGGCTCTGCTGCTGACCTGGTCATCGTCAGTCGTGGCCGGGGAAAGCCGGCAACACTGCTGGGTGGTGGTGCCACCTGGGCCCGGCAGGCCGACGAGTTTTCTACATTTTCTACTACGTATTTCCCGCTCAGCCACTGGAGCGCGGCGAGCACCGCCCTGCGAGCTGCACTGTACAATCTCGCAACGCAACCCCTGGCCTTTGGAACCGTGGCACTACTGCCCTTTCTGCACATTGGCGAAACAAAACTCAGAAAGCTGCCTGCGATTACCCGCTTGCCCCAGCCGTGGCTTGTGTACGCCGCACGACAACTGCAGGCCCAGCAATCCGCCTCTGCTGCGCGCCGGGCACGCACCCTTGCGATGGCCGACCTGATCCCCGCCAACAATTTCCGGATCCCGTCCGATGCACTGCAGACAGCAGCCCGAGAGGGACTAAACAGGCTGCCTGTCATATGTCGTGACACGGAGCAGGCCCAGTGGCTGGTCAGCCGGGGCACGTCACTGGGCATCTCGTCGATGTACGACAAAACCCTTCCCGAGTTCATGGGCATGAGCGCCGCAGATGCAGCCCTGGCTTTCCCGGTTGCCTACCGCTTTTCACGGACCCTGATAACGCTGCCAACACACGCTCGTTGTGGTGCAGGAACACGTCAGAGTCTTCAGGAACTGCTCCGTGACGCGCAATAGAATCCATGGCGGCAAACAGGCGCCTGACACCGTGCCAGATGCGGCGGCACTGAAAGGCATGTATCTCGCCGTCATGGGCTACCTGTTTCTGACGTTTTACCGCGTCCATGAATTTATCCCGGCACTGAAAATCATCCGGCCATTACAGTTTCTGGCGCTGGTGATCATCGTGCTGTGGTTCAAACACCGGCCACCGCTGCCCAAAGGCGAGCCGCTCATCCGCTGGCAACTGATCTTTCTCGGCGTGATGTTGATGGGCGTGGTCGTGGTGGTGAATCACTACTGGTGGCTGAACACGATCGTCGACTTCGTCATGTACCTGGTGATGTTCTCTGGCGGTCTCGTAGCCGTTTGTCGGCACGCCGTTTACCGACAGAAAATCCTGCGTTTTCTGCTGATCACATTCCTGTTCCTGGGATTATGGGCACTGACTCATAACGGCACCGGTCCGGTGGATTGCTGGCTGGAGGACGAAAACGATATTGCCGGCGTATTCGTCGTCGGCGCCTGCCTCGCCTATGCCATGCGTACGGAATCGCCGTCTCGAAAATGGCGCTGGCTCGCCATACTGACCGGCGGTATATGCCTCGCCGCACTGGTTGCTACAGATTCGCGCGGCGGCTTTGTCGCCCTGGTAGTCACGGTGGCAGCCATCGCGCTCTTTTCCGGCAAGTTCATCCGTACCAGTATCGTCATCATCCTGATCGGCCTGGCCGCCTTGCCCTTTGTACCCGCCTCCTATATTGGAGAAGTGGGTTCCATTGAAGGTGGCGCCGAGTCATACGGCAAGACCGAGGGGCAGGAGATGGAGCGCATCTACACCTGGCG
>JBATNV010000213.1:0-33517 GCA_049290495.1 Gammaproteobacteria bacterium | reverse complement strand
AGGCGACAGCACCGAGCAACGCAATCAGGACGGCGACAGGCAGCATTCCCCTTGGACGATTCAGCTCCATATCTGGTCGCTACTCCCCACGGACTGGCATTTGCGGGATCGTCGCATATCCGTCATTAGGCAGCTGCTCATTGGTCTCGCTGAACGCAGTATCGGTGGGTGCGTCGGTCGAGACGCGCGATATCGGGCCTGTCCCTGCTTTCCTGCGGTCGCGCAGGGGGCGGTCGCCGTGGCCGTTGATGTTTCCCACTGGCTTGCATAGCGGTCGGTAAGGGTCGGATCAACACCGTATGGACTTCAACACCCGAAGCCGCTTCTGTTGCCCGCCAATAGTCACCAATAGTGACTATAAATAACATTTTATAAACCTTAACTTGTCAATGGTTTACGAAACATCTATTTTAATCACCATGAGTGAGTCGCGGAACGAAAAGCTAAACCGCCTGCTGGGGACCCTTGGGGACACCACCCTCGTCTCCAGCCGATGGCTGCGCGCCCACGGTTATCCCAGCAACCTCGTCGCCCGCTACATGGCGAGCGGCTGGCTGCAATCGCCGGCGCGCGGGGTCTATCTCCGCAAGGGCGGTAAGCCGACCTGGGAAGGCCTCCTGCGTACCTTGCAATTGATGGAGCAACTCCCCCTTCACGTCGGTGGAAGATTCGCACTGGCCCGGCAGGGTCATGAGCACTACCTGCGACTCGGCGAGTCCGCGACCGTGACGCTATACGGTGCCTCGAAGTTACCGGCCTGGGCACGGAAGCTGCCGCTCCGCGAGCGCATACAAGGATGCGGGAGCGGACCTTTCGACTGGCCGCCGCTCTCCTTCAGCACCGATACGCTCGACGCGACCTTGAATGCGCAAGGCCTCGAACGCGCGACGGAGAGCGCGAGCGGTGTGGTCTTTTCGATGTCCGAGCGAGCAATACTCGAACTGTGCGACGAAACGCCGGACAGCGCACTGGTGCATGAAGCCAACGCCATCATGCAGGGACTTGCCACTCTCCGGCCGCAGCTCGTCAGCACACTGCTGCAGCACTGCAGCAGCATCAAAGCGAAACGACTGTTCCTTGCCCTCGCCGACCGGAATCGCCACGCGTGGCTGGCGCACGTGGATTTGCAGGGCGTGGATCTTGGGCGCGGCAAGCGCGTGCTCGTTCGTAGTGGCAAATTAAACACCAAATATCAAATCACCTTGCCGGCCGACCTCGATGAACAACTGGCATAACCGTTACGCCGAGCGCGTGAAACTGCTGGTAGATATTCTGCCAACCGTGGCGGAAGAAAAGCGCTTTGCGTTGAAGGGTGGAACGGCCATCAACCTCTTCGAGCAGGATCTGCCGCGTCTCTCCGTCGACATTGACCTGACATGGCTGCCGGTCGGCGAATTTGCGAAAGACACACAGGCTATCTCCTCAGCGCTGGAGGCCATCGGCGAGAGGCTGCGTTCCGGACCGCTGCGACTGCAGGTGCAGACCAGCGGAACCGAAGCGGCGGGCATCCATCGACTGATCGCGAGCCGCAACCGTTCGCGCATACAGATCGAGACGACACCCGTGATGCGCGGCACCGTCCATCCAGTGCGGACACTGCGCGTGCGCCCTGGCGTGGAGCGCGACTTCGGGTTTGCCGAGATGCAGGTGCTCGACTTCGCGGACCTCTATGCCGGCAAGCTCTCCGCCGCGCTTTCCCGTCAGCACCCTCGCGATCTGTTCGACATGCAGCCGCTGCTGGACGATGGGCGCCTCGATGAACGCCTGTGGCGAACGTTCCTTGTGTATCTGACCTGCAGCTCCAAACCCGCTGCAGAGATGCTGGCACCACAGGAGCCACGCGAATTTGAGCAGACGTTCATCGCGCACTTCCAGGGCATGACCGCCGAAGCAGTCACCGCCGCATCGCTGCTGGATGTCCGCATGCGGCTTCTGAAGCGCATCGCCGAACTACTCGATGGACCATCGCGCGCATTCCTCGAATCCGTCGAGCACGAAGTGCCCGACTTCAACCTCATTGGACTGCCGCACGGCGCCGACTTGCCCGGCGTGCGTCGCAAGCTCACCAACCTCGGCCAACGCTCGGCCGCAAAGCGCGCCGCCGACCATGAGCAACTCGCCGCTGTCCTTGGCCTTCGCAGCTCGACGTAGAGGCGTCGATTCGACATTCTGGGGCACTCCCATCAACCGCGAGGCACTACGAAAAGGCATTGATAAACAACATGTTGAACAGAAATATAGAACGTCGCCGGATTCCCCAGGAACCGCACCTACTTGCCGATACAAAAGCTCGAAAAAATTCTGCCCAGCAGATCATCGCTGCTGAACTCACCGGTGATCTCGGCGAGCGTGTTCTGGACCTGCAGCAGTTCTTCAGCGAGCAATTCACCAGCCTGGCATTCCTCCAGCACGAGGCAACCGGCCTGGAAGTGGGCCTGTGCCCGTTGCAAGGTATCGAGATGGCGCTGACGGGCAATCACGGTGCCCTCACCCGGGTCGCTGAAACCGGCAAGCGTCTTGATCGCTTGCCGGAGGTCATCGAGTCCGGCGCCAGTCAAGGCTGAAATACGCAGCACGGGATGGCCGTGCAGAAGCACAGGCGCAGCGCCCGCCGACTCGCCGCTCAGATCGATCTTGTTGCGCAGGATGAGCACCGGTATCCCGGATGGAATCTCGACGAGCAGTTCAGGAAGCTCAGCCGGATCAGTCGCATCGACGACCAGCAAGGCGAGATCGGCGACGACGAGCTGACCGCGAGTGCGCGCTACACCCTCCTGCTCCACCGGGTCGATTGTGGTGCGGAGACCGGCGGTATCGACAACGTGCAGCGGCAGGCCATCGATGTTGATTTGTTCACGGACCAGATCGCGGGTCGTGCCTGGCTGGCTGGTGACGATCGCGGCCGCATAGCCGGCGAGTGCGTTGAAGAGGCTCGACTTGCCGCTATTGGGTCGACCGGCGAGCACCACATGCAGGCCGTCACGCAACAGACAGCCCTGGCGAGTGGTTCTTTCAAGGTGTGTAAAGCCGGATGCAACGACGGCGATGCGCCGCTTGAGTTCGCTGTCGCTCAGCAGCTCGATTTCTTCGTCAGGAAAGTCGATGGCGGCCTCGATGTAGATGCGCAGACCGGTCACCTCCTCGTTCAGCGCCAGCACCGCAGCGGAAAAATCGCCCTGCAGTGAACGTTGTGCGGCACGCACGGCCTCACGCGAACCAGCATCGATCAGGTCCGCGACAGCTTCGGCCTGCAGGAGATCAAGTTTGTCATTAAGGAAGGCCCGTTCGGAAAACTCGCCGGGCCGGGCCATACGGGCACCGAGACCCAGTACGCGCTCAAGCAGGATTTCAGTTACGACGATACCGCCATGGCACTGCAGCTCGAGGACATCCTCCCCGGTATACGAATCCGGTGCGGGAAAATACAAGGCGATGCCGGTATCGATAGCCTGGCTTTCGGCATCCAGGAAATCGCGCAACCCGGCGTAGCGCGGCTGCGGACAGTCGCCGAGTACAGCGACGGCTATCTCGCGCGCAGCAGGTCCGGAAATGCGAATCACCGCGATACCGCCGCGCCCGGGCGGCGTGGCCCGGCCAGCGATAGTCAGGCTGGATTGCGTCATGGCTCGCTACCCGGCAATACAGGCTGGAATGCCGTCGATTCAGTTGGCGCCAAGCACCTTGTTGATACGCCACTGCTGGGCAATCGACAGCACGGAGTTTGTCAGCCAGTACACCACGAGGCCGGCCGGGAAGAAGGCGAACATGCCGGTCATGACGATCGGCATGGCCTGCATCATCTTGGCCTGCACGGGATCCGGCGGCGGCGGATTGAGCTTTTGCTGGAAGAACATCGCAGCACCCATCAGCAAGGGCATCACGAAAAAGGGATCTCTTGAAGAAAGATCAGTGATCCACAGCATGAACGGCGCCTGGCGCATCTCGACGCTTTCGAGGAGCACCCAGTAGAAGGCCATAAAGAAAGGAATCTGTACGAGCATCGGCAGGCAACCGGCAGCCGGATTGATCTTCTCTTTCTTGTAGAGATCCATCATCGCGCTGCTGAGCTGCTGCTTGTCGTCCTTGTAGCGTTCCTGCAGCGCCTTCATGCGCGGCTGCATCTGACGCATGCGCGCCATGGAACGTCCGCTGGTCTCGCTGAGCTTGTAGAAAACCAGCTTGATCAGCAGCGTGCAGATGATGATCGCCAGGCCCCAGTTGCCAACGACGTTGTGGATCTTCTGCAGGATCCAGAAGAGTGGCTGAGCCAGCAAGGCAAAGCGGCCATAGTCGACGGTCAGATCCAGCCCCGGCGCGATGGCTGCCAGCTGTGACTGCAATTTAGGCCCCACAAAGAGCTCCGATTTGAAGCTCGCTGAAGCGCCGGGTGCGACAGTCTGCAGCGGGCCGATTGCGCTGATCAGAAAGCGGCCTTCTGCATAACGCCCCGCATAGCTCCAGGTCTCTGTGGCTGGCGGTACGGCGGCTGCCAGAAAATGATGCTGGATAGCTGCCATCCAGCCCTTTGCTACGGTCTGTGTGAATGGCGCCTTGGCGAGATCATCAACCTTGAGCTTTTCGTACTTGCTGCCGTTGTAGACCACTGGTCCGAAAAAGGAATAGCTGTCGACATTGAACATCGAGCGCTTCGGCGGCTCGTAGTGGCGCTGGATCTGAAGGTAATTGGCGGCGCGATAGGGCTCAGTCCCGGCATTATCAACCGTGTACTCAAGATCGACTTCGAAACTGTCGCGGTGAAAACGAAAGGTCTTTACGACACTCAGTCCGGACGAGGGACTCTGCCATTTGAGTGGCACGACGAGCTCGTCGGCGCCCTTGGCTAACACAAACTCGGTACCGTCTGCGGTATATTCAGCCAGGTGGTTGGCTTCCGGCTGCTGGTCCGCTGCACGCAGACCGCTCTGTAAGGCAAAGAATGCTTCGGACTGACTGTTCAGCAATTGCAGCGGGACGTTGGGCTGGTCCTTGTGTACCGGGTAGGTCGGCAGTTTTACCGAGCTGAGGTCTCCACCACTCAGGTTGATTTCAACTTCGAGTACGCCCGTCTTTATCGTAATGAGTCTGGCCGGCGCTGGCGCATCAGCCTGGACGGCCGGTGTCGCTGGCCCAGCGGCGGCTGGCACGGCACCGGGCAGGGCCGGCAAGCCGGTTGAGACTGCCGTCGGTGCGGCAGCCGTGTCGGCCGGCAAAGCAGTACTGACTGAAGCAGCCGCGGGCACCTGTGGCTGAAACCTCTGCTGCCAGGTCTGGATGCACAGCCAGAGCAGGATCAGCAAGCCGGCCCAGGACAAGATGCGAAGATTATCTACAGTCACAATATCAAGCCTCAGGGCTGTGGCGTACGCGGCGCGTTTTGCAGCTTGGACCAGTGCCGTGTAAGGCTGCTGAACAGTTCTAGGTTTGCAGCACCTTTCGCGGCATCTCTGGCAAGTATGACCAGATCAACAGATGGCAGCTCAGCGCAACGGACTCTAAAGCTTTCGCGTACCACGCGCTTCAGACGGTTTCTGTCTGTTGCGTGGCGAACCTTTTTGCGGGAGATCGCGAAACCGAGTCGCGGCATGGTGAGCGAATTCGGCCGATAGAGCACAGTGAAGAACCGGTCCGATAAACGCTGGCTCTGACGAAACACCTGGTCGAAGTCAGTGGAGCTGAGTAGCCGATGATATCGATCGAAGGTGTGCCGGCGTTTGTCCGGGTGGTCAGGATCGGGGCCAGCGCCGCTTCCTGGATCAGACGCTAAGACGGGCGCGGCCCTTTGCACGGCGACGCTTGATAACCGCCCGACCGCCGCGGGTAGCCATGCGGGCACGGAAACCGTGGGTACGAACACGCTTTAGCTTGCTGGGCTGATAGGTTCTTTTCATGAGAAAAATCCGCTGGAAATTCCGAAAGATGGAGCCTTTCGCGAGGCGAAAGGTTAAGGAGCGCCCGCAGCCCTGTCAAGTAGACAAAAGCCCTGTGGATAACTCGGCAGCCGCAGTCTAGACTCCCCGCTCAACTTCGTACAACCATAAACAGATTCACGGGGTGAATCCGTGCAGTCTTCTCTCTGGGACCGCTGCGTACAGGAACTGCGGTCCGACCTGTCAGAACAGCAATTTAATACCTGGATCAGGCCACTACAGGCTGTCGAGGACGAGCAGCAAATCCGGCTGCTGGCCCCGAATCGCTTTGTCGTCGACTGGGTAAACAGCAATTGTCTGGGCCGTATTCAGGACAGCCTGCGAGACGTACCGGGCATTTCGGTGCGTATCGAGGTCGGCAGCGTGGCAAGTCCGCAGCGGGAGCCGGTCAGCAGCAGCGGAAAGCCGCGCATCGCGGCCACAATCGGTAGCCGACTCAACGGCGAGTACACCTTCGAAAATTTCGTCGAGGGCAAGAGCAATCAGTTGGCCAAGGCTGCCGCCGTGCAGGTGGGCAGCAATCCCGGTATGGCCTATAACCCGCTGTTCATCTATGGCGGCGTCGGCCTGGGCAAAACCCATCTGATGCATGCGATCGGCAACATGGTCATGGCGGGTCGACCGGATGCGCGCGTAGCCTATGTCCACTCCGAGCAGTTTGTCGGGGACATGGTGCGTGCTTTGCAGCACAACACGATCAACGGCTTCAAGGCGGCTTATCGCTCACTCGACGCCCTGCTGATCGACGATATACAGTTTTTCGCCAACAAGGAACGATCTCAAGAGGAATTCTTCCATACTTTCAATGCGTTACTCGAAGGTCAGCGGCAGGTAATCCTGACCTGTGACCGCTTTCCGAAGGAAGTCAGTGGTCTGGAGGAACGGCTCAAATCGCGCTTTGGCTGGGGACTGACTGTGGCTATAGAGCCGCCGGAACTGGAAACCAGCGTGGCAATTCTGATGAGCAAGGCGGCTGTGCGGCATATCGTGCTGCCGGAGGAAGTCGCTTTCTTTATTGCCCAGCGCATCCGCTCGAATGTCCGCGAGCTTGAGGGTGCGCTGCATCGGGTAATGGCAAACGCCACGTTTACCGGTCGGGCGATCACGCTGGAGTTTGCCAAGGAAGCATTGCGCGATCTTCTCGCGCTGCATGAAAAACTGGTGACGATGGAAAACATCCAGAAGATCGTCGCCGAGTACTCCAAGATTCGCGTTGCTGATTTGCTGTCAAAGAGACGTAATCGTTCCGTGGCACGGCCACGGCAGATCGCAATGAGCCTGTCGAAAGAACTTACGAACCACAGTCTGCCAGAGATCGGCGACCGTTTTGGAGGACGTGACCATACGACCGTGTTACATGCCTGCCGGCGGATCAAGTTACTCCGGGAGAGCGATGCGCGTGTTCGCGAGGACTATCAGAACCTGCTACGCATACTGACTGCCTGATGCCTGCGTGGATTGTGCACAGTTCGCTTAAACACCGTTAACATGCTGTGGGTAATTAATGAGGCCGTACAGGCTCACAGTTTACCCACAGGTATTACAGCAGGACTCGACCCGGATACCCACCGGAGAAAGGGGGCGAAAACGTCGTGAAAAATAGTATTTTGATGTAGTTATTCAGTGTTTTTGATGGCCCTAATAACTACTACTATCTATAACTCTATTAATTAATTTTATAAGCAGGGCCTGGGGATGAAGTTCACTACGTCGCGTTCAACGTTACTGAAACCAGTACAGGCGGTGATCGGGGTTGTCGAGCGCCGACAAACGATGCCGATACTCGCGAACCTGCTACTCGTTGCGAAAGGCAACGAGTTATCCGTTACGGCGACAGATCTGGAAGTCGAGCTCGTGGCGAAGGTTCAGATCGACAAGATCGATCTGCCTGGCGAGATTACGGTTCCCGGCCGGAAGTTTCTGGATATTTGCCGGTCTTTACCGGATGACGCCAGCGTGCAGATCGAAACAGATGGTGAGCGACTGATTTTGAAATCGGGTCGCTCACGTTTTGTGCTCGGTACTTTGCCGGCCCAGGACTTTCCAGTGGTAGAAGATGTGCAGGCGGTACATACGCTGGAATTGTCGCAAGTCGAATTGCGCTTGTTGCTCGAGAAGACGCAGTTTGCGATGGCTCAGCAGGATGTTCGTTATTACCTGAATGGTCTGCTCCTGGAGACTGCCAAGAAAGTGATTCGGGCGGTCGCCACCGATGGTCACCGGTTGGCGGTATGCGAGGTGCCACTGTCTGATCCGAAGGTCGGTACACATCAGGTCATTATTCCGCGTAAGGGTGTGCAGGAATTGCAACGTCTGCTGACCGGGGATGGTCAGTTGACGCTGACTGTTGGATCGAATCACGTTCGTGCCACGATCGACGATATACGCTTCACATCGAAGCTTATTGACGGCAGATTCCCGGATTATGAGAAGGTGATTCCGAAGCCGCAGGCCAATATTTTGCAGACTGACCGGAATGTCCTGCGGGCTACGCTGCAACGTGCTGCAATCCTTTCAAATGAAAAGTACCGAGGTGTGCGGCTGGATCTGGAGACCTCAATGTTGCGGATCCAGGCCAATAATCCGGACCAGGAAGAGGCGCGGGAT
This sequence comes from Gammaproteobacteria bacterium, assembly GCA_049290495.1. Taxonomy (GTDB): domain Bacteria; phylum Pseudomonadota; class Gammaproteobacteria; order Steroidobacterales; genus SHZI01. The sequence goes on along the minus strand of JBATNV010000213.1, from coordinate 24,983 downwards.
GAAATTGAAGTCGAGTACAGCGGTGAGCCGATAGAAATCGGATTTAATGTTAACTATCTGCTGGATGCACTGGCTGCAGTCGACGGGGAGCAGGTGCAATTGGGGTTCGTTGATGCAAGCAGTAGTTGTCTGATCAGTGCTCCGGACGGCAAAGGGCCACGGTACGTTGTAATGCCAATGCGGCTCTAGCTTAAAACGGTCGGTGCTCAGGGTGTGGTTAACCGCGTAATTTCGGAAATCCGGCTCGAAGCGTTCAGATGTTTTGAGTCAGCGGTCATGGAGCCCGGGCCGGAGCTTAATGTAATTGCCGGATTAAACGCCTCGGGTAAGACGAGCTTGCTTGAGGCGTTATTCGTTCTGGGTCGAGGTACATCGTTCCGAAGTTCGAAAGTTGATGCCGCCATTCGGTTCGGTGCTGAGCAATTCACCGTTTTCGGCAGCCTCGGTCAGCGTGAAGCGGGACGTGTCGGTGTTGCGGTGTCGCGCTCAAACGGTCTTTCCATTCGCATTGACGGGCGCTCAGGTACCCGTGCGGAGCTGGTTAGCAGCGTGCCGGTCCAAGTGCTCGAACCGGCTAGCCACGAACTTATTAGCGGTCCTCCGGCCGTGCGACGACAATTCCTGGACTGGTCAGTGTTCCACGTGGAACAGCTCTTTCTGGAAGCCTGGCAACAGTATCGGCGCGCTCTGCAGCAGCGAAACGCAGCACTTAAACAACACTCTAGCGATGCCGCCTGGGCTTGGGACGGTACCCTTATTTCGGCGGGCTTAGTCGTCGACCAATGCCGACAGCAGTTGGTTAGGCGATTGCTCGACCCAGTGCAGCGTGCTGGGCTCGCTTTGTTGGATGCCGAAATCGATCTCAGGTATAGACCGGGTTGGGCTGAGGGTAGCGACTTTGCGACTGCACTCGTTGCGGCACGAGATCGGGATCAGCAGATGAGCTCGACTACCGTCGGCCCACATCGCGCAGATCTTGTAGTTACAGTACTGGAGCGCCGTGCCCGGGATTCAGTATCGCGGGGTCAGGAAAAGCTGGTGGTCGCAGCTCTTACCCTGGGCCAGATTGAGGTGGTCTCTGAGGCGCTCGGGCAGCCGGTCATCCTCCTCGTCGATGAGCCTGGGGCGGATCTCGACCGGAACCACTTGCGCAAGTTGCTGTCCGCGATCATCACGGCGCCAGTGCAAGCCTTTTTGACCTCGCTTGAGCCCGATCTCTTGGCGATACCGCCGTCTGGACGTTTGTTCCACGTGGAACAGGGCACAGTGCGGCCTTTGCTATAATGAGTTGCTTATATATCGGGGTCTTCCATGGTTGATTCAGAACGCTATGATTCCAGCAATATCAAAGTCTTAAAGGGCCTTGATGCCGTCAGAAAGCGCCCGGGAATGTACATTGGTGACACCGATGATGGTACTGGTTTGCATCACATGGTTTTTGAGGTCGTCGATAACGCAGTCGACGAGGCACTCGCCGGATTTTGCAACAAGATTTCAGTCACCATTCACGCCGGCGAATCGATCACGGTTACCGACGATGGCCGCGGTATCCCCGTAGATATCCACACAGAAGAGGGTAAATCGGCCGCCGAGGTCATCATGACCGTGCTGCATGCCGGCGGAAAATTCGATAGTAACTCCTACAAGGTATCGGGCGGCCTCCATGGCGTCGGCGTATCTGTAGTGAATGCCCTTTCCGAGCTTCTGGATCTGACGATCTACCGCGACGGCAAAACCCATGAGCAGCGCTATCGCTTGGGTGAACCCGACGCTCCGCTTGCCGTAACCGGTGAGACCAGACGCCGCGGTACGGTGATCCATTTCAAGCCCAGCGCTGAAGTCTTCAGTAATATCGAATTCCACTACGAGATACTGGCCAAACGGCTGCGTGAGCTGTCCTTTCTGAATCAGGGCGTCTGTATCCACCTAGCGGACGAGCGCGATGGACGTAGCGATACTTTTCAGTTCGAAGGCGGTATCCGCGCTTTTGTAGAGCACCTGAATCGCAACAAGACGCCAATTCAACCTACAGTCATTCATTTCACGCGCCAACAGGACATGGTCCTGGTCGAATGTGCCTTGCAGTGGAACGATGGCTACCAGGAAAACATGTTCTGCTACACGAACAACATTCCACAGAAGGATGGCGGTACCCATCTCTCTGGATTTCGCGCCGCGCTGACCCGTACGCTCAATACGTACATCGAAAAAGAGTTTGCATCCCGCAAGGAAAAGGTCGCGACCACGGGCGACGATGCCCGCGAAGGTCTTACGGCCGTGTTGTCTGTCAAGCTTCCTGATCCGAAGTTTTCTTCCCAGACCAAAGACAAACTCGTTTCCTCCGAGGTCAAGGCCGCCGTTGAAACGGCTGTCGCTGATCATCTCGAGAATTTTCTGCTCGAACATCCGGCTGAAGCGAAAATCATCGTTGCCAAACTGATTGATGCAGCGCGTGCCCGTGAAGCGGCACGCAAAGCCCGCGAAATGACTCGTCGCAAGGGCGCGCTCGATATTGCCGGGCTGCCTGGAAAGCTTGCTGACTGCCAGGAAAAAGATCCGGCCCTTTCCGAGCTTTTCCTTGTCGAGGGTGACTCGGCAGGCGGATCAGCCAAGCAGGGACGCGACCGCAGAACCCAGGCAGTGCTGCCACTCAAGGGCAAGATCCTTAACGTCGAAAAAGCCCGCTTTGATAAAATGCTGGCGTCCGCCGAGGTCGGTACACTCATCACGGCACTCGGTTGCGGCATTGGACGGGACGATTTCAACCCGGACAAACTTCGCTATCACCACATCATTATCATGACCGACGCTGATGTCGACGGTTCACACATTCGTACCCTGTTACTCACGTTCTTCTACCGACAGATGCCGGAGCTTATTGCGCGCGGTCACATCTATATTGCCCAGCCGCCACTGTACAAAGTGAAACGCGGCAAGCAGGAAACCTACGTCAAGGACGACTTGGAGCTGAATGCGCTGCTGTTGAAGTCTGCGCTTGATGGCGCATCGATCATTCTCAATGCTCAGGATTCGCCACTCCAGGGTGAGGCACTCGGTAGCCTGTGCCGCGAGTTCATTCTGGTCATGGCAATTGTCGACCGCTTGTCGCGCCGCTATTACGGAAATCTGCTGGAACAGCTCATTTCCTTGCCAGAGCTTACCGTCGACCGTTTTTCAGACCGCGACTGGCTGAATGCCTGGGGCGCCGAGCTTTCGCAGGCCCTCAACGCGGTTGAGGAAACCGTCTCCTACCGTATTGAGCTCTGCAACAGCGATGACAAGCCGCAGGGCTTCACGGTCTGGCGATCACGACATGGTGTCGAAGAACCCAGCGAGTTGCCGCTGCGTTTCTTCGAATCAACTGAATATCGCAAGATTGCCGGACTTGGCAACAGTCTGCGCGGTCTTGTCGGCCCGGGTAGTCATGTGGCCAGGGGTGAACAGAAACGCGAGGTACAAACATTCCGCCAGGCCATGGAATGGCTAATGGCCGAAGCCCGAAAAGGGCAGGCTATCCAGCGATACAAGGGCCTGGGTGAAATGAATCCCGAACAGCTGTGGGAAACCACCGTTAACCCTGCCACTCGCCGCCTGATGCAGGTGCGCATCGAAGATGCGGTTGCCGCTGATGAGATATTCACTACCCTGATGGGTGACCAAGTGGAACCGCGCCGTGAATTCATAGAGCGTAACGCCCTGGCTGCAGAAAATATCGATATCTGAGTTCAATACTGGCTGGCTGTCGTACGCATGTCAGCGACTTCGGCTTCGATCCACCGCTGAATCTCAGCGTTGATTTCGCGCGGATCGCGGCCTGCCGGGTTGACCGGCTTGCCGATACGGAAAGTAACCGTACCTGGTCGTTTCAGCCAGCCGCGCCGTGGCCAGAAATCGCCCGCGTTGTGTGCGACGGGTATCAGGAGCTTGCCCGCATCTATGGCCAGCAGCACTCCGCTGACACCGTATTTGCGCGTCTGCCCCGGCGGCATTCGCGTGCCTTCGGGAAAAATCATCACCCAGAGGCCTTCGCTGAGGCGTTTGCGGCCCTGGGCGATTACCTGTTCTACGGCCCGCTTGCCCGCCTGCCGATTTATCGCGATCGGCCGAACTCCAGCCACTGCCCAGCCCAGAAATGGCGTCCAGAGTACTTCCCGCTTTAGCACCCAGGTCTGCCGCGGAAACAACACCCATTGGGCAATCGTTTCGTAGGCCGACGAATGCTTCAGCAGCACTATGGAATTCTCCCGCGGCAGATTCTCTGCACCCTCAACGACGTAGCGCAGACCGACAATCTTCCCGCACACTGCAAGTATCCAGCGGGCCCAGCTCACAGTCAGGTCGTAAGCTACCGGGTAACCCCATAAACGACCGGCAACGACCACGATGCTCCAGATCGCAACGCTCAAAAACAGGATTGCCGTAAACAGAAGAGAGCGAACCAGCACTATCACGCAACTCCGCTGTTGATCAGTGAGCGGCTGGCTGCAGCCAGATCATCGAACACTTCGACATTGCCATCACGCATCTTCCTTTCCGTCTCGATGCCATTGCCCGTACGTACCAGAATGGCACGTGCGCTGACGGCCCGCGCCGCCTCAAGATCCCGTGCCGAGTCGCCTATCGCAGGTCTGCCTGCAAGGCTGCAGCCAAACTGTGCCTCTATCTGGTGCAGCAAGCCCGGTTTGGGTTTCCGGCAGCTGCAATTATCGTCGGGATGATGCGGGCAGATGAAAATTCCACCCAGATTTCCGCCGGCCATCTCTATGCACCGGCACATCCGGCTATTGATTTCCCGCAATGCAGTAGCGGTAATCAAACCTCGACCCACGCCAGACTGGTTGGTCGCCACGACAACTACAAATCCAGCATGAGTGAGGTCGGCGATCGCGCCGAGACTCCCGGGCAACGGCAGCCACTCATCGGCTGTCTTGATGAATGCGGCAGATTCGCGGTTGATGACCCCGTCCCGATCCAGAACGACAAGTCTGTTTCCAGTCGTTGGTCGGCTACTGTTGGTCACGGGCGTCAGTTCAGGCAATTGTCAGGCAGGACAGGTCGGCTACATCCAGGAACAGTTGCTGCAGGCGCCGAAGCTGTGCCAGACGGTTGTTGCGCACCGCTGCATCATCAGCCATGACCAGGACAGCGCTGAAGTAATCGTCCACCGGTGTTCGCAGATCGGCCAGCGCGCATAAAGCCCGCTGGTAATCGCGACGCTGCAGATGTCGGGTGTGTGCCGCCGCTGCCTTCTCTACAGACTGATGGAGCACGCCTTCTTCGCTGAAGCTGAATAGCGAGGGATCGACAGCGCTGGCTTCGGTATTTGCACTCCGAAGAATGTTAGCAATGCGCTTGTTCGCGACCGCGAGGCTCTCTGCCTCAGGAAGCTGCATGAACGCGCAGACTCCAAGCAAGCGAGCATGAAAATCTACCAGTGACCCGGTCTTGCGGCAGCGCACAGCTTCAAACATATTGCTGCTGATGGCGCCTGCCGGCAGATCCAGTGCCAGGCCTTCGAGATAGTAAGCACGCGACCGGTCCATGATGAACTCAAAGAGTTCGGCGGCCAGTGCCGCGGGATCCTTCGGGCGTAACGGTTGCAGCGCTACGGCCTCGCGTAGCAATGCCAGAAGATCCAGATCGACCTGATCCTCAACGAGAATCCGCAGTAGACCCAGTGCACTGCGTCGCAGTCCAAAAGGATCCTTGGCACCACTGGGGCGTTTGCCAAGCGCGAAAACTCCGGCCAGCGTGTCGGCGCGGTCGGCTATGGAGAGTGCACGTCCAGTTGGCGATGCGGGTAGCCGGTCGCCTGCATAGCGCGGCAGGTACTGTTCCTCGATGGCTACGGCAACTTCGGCAGGCTCACCGTCGAGTCTCGCGTAGTGATAACCCATCCGGCCCTGGAGCTCCGGGAACTCGCCGACCATCTGTGTCAACAGATCGGCCTTCGCCAGCCATGCCGCCCGTTCTGCGTGCGTAGTTGAGGAACCAAGCTTTTCCGCAACGCTTTGCGCGAGCCGGGCGACGCGGACGGATCGCTCGCGCAGGCTGCCCAGACCCTTCTGAAAGACGACGGAATCAAGGCGCTCGAGGCGTGACTCCAGGCTTGTCTGTATGTCCTGGTCCCAGAAAAACGCAGCATCTGAAAGTCGCGGCAGGATGACCCGCTCATTACCCTGCTGGACCTGGGTAGGGTCGCGGCTCTCGATATTTGCCGTGGCGATGAAATTTGGCAGAAGCAGCCCTTCGGCATCGCGCACCGGGAAGTAGCGTTGATGACCCTGCAGTGTCGCAATCAGCACCTCTTCAGGCAGGCGCAGAAACTCTGCACCAAAGCGACCAGTCAATGCCACTGGCCACTCAACCAGTGCTGTGACCTCGTCGAGCAACTCTGCTTCGATCACCGCCTGGCCACTGACGCTGACCGCCACCGCTTCTGCGAGCTGCCGCACCCGGTCACGGCGCACGGCAAAGTCAGCGATGACCTTGTTCGTGGTGAGTACGGCGGCGTAGTCGCTGGCGCTCGGCAATTCGATTGGCCCGGGCGCGTGAAAGCGGTGTCCGCGTGTGTGCCGCGATGCCGGGAGGCCAAGTATGGTGCCGTGCACGATTTCTGTACCGAGCAGCATCACGACCCAATGCACCGGCCGCACAAATTCCGTCTCGCCATCGCCCCAACGCATCCGCCGCGGTATAGGCAGGGCGGCCAATGCATCGCTCACGATGCCTGGTAGCAGGTCCTGCGCTGGCTGACCGGGAACTTCTGCACTGTAGCTAAGCCACGCACCTTTCGGGGTTTCGACCCGGCCCAGGCTTTCTACCGGCACGCCGCAGCCCTCAGCGAAGGCTTGTGCAGCGCGTGTCGGCTTGCCATCGGCATCAAAAGCGACCGCAAGCGGCGGACCGCGCTTGTCCACGCTTTGCTGCGACTGTGTGCAATCCAGGGCCTCGATACTGACGGCAAGGCGACGCGGTGTTGCAAAAGAACGCAGTACCGCAAAGCCAAGCCCCGCAGTGTTCAGGCTGGTCCGTATATGCTCGGCAAAACTGCTTTCCAGCCCACGCAGGGCCTTCGGTGGCAGCTCTTCAGTACCGATCTCAACTAGAAAGTCAGCAGTTTGCGCCATGGGATCAGGAACCGTAACTCAGTGTGCAGCGCGCTTTGCAGCCAGCGGAAAACCGAGTGCTGCACGGCTGTCGTAATACGCCTGTGCAACGAGACGGGCCATTTCGCGCACGCGCAGGATGTAGCGCTGCCGCTCGCTCACGGAGATCGCCCGACGTGCGTCAAGCAAGTTGAAGGTGTGTGAAGCATCGAGCACCTGCTCGTAGGCAGGCAATGTCAGCCCGGTTTCAATCAGCGATTGGCAGGCACGCTCGGCAGCATCGAAACGCGGCGTCAGCACGCCTGTGTCGGCGGCTTCAAAGTTATAGCGCGACATTTCCACTTCATTCTGATGGAAGACATCGCCATAGCTGATACGACCAAAGGGGCTATCCGTCCACACCAGGTCGTAGACACTACTGACGCCCTGCAGGTACATGGCGATCCGTTCAAGTCCGTAGGTGATCTCTCCGGTGACTGGCCGGCAATCCAGACCGCCAACCTGCTGGAAATAGGTGAACTGCGTTACTTCCATGCCATTCAGCCACACCTCCCAGCCCAGCCCCCAGGCGCCGAGTGTTGGCGATTCCCAGTTGTCCTCGACGAAACGGATATCGTGTGTCAGCGGATCAATGCCCAGCGCGCGCAGCGAGTTCAGATAGAGATCCTGTATGTCGATTGGCGATGGTTTGAGTACCACCTGAAACTGGTAGTAATGCTGCAGGCGATTTGGATTGTCCCCATAGCGGCCATCGGTGGGCCGCCGGCTCGGCTGGACGTACGCAGCGCGCCACGGTTCGGGGCCGATCGAGCGAAGAAAGGTCGCTGCATGAAAGGTGCCCGCACCCATCGGCATATCGTAGGGTTGCAGTACCACACAGCCGTGATCGGCCCAGTAGCGCTGCAGGTACAGAATAAGGTCCTGGAATGTCCGGGGACGGTTAGCCTGAGTCAAGCGAGGATTCCACGCGCGAAAGGGCGCGGAAGTATAGCTTTGATTGGATGCATAGCCATAAAACGGGCTTAGAAGGAATCCTTGGCTTGCCAGTTCGCACTATATCGGTGCGCACCTGGAATGAGACGCCCATAAATAGTGCGGTTAAAAACAGTCGTGACGAAATATGACTAATAAATCAATGGTTTAACTAATTCTCGCAATTGGCACAGACCGTGCATTACGATAGGGCGCTACCGAAGCCACCCACCCCAAGCTGCAAAGGGGTCGGACAGTTTTAACTGGTAGCCTCACCAGGAAATTACTCGCTGATCCGAAAAACCAAGGAGCCGCCATGACCCCCGCCGAAGCTATCAGCCTTATCAAAGAGAAAGAAGCCAAGTTTGTAGATCTGCGCTTCACCGATACTCACGGCAAAGAACAGCATCTGTCCATCCCCGCCAGGACTGTCGACGCCAGCTTCTTTGAGGACGGCAAAATGTTTGACGGTTCTTCGATTGCCGGCTGGAAGGGCATCCAGGAATCCGACATGGTGCTGATGCCAGATCCGTCAACGGCGGTGGTTGACCCCTTCACCGAACACCCCACCATCAATCTGCGCTGCGACGTTTATGAGCCCTCCACCATGCAGGGTTATATGCGTTGTCCGCGCATGACCGCGCGGCGTGCCGAGGAATACCTGAAATCTACCGGTATCGCCGACACTGCCTATTTCGGCCCGGAAAATGAATTCTTCATCTTCGACGATGTGCGTTACGGCACCGACACCAATAGTGCCTATCACTTTATCGACTCCACTGAAGGTGCATGGAACACACGGAAGGAGTACGAGGGCGGCAATACCGGGCACCGTCCGGGCATCAAGGGTGGCTACTTTCCTGTACCACCGGTCGACTCACAGCAGGACATTCGCTCCGAGATGTGCCTGGTGCTCGAGGACATGGGCATCGAAGTCGAGGTGCACCATCATGAGGTCGCGACCGCCGGCCAGGGTGAGATTGGCGTCAAGTTCGGCAGCCTGGTGCAGAAGGGTGACGAGGTACAGATACTGAAGTATGTCGTGCAGAACGTGGCGCATAACTTCGGCAAGACTGCAACGTTCATGCCGAAGCCGCTCGTCGGTGACAATGGCAGCGGCATGCACGTGCATCAGTCGCTGGCCAAAGGCGGCAAGAACCTGTTCATGGGTGATGCCTATGGCGGTCTGTCGCAGACCGCGCTGTATTACATCGGCGGCATCCTCAAGCATGCGCGTGCCATCAATGCGCTGACCAATCCCAGTACCAACAGCTACAAGCGCCTGGTACCGGGCTTTGAAGCACCGGTCATGCTGGCCTACTCGGCACGCAACCGCTCCGCGTCGATCCGCATTCCCTTTATTGCGAATCCGAAGGGACGGCGCATCGAAGTGCGCTTCCCGGACAACACTGCCAATCCGTATCTGGCATTTAGCGCGATGCTGATGGCCGGTCTCGATGGGATCCAGAACAAGATCAATCCGGGCGATGCCATGGACAAGGATCTCTATGATCTGGAGCCCGAGGAAGACAAGAAGATCCCGAAGGTCTGCTTCTCTCTTGAGCAGGCGCTTGAGGCGCTGGACAAGGATCGTGACTTTCTGAAGGCTGGTAACGTATTCAGCGATGACCTCATCGACGCGTATATCAATCTTAAGTATGCGGACATGATGCGTGTTCGCATGGCGGTCCACCCTGTCGAGTTCCAGCTGTACTACAGCCTTTGACAATACGCCCCTGACCAGCATCCGTTTATGAAAACGGATGCTGGTCGGTTCGGCGGCCTTGGGGTTATGCTTGGCGCATGCAGGCTTTAGTTGTCTTTCTGTGCCTCGCGATCTCCACCGCCGCACTTGGTGGAATAGAGGTATACCGGTGGATAGACGCGGAGGGCCAGGTTCATTATTCCGATCGGCCGAGTCCGGGCGCTGACCGGGTTGCCATCGATGTCGCGCCAGCGGGCTCCACGCCAGTTGCGGGCGCTTCGTCAGCCGGATCTGCGCAAGCCGCAGCGAAAAAGGATTCGGCTGCCGCAGCCTACGATTCACTGACTATTCAGGCACCAGGGCAGGACGAGACACTTTGGAATATCGGAGGCCAGCTGGACGTCGCTGTAGCTCTGCAACCACCACTGCAGGCGGGTCACAGAGTGCAACTGCTTCTGGACGGTCAACCGGTGGCGGAGCTGGAGCCGGGGACCACCCAGACTCGCCTGTCGGACGTGTATCGCGGTCAGCACACCTTGATGGCAAAGATCCAGGACGAGTCAGGCTCGACACTCATACAGAGCGCTCCGGTGAACTTCTACGTGCAGCAGAGCTCAGTGGCACGCAATCCGTCGCCACCGGTAGTTCAGCCCCCCATTCGCCCCTAGCCCCCGCACCCCAGCCTGCTGACATCCTCGGCAGCATCACGACAGCCGTAATCTGCATAGATGCAGACGGCATCGTGAACTACCTGAATCCTGGTGCTGAAGATCTGCTGGGCCTGAGTGCCCGCCATGGACTCGGTCGCCCATTGCAGGCATTGCTGCCACAGCTGCGTAATCTGCATGAACTGATTCAGCGCGCAGCGGCAGAGGGCCACAGCTTCGGTCAGCTGCTGAGTTTCTCCGTGCCCCGCCAGAGTCCTGCGACCACCGACCTAGCCGTGCGCGTCAGCCCCTACCGCACCGCTGATAGCCAGCTGATCATCGAACTGTTCGACGCAACCCAGTGGCGACAGATCGATCGGGAACATGCGCTGATCAGTCAGCACGACGCCAGTCGCCGCATGATCCGCCAGCTCGCACACGAGATCCGTAACCCGCTTGGCGGATTGCGCGGTGCCGCCCAGCTCCTGGAACGCGAGCTGCCGACGCCGGAATTGCGTGAGTACACCCGCATCATAATTGGCGAAGCCGACCGCCTGACTTCTCTTACCGACAATTTGCTCGGTCCGATCCGCCGACCGCAGTGGCAGTTGGTCAACTTGCATGAGATCCTTGAGCGCGTGATCGTGTTGATCGCCAGCGCACAGCACGATGCGCTGCGGCTGGTACGCGACTACGATCCTAGCCTGCCACCGCTGTCTGCTGATTCCGGTCAGCTTATCCAGTCTTTTCTCAACGTGGCGCGTAACGCCATGCAGGCCGCAGGACCAGATGGCCATATCGTGTTTCGAACGCGGGTCCTCAGCAATTTTGCCATCGGCCAGATCCGGCACAAGCTGGTCGCCAGCGTCGAGATTGAGGATGACGGGCCGGGCATACCCGCTGATCTTGCCGATTCCATTTTCTATCCGCTTGTCACCGGTCGTCCCGACGGTACTGGACTCGGCTTGCCGATTTCCCAGGATCTCGTCAGTCGTCATGGCGGCCTGATCGAATTTCAGTCGCGCCCAGGCAAGACCGTATTTATGGTTAGACTGCCAATCCACAGTGAAGTGACGGAGACGCCATGACCGGCAAGGACGTTTCCGTCTGGGTTGTGGACGACGATGCTTCCGTGCGCTGGGTTCTGGAGCGTGCCCTGGGCAACGAAGGTATCAACACGCGTGTTTTCAACTCTGCTGATGCGTTCTTCGATGCATTGCGTGACGCGAAACCCGACGTCTTGATTTCTGATATCTGCATGCCCGGTACTGATGGCCTGGATGCCATGCGCCGCCTCAGTCGCGAAGGCTACAGCTTCCCGGTTATCGTGATTACCGCGCACGCTGATCTCGACAGTGCTGTCGCTGCCTATCAGGGCGGTGCGTTTGAATACCTGCCTAAACCTTTCGATGTGGACGATGCGATCGCACTGGTGCGGCGTGCAGCGCGAGTCGGCGTGCAGACGGTGGGCGGTCACGTCGAGTCCGAGCGGCCGGCGTCTGCCATGATCGGTCGTGCACCGGTTATGCAGGAAGTATTCCGTACGATTGGCCGCCTGTCCCGCTCAAGCATGACGGTGCTGATCACCGGTGAATCCGGAACTGGCAAGGAGCTGGTTGCCCGTGCGCTGCATGAACACAGTCCGCGCGCCCAGCAACCGTTTATCGCCCTGAACACCACAGCAATTGCAGCAGAGCTCCTCGAGTCCGAGCTGTTCGGTCATGAGCGCGGTGCATTTACCGGCGCTGACAGCCGCCGGATTGGACGTTTTGAGCAAGCCGACCGGGGTACGCTGTTCCTCGACGAGATCGGCGACATGTCAGCAGCGCTGCAGACCCGCCTGCTGCGTGTACTGGCAGAAGGCGAGTTCTATCGCGTTGGCGGCCAGGTGCCGATCCGTGTCGATGTCCGGGTGATCGCTGCGACCAACCAGAATCTGGAAGCAGCGGTTGAGACCGGCAAATTTCGTGAAGATCTGCTCCATCGGCTCAACGTTATCCGCATCGTCACGCCGCCGCTGCGCGAGCGTCGTGACGATGTGCCGTTGCTGCTGGACTACTATCTGCGTGGAGCCGCACGCGAGTTGAGCGTGGAAACCAAGCGGATCTCCCCGGAAGCAGTCACACGCCTTTGCGCCTTCGATTGGCCGGGAAATGTCCGTCAGCTGGTAAATGCCTGCCGGCGTCTGATGATTACGGCGCCTGGCGCCGAGATTCGTGTCGAGGATATTCCGCCCGAGTTCGGCGGGCAGGCCAATCTGCGCGGCGGAGTAACAGACTGGTCACTGCGACTTGGCCAGTGGGCTGAGTCCGCCTTGCAGGACGACAGAGCTGAACCTCTTTTGAACGCGGCGCTGCCGGAGTTCGAACGGACCCTGATCCGCACAGCGCTGGCTCACGCACAGGGTCATCGCCAGGAAGCCGCGCGACTACTCGGCTGGGGCAGAAATACCCTGACGCGAAAAATCCGTGAGCTGAAGATCGACGATTAGCTGACGGTCTGCAGTGTGCCGACCAGGTCTGCTACCCGGGCGATGCCGTGCCGTCCGAGGTAGTCGGCAATGCCAGCATTGATCTCGCGGCAAATCAGCGGGTTGTAAAACAGCGCTGTGCCGAGGCCAACGGCGCTGGCACCCGCAATCAAAAATTCAAGTGCGTCTGTCGCGCTGGCGATGCCGCCCTGGCCGATGATCGGTACGCGGTGTCGCCCGGCTTCCTGATAAACCTGGTGCACTTTCAGCAGTGCGATAGGCTTGATCGCCGGCCCGGAGAGTCCAGCCTGCACATTGGCGATGACTGGCCGTCGCTTTTCCGCGTCGATGGCCATGCCGACCAGCGTATTGATCACGGCCAGGCCGTCTGTGCCGGCCTCGATACAACGCCGCGCGTTCTCGCGAATATCGGTCTGGTTGGGCGACAGCTTGGTGATGATCGGCTTGCTGGTCGATGCCCGGCAAGCGGCCACTACTCGTGCAGACATATCTGGCGAGTTGCCAAAGGCTATGCCACCTTCCTTGATGTTCGGGCACGAGATGTTGATCTCGATCGCGTCAATCGGCGAATCATCGAAGCGCCGGCAGACTTCGGCATACTCCTCAAGCGTGGAGCCGCAGGCGTTGGCGATGAAGCGGGTTTCACTGAAATCGAGCGTGGGCAGGATATTGTTAAGGACTCCATCGACGCCCGGGTTTTGCAGGCCGATGGCATTGAGCATGCCCATAGGCGTCTCAAAGATCCGATGTGGTTCATTGCCGGGCCGGGCATGCAGCGTCGTGCCCTTCAGCACGACCGCACCGGCATCGCGATTAGAGAAGCCCGCCACGCGTGTGTATTCTTCCCCAAAACCGACACAGCCCGAGAGCAGCACAATCGGCGAGCTGAAATTGAGGCCGCAAAAAGTGCTGGCGAGCCGCGCATCGGGTGCTGCGCGCTGGCGGGATTGTTCAGTGTCTGGAGAGGGCACGGGAATGCTTGACTTGATTCTGTTTGAGCCGCAGATACCGCCGAATACGGGCAACATCATACGCCTGTGCGCCAACACGGGAATTACCCTCCATCTGGTTGGGCGGCTCGGCTTTACGCTGGCCGACGCAAAACTTCGCCGGGCCGGGCTGGATTACCACGAATGGGCATCGGTCCGGCAACATGCTGGCCTGTCTGAGTGCCTGGAATCCCTGAACCGGCCGCGCGTGTTTGCCCTGTCAACGCGCGGTCAGACGCTCTATACCGCAGCAAAATTCAGGACGGGTGATGTCTTGCTGTTCGGATCGGAGCAACGTGGTTTGCCGGCGGAGGTGCTTGCCGGACTACCTCTTGAACAGCAGCTGCGCATCCCGATGCGAGCGGGAAGCCGCAGCATCAATCTGTCGAATGCCGCCGCAATCACGGTGTATGAGGCATGGCGGCAGCTTGAATTTGCCGGTGCAGGTTGAGCGGCGCGCTCAGTCGACGGGCAGAGTGTTCGCGCCCCGCGTGAAAAGATTACGCAATTCCATGTCAGCCTCCGGCTTCAGCGAGCGCGCCATCAGCGCCATCACCGCGTCCCTGGCCGGCAGCTGTTCGTGCAGTACCTGATAGACCTGCTCGCAGATCGGCATTTCGAGATCCAGCCGTGCGGCTACGGCTTTGACCGATACCGCCGCATACAGTCCCTCGACCACCTGCCCAATCGCGCTGGCCGCCTGAGCCGGGTTCTTTCCGGCTGCGACCATCAGCCCGAGACGCCGGTTCCGCGACTGGTCGTCCGTACAGCTCAGTACCAGGTCGCCCATTCCCGACAGGCCCATGAAAGTAGCCGGTTGTGCGCCAAGGGCCGCACCGAGCCGCGTCATTTCGACGAGGCCGCGGGTAATCAGCGCAATGCGTGTATTGGCGCCGAAACCGAGGCCGTCGGAAATACCGGCCGCAATGGCGAGGACGTTCTTGACCGCGCCGCCGACCTCGACGCCGACCATATCGTCAGAAGTGTAGGCGCGAAAATTCAAACCTGACATGCGGACCGCAAGTTCTGCTGCAAAAGCCGGTTCGCTGGCTGCGATCGTCATCGCGGTGGGCAGACCTGCCCCAACCTCGCTGGCAAATGTAGGCCCTGAGAGCACAGCGACCGGAATTGCATCGCCCAGTACCTCTCGGACGACCTGATGCGGTAACCGTCCCGAATCACGTTCGAATCCCTTGGTCGCCCAGGCAATTCGGGCGCCAGCCTGCAGATGCGGGCGGATCACGGTGAGAATTCCACGAAATCCAGCGCTGGGAACGCAAATCAGCAGATCCTGATGGCGGCGTATCACCGCACGGAGATCGGCATCCGGGTGCAACTGTTCCGGAAAAGTGATGCCTGGCAGATAGCGCGCGTTGCAGCGCTGTTCGTCCATCTTGTGCAGTTCGTCGACATTGCGGCCCCACAGGGTGACCCGATGGCCGGCCCGAGCAAACTGTACGGCGAGGGCGGTACCCCAGGAACCTGCGCCAAAAACGGCGATATCCGAGTTATCAGGTCCGGAAGTCACACCGGATGAGCTCACGCTCAGGCCTGATTGGCCTGGGCAGCGGCCCTGTCCTGACTGGACTGTGCAAACAGCGCAGCGAAATCCATCGGTTGAAGAAATAGCGGCGGATAACCCCCGCGTTGTACCGTGGATGAGATCGCCTCCCTGGCGTAGGGGTAAAGCGCATTGGGGCAGTGCACGCCGATGATCGTACGGGTTTCTTCAGTGGAGAAACCGCTGATCTGGAACAGTCCAGCCTGGGCAATCTCGATCAGGAAAACAGTACGCTCGCTGACGACCGACTGTGCAGTCATATGCAAGACCACCTCGGTGCCGCCATTGCCGAGCTTGCTGTGCGATGTGCGTATGTTGACGCTCATTTCCGGCTCATTCTTTTCAAAAAAGAAAGCCGGAGAATTTGGCGCTTCGAAGGAAAAATCCTTGATATAGAGCTTCTGCAAGCTGAAAGCACGCTCGCCTTCTACGCTTGCACCACTGCCGTTAACCGCTCCCTCAGCCATATTCCTGTTCCTTTGGTCGCTCAAACCCGGTTTTCGTGCAGCAGCGCATCCAGTTTTTCTGCCGCGTCCAGGGCAGCCAGATCATCGTAACCGCCCACATGCGTCTCACCTATGAAGATCTGTGGCACGGTAAGGCGACTACTGCGCTGGATCATTTCCTCGCGCAACTCGGGCTGTGCGCTCACATCAATTTCTGTAAAACCCACACCTTTGTTGCGCAGCAGGGTCTTGGCCGCTGCACAGTAGGGACAGGCGGGTTTCGTGTAAATGGTGATGTTCAGCGTCCGGCCCCGATCTGTCAGCGTTGTCCCGTGACCAGCAGCTGGTTGTCGCGCTGCCAGCTGCCGATGCCGCCCTTGAGGCTGAATGCACCGTCGAAACCGGCGGCACGCAGCGCCTTCACCGTGCCGTAACTCTGGCTGCCATTTTCACAAATGACGACCACCCCGCGCTTCTTCTTGATACGTCCTTCTTCGCCTTTGGCCAGGTCCGCTGGTGCCATCAGCACGGCATCGACGACATGTCCGGCGTCGAAGCGGGTCTTGTCGCGGATATCGACCACCGTCGCTCCCCGATTGATCATGCGTACCGCCTCAGCAGTCGAGATCTCCAGCAGGGCGCGCGCGCGCAGCTGCATTTCGATGGCGATCACCGCGATGGCCATGAGCAGCGTCGCACCGACCAGAAGCGGGTTAGCCGCTATAAATTCCAGAACTCTGTCCATAGTGCCTGACCTTGCCGGGGCCGCATTATAACCAAGTGCGCGGCGGGGCATGGCTGGATTGAGGCCGTCGTCAACGCACACGCCATCACCTACACTCCCGATCCCATGAGCCGGTTGCCGTACTGTGTGGGCCTCAGCCTGTTGCTCCTAGTCGCGCAGCCGGTTGCGGCTGCGCGTGATGCCGGCAAGACCCAGGACGAACTGGCCAGAGTACGCGAGCAGATTCGTAGCCTCGAAAGCCAGACTCGTCGCGATCAGGCGAAACGTACGGATCTCGATCAGCAGCTGCGCTCGGCGGAAAATGAGGCCAGCCGACTGCGCGGACAGCTGACCAGCACCCGGCGGCAGCTGGCCGTGGTGAGCAAGAAGCTCGGAGATCTCAACCGTCAAATGGAACAGAGCCGTGCAGTGCTTGATCGCCAACGGGAAGATCTGGCCTCCCAGCTGCGGCTTGCCCATATCAGCCAAGGCAATGAGATGCTCAGATTGACGTTGAATCAGCAGGATGCGCGCGCAATCGGCCGGCACCTGACCTGGCTGGGCTATCTCGCTCGCCAGCGCAGTGAATTGCTCGGCTCAATCCAGGCCAGCCTGGAAAGCCTCAATCGCGACCGGGCTGAGGCTGAACAGCAGCAGGCTGAACTTGCCAGCCTGGAAGGCAAACGCAGACAGCAGCTCGCGGAACTCGAAAAGGTACGCAGTACCCGCACTGCTGTTGTCAATGATCTCGACCGGCAGCTCCGTAGCGGCAATCAGCAGTTGAGCCGTGCACGCAGCGAAGCGCGTACGCTCCAGAATCTGCTTCGTGAGATCGAGCGTCAGATTGCCCGCAACCAGAAGGGCCCCGCGGTGGTGCCGGGCAGGCCACTCGGCAAGGGGCGCTGGCCGGTAAAGGGCAGTTTGCTCGCTGATTTTGGCCAGTCACGCGCCGGTGGGGAGCTGCGCTGGGACGGTGTCCTGATCGCGGCGCCCGCCGGCAGCGATGTCATTGCCGTGCGCAACGGTCGGGTCGTCTATGCGGACTGGCTGCCCGGTCTCGGCCAGTTACTTGTGATCGATCACGGCGGTGGCTACCTGAGTCTCTATGGCCACAACCAGGATCTCGTACAGCAGCTTGGTGAGCAGGTTGCCGCTGGTGAGGTGATCGCGCATGTCGGTGATACGGGTGGTCAGACCAGACCCGCCCTGTATTTCGAAGTGCGGCGCAACGGCAAACCGCAAAATCCGCATCAGTGGGTGAAATAGCGATGAATCTGCGTGATCTGCTGCTGGTGGCTTCTGGCGGTGCTTTTGGTTCTGCACTGCGTTACCTGGTGAGTAACATGACCCAGGGTCTGTTCCCGGCTGTCATGTTGCCGGTCGGTACCCTTGCAGTGAATACGACTGGCTCGCTTTTGATCGGGTTGTTTGCGGGTCTGGTCGAGTATCGGGAGCTGTTCGGACCTGGCGCACGCCTGCTGCTTGTGGTCGGATTGCTGGGCGGCTACACCACTTTTTCTGCATTTTCCCTCGAGACCCTGGTGCTGTTGCGATCCGGTCAATCGCTAACTGCGCTGATCAACGTGTTTTTGCAGGTGACCGCAGGTATTGCTGCGGCGACGGCCGGCTTCGCAGCCGCGCGCGCATTCTGAAAGATCTTGGTCGGCGCTGCTATCGCGTATCCAGGGCGGCCCGCAGCCGCGCGGCCTGCCCGGCGAGCCGCTCCGAATCTGCAAAGCCCCGTCCATGACTGTGCAGAGGACGGCCGACATAGCGCGGAATCACGTGCAGGTGAAAGTGAAACACCGTCTGGCCGGATTCAGCACCATTGAACTGCATCAGCGTGATGCCGTCAGCCTGAAATACATCCCGTACCGCAAGCGCAATTTTCTGTCCGGTGCGGATTACCGCGCTGGCATACTCCAGATCAAGCTCGAAAATGTTCTGCGCCGCGCACTTGGGAATCACCAGGGAATGGCCATCCGATTGCGGCATCGCGTCGAGTATTGCGATGGTCTGCTCATCCTCGAAGAACCGCTGTGCCGGTAGTTCACCACGCAGAATTTTTGCAAAGATATTGTTCTGATCGTAAGCCACACCACGCTCCTGCAGGCAGATCCGGATGACTCAAGTGCTTTCAGCCCCGGTGCCAGCTAGCATAAGAGCCTGGCCCGGCAAGTGACAAGCCAGGCCTGTGGTGCGACACCGGAGGTACAGGACTTGAACGAGCAACGTATACGTTCAGATGCCAACCGCTGCTTCGTCTGCGGTCCGGGCAACCCACGTGGTCTGCAGCTACTGTTCCATATCGATGACGCGGGCGTCTGCCGCACTGAGTTCACACCCGGGCCGGATCATGTCGGTTACGATACGATGACACACGGCGGTATTCTCTACAGCGCGCTTGATGACGTGATGGCGAACTGGCTGTTTCTCAGCGGCTCGCGGGCACACACGGCCCGTTGTGAAGTTCGCTATCGTCAGCCGCTGAAAACCGGCACGACGGTGCTGCTGGAAGGCCGGCTGATACGGCGCAAAGGCAAGGTCGCCTTCATGCAGGGCCTGGCGCTGAAAGCCAGTGATCGCAGCGTCGTCGCTGAGGCCGAGGCGAGCTTCATGATCGTCAGTGGGGAATAACGGCGCTGAATGAACAGCGCCGTTGCCGGGATCAGGCGCTGGCTGGCGGTGGTGACTCGAAGAAGGCGATGTCGTAAATGCCGGTCCCTTCGCGCAGCGGCTTACAGCCCTTCTGGTATTCGTCGCTGTCGTAGAACGCGCGGACATTTTCCATGCTGGGAAACTCGAGGATGATGATGGCCTTTTTCTCAAGCAAGGTGCCAGAAACTACATTGGCTGACTTGCCCCTGATCACATACTTGCCGCCATGCGAGTGTGCGAGTCGCGCGGACTCCTCGGCGTACTTTTTAAAGTTCGGACCGGGGTTGGTGACTTCTACCACTGAGACGATGTAGGCGGGCATTGTATTTCTCTCCCTGATCGATGTGCAGGGCTGCCATTATCCGCGCAGCCGGAACGGTCGGCTATCTGACCTCGCCCATGAGTCTGCGCAGTGGTCGCAACAGCAGAAGCAGCAGCATGCCGGTGCCGCCGGTCATGAGTACGATCTGCGTATACAGTGCGGGCATCGCATCGATCGCGTCGGTGCTGAAGCGTCCGGCTGCAAGTCCAGCGATCAGGTTGCCGATGGCCGAGGTCAGGAACCAGACACCCATCATCTGCCCGACGTAGCGGCGCGGCGCGAGTTTTGTGGTGACGCTGAGTCCGACCGGGCTCAGTGTCAGTTCAGCGATGGTGTGCAAGAGATAGGTCATCATCAGCCAGGTCGGCAGCACCTTGCCACCATTGTTGACGAGTCCGGCCGCGACGATCATCACGCCGAAGCCGGCGCTCAGAATCAGCAGGCCACAGGCAAATTTTACGGGTGTTCGTGGTTCCAGCCCGCGCGCTGCGAGCCGGATCCAGAGCGTTGCAAACAGCGGCGCGAGAGTGATGATGAAAACCGGGTTCAAGGTCTGAAACCAGCCGGTGGGGATTTCGAAACCGGCAAAGTTCCGCTCGGTAAAACGCTCCGCGAACAGATTGAGGGTCGACCCGGCCTGCTCGAAACCGGCCCAGAACATCGCGGCAGCCATGCTGAGTATGAATATCGCGATTACCTGGTTGCGCTCGTTGTGATCGAGTCCGCCAAAGCGCAGGAGATAGGCCAGGTAGAGCGCGCCAAACAGGACGATCCCGATGGTGGCCCAGCCCGCAAATACAACGGCATCAACTTCGATTACGCCAGCCAGCAGCAGTGCGGTACTGCCGAGTACGATGGTAAGGCCGGTTGCTACGCGGCGCCAGGCACGCCGCAGGGCCGGTCGATCTGCCGGGTTTTCCGCGCGCAGTGAGGGGTATTTACCTGCCGCGCCGAGCAGTGGCTGGCTGAAGTGAAAATAGACGAGCCCGAAGAACATGCCGATCCCGGCAGCGGCAAAACCCCAGTGCCAGCCAAACAACGCGCTTTCGCCCAGCGTGCTGCAGATCAATGGCCCGATGGCACCACCGAGATTGATGCCCATGTAGAAAAGCGTAAAGCCGGCGTCACGCCGGGCGTCGCCGGGCGGATAAAGTTCGCCGACGACTGCGCTGATATTGGGCTTCAGCAGCCCGGTCCCCAGCGTGACCAGCAATAGCCCGATAAAAAAGGCATATATGGAAGGAATCGCGAGCGTGAAGTGGCCAAGCATGATGACGATGCCGCCATACCAGATGGCGCGTCGCGCACCGAGCAGCCGGTCAGCGATCCAGCCGCCGGGCAATGCGACCATGTAAACCGCTGCGGTATAGAGGCCATAGATTGCCGTCGCGGTCGCATCTGTCAGGCCCAGGCCACCATCGTTCACGGCTTCCACCATGAACAACACCAGCAGCGCGCGCATGCCGTAGTAGCTGAAGCGTTCCCACATCTCGGTAAAGAACAGCGTGCGCAGACCAGCGGGGTGGTGTGCGCCGTTCAGGCTACCGCCGCTTTCTGCTGTGGATGGTGGCCTGGTGCTCACGAGGGATCAGCTGCCGTCAGGCTCAGGCAGGCTTGTCGCCGGTTTTGCTTTCAGTTTTTGCGGATTGCACAAGCAGCTGCGCCATGAAAATTCCGCCTTCGTAAAGCAGGTACATTGGAATAGCCAGCAGAGTCTGGGAAAAAACGTCTGGCGGTGTCAGCACCATGCCGACGACAAAGCAGCCCAGAAAAACATACTGGCGATTCTTCTTCAGTGTAGCGACGTCGACCATGCCGGTCATTATCAGGAGCACGGTGACGACCGGAACCTCAAAAGCGACGCCGAACGCGATAAACAGCACGAGTACAAAATCCAGGTAATGGTTGATATCCGTCATCACCTGCACGTTGTCTGGAGCTGCGGCCGTGAAAAAGCCGAACATCACTGGAAAAATCACGAAATAGGCAAACACTACGCCCAGGTAAAAGAGCACCACGCTTGAAACCAGCAGCGGCACAGCGAGGCGCTTTTCCCGTCGGTAGAGACCCGGCGCCACAAAGGCCCAGATCTGATAAAGAACCACTGGAATGGCCAGCATGATGGCCACATAAAAACTTGTCTTGAAGGGTGTCAGGAATGGCGAAGCCACCTCGGTGGCGATCATCGTCGAGCCTGCCGGCAGCTTCGACATCAGCGGGCTGGAAACTGCGCTGAAGATTCTCCGGCTGAATGGCAGCAGGCAGATGAAAACTGCCAGCACCGCTCCACCCGCCTTCAACAACCGCGAGCGCAGCTCCAGCAGATGTGACATCAGGCTGGCTTCAGTTAAGGTTTCCGGAGAGTCGGCGTGGTTGTCGTCAGCCATGTGGTGGCAGCTGTACCTGATCCAGGGACTCAGCCGCAGCCGATCCCGCAGCCAATGATTCCACTGCCAGCGCTTCCGTGCTTGCAGTGGCAGGAGCGGGCTCTGCCGCTTTTGGGATCAGATCGTCTACACCGGGTCGACTGAATGCCGGTACATCCTGCTCAGCTGTTGTTCCGGTCGAGGCAGTCGTGCTGCTGGTCGCCCTGCGTTCCTCAGCTGCAATCTCATCGCGAATCTGATCGGTAAAAGTGCGCGCCATGCGCCGCGCCTGCCCTGCATACCGCCCGAGTTGATCGGCTACCTTGGGCAGCTTTTCAGGGCCAAGGACAACCAGTCCAAGGCCGAATAGCAGCGCCAGCTCCCAAAAACCGATTTCGAACATCCGAACGAGTCCGCAATGATGAGCTCAGGTTTTACTGTGCGTGTCAGGCTCGTGCTTTTCTGCACCCGACTCTGAAAATTCTGCGTCCGTCTGGCCCAGTTGCCTGGGTTCGCTCTTGCCCTGCTCAGCGTCACTCATGGCTTTGCGGAAACCCTTGACCGCTCCGCCAAGATCTCCGCCGATATCCTTGAGCCGTTTGGTGCCGAAAATCGTAATGACAATAAGCAGCACTATCAGAAGCTGCCAGATGCTGATGCCGCCGAGACCCATGATGGCTTCTCCCGTGGAAACGAGGCTTGTGTGCAGGGTGAAAGGATACCCTACGCGCCTAGGATAACTGGATAAGCTCGCTGCCGGGTGACAAACGTCACGCTTGCTGCGTGCGGTAGATCCCGTTCAGGCATGTGGAACATGCAGCAAAAAGCTCGCAGGGCCCGTATTGATCAGTTCGACATCCATATCTGCGCCAAACTGCCCGGTCTGCGTTCTGCAGCCCAGCGCGGTCGCGCTTTCCACGAGTTGTCTGAACAGTGCTTCCCCCTGCTCGGGGCTGGCGGCCTGCTCGAAGCCGGGCCGGTTGCCCCGCGAGGTATCTGCTACCAGGGTGAACTGCGGTACGAGGAGCAGCTCGCCGCGGACGTCGCGGAGGCTCAGGTTCATGCGCCCGACCGGGTCGGGGAAGATCCGGTATGCGAGGATCCTTTCCGCCATACGTAGCGCTTGTGGCCTGCCGTCGGCCCGCTCGACGCCGACCAGTACCATCAGGCCCGGTCCGATTTCAGCAATTTGCTTCCCATCGACGGTAATGGATGCCCGCTTGACGCGTTGTAACAGCGTAATCATGGACTCTCAATTCCATAAGGATGCGTATTGATGCGAGTATTTAGCAGAAATCACCACTTTATGTAATTTTACGAAAAGATAGGGATTTACTCTTAAAGCACGCACCATTTCGGATTTATGTGGGATTTACAAGGCCATAAATGAGCTACTTGTCGCAACAAAAGATATCAGGCCTGCTCCTGGCTGCAGTGCTTTTACTTACAGTCAGTTGTGGGCGCGATCCCGCGACCCCTCGGGGGTCGGTTTCGCCGGGTCTGAAAACCTACCGCCACGCCATGGATCAGGCGCCGACCAGCCTCGATCCCACGCAGTCGGCCAATCTTTATGCAAATCATGTGGTCGTGAATGCTTACGATACGCTCTACGCCTACAAGTACCTCGCACGCCCCTATCAGCTGAAACCGAATCTCGCCGTCGACCTTCCGGCGGTTTCCGCCGATGGACTGACCTATACGATCCGCATCAAGCAGGGTGTCCGTTTTATCGATGATCCCTGCTTTCCGGGCGGGCGCGGTCGTGAGCTGGTTGCTGAGGATTTTGTCTATTCCGTCAAACGCCAGTTCGACCCGAAGAATCAACCTCAGGGCGCCTGGCTCTGGCAGGGACGCATTGCGGGACTGGAGGAGTGGAAGGCGGCCGGGGCTGATTACGACCGGCCGGTGTCAGGTTTGCGTGCGCGCGACAGGTACACGCTGGAGATCCAGCTGACCCGCCCCTATCCGCAGCTTGCCGATACCTTTGCACAGGGCTACTCGGCCATCGTCCCGCGTGAAGCCGCCGAGAAGTACGGCAAGGCGCTGGGTGTGCACCCGGTGGGTTCGGGGCCTTTCCGGCTGGTGAGTTACGACTCATCACGCGTGGTGATGGAGCGCAACCGGCACTACCGTCAGGAGCCGGTAGACCTGCAGGCCGAGGGCTACGATCCCGCCAAACAGGCCTATACCGGCGTCGAAGCGATCGAGGGCCGATCACCGCCATTCATCGATCGTCTTGAGATCGACTTCATCACCGAATCGAGTGCTGCATGGACCTCCTTTAACAAGGGCAACGAGGTTCAATTCACGACCGTTCCCATCGAACAGATCGATCGCATACTGGCTGGCAAGAATCCGATACGTCTGCAGCCGGAATATGCGGCCCGCTTTCATATGTATACAGGTCTCGAAGCCGGTTTCGTCTTTACCACCTTCAACATGGATTTCCCTGAGCTCGGCTACAACCCCGATCCGGTGCGCGAGCAACGCAACAAGGCTCTGCGCTGCGCGATCATCAAGGCCTACGACTGGGAGGCGCGCAACCAGAGCTGGTACTTTGGGCTTGCCACCTATTTCCCCGGCATCATCGTGCCGCTGAGTCCTGAATTCGATCCGGCTCTCTCCCGCGACAGCGTGACGCTTGATGTGGCTGGCGCCCGCAGGCTGTTGCGCGACAATGGCTGGACCGCCGAAAACCTGCCAGCGCTGGTGTACGGCACCACTGCCGGCGTTACCGAGCGTCTGTTCTTTGAACAGTTTCGGGCCTGGATGCGCGCGATCGGCTACCCGCATGACAAGGTCGTACGCAAGACTTACGCGACCTTCGGCGATATTTCGCGGGCCTGGAAGCGTGGGGAGCTGCCCCTGGTGGCTAAAGGCTGGGGCCTCGACTATCCCGATGCCGAAAATACCCTGCAGCTTTTCTACGGCCCCAACGGCTCGCCCGGCTCCAACGATGCGAACTATCGAAACCCGGAATACGACCGCCTCTA
>JBATNV010000212.1:0-33410 GCA_049290495.1 Gammaproteobacteria bacterium | reverse complement strand
TCTCCGGGGGGCGGAGCAGAGTCGGATAGCGGCAAGCGGTCACAGAACCGCCATGTCGAGTAAACAAGAACCCGGGTTCCGGGGCCCGTTTGTAGTCGCAATGGGGAATGAGCAATGAAACAGTATGCGGTAGGGATGTTCATGTTCCTGCTCTTAGGTAGTGCGGCCAACGCTGCGCTCCTCAGTCGCAGTGGTGGCCAGTCTTATTACGACACGGTGCTGGATATCACATGGGTAGCAGATGCGAACCTAGCCAAAACGTCCGGTTACGATACTGATGGCAAGATGACTTGGGACGCCGCCCAGACTTGGATCGACACGCTGAATGCGGCCAGTTACCTCGGGGCGAACAAATGGCGGCTACCCGCACTTACTGACACTGGGCCTCCGGGCTGCGACAGAGCCTACAGCGGCACGGACTGTGGGTTTAACGTCGATCTCAGCACCAGCGAGCTGGCACGTATGTTCTACAGCACGCTGGGCAACACCGGTCTCTACAACACTGGTGGGGTCGCAACGGGTGGTCCCTGTCTGGTCGGTCCGAACTACTGCCTGACCAACACCGGCCCCTTCTCCAATCTTCAGCCCTACCACTATTGGTCGGGTACGGAGTACGCGCCCGGCCCCATTAGCGCGTGGAGCGTCTCCTTCAGCGACGGCTACCAGCACGAGTGGGCTAAGGCCAATCAGTTCTTCGCTTGGGCAGTGCGCCCCGGCGATATCGCCCTGGTACCAGTGCCGGGTGCAGCGTGGTTGTTCGGCGGTGCGCTCGGACTGCTCGGTATAGCAAGGCGAAGAAAGGCAACCTGATACTGACGACCAGAACCCCGCTTCGGCGGGGTTCCTGCTTCTGCCCCAAGATTGCGCCAGAAAATCTGCGCAACGCGCCACTGTAGAGGCTCCACAAATACTTCGTATTAATACAGCGAGCGTCGACTCTCCCTTGATCAAATCGATCTCGGTGGTCTACAAGTCTATGCTTCCTGCTCGCCCGACAGGACGTCGGAACTAGGCTACGCTATTCAAACGAGGTGACGTCGGTGGCACGTGTGCTGCGCAAGCTTATAAATTACTTCACCCGAGCAGTCGAAGGTGATCAGGGTTTTGAAGTTCCGCCAATGGTAAATTGTGAGGATTCTTTCCGCGAAAGCCTACGATAAAGGTGCACATTAATTGCCGTTCTGCACCGCGCATGATTCGACAGGCCGGGAAATATCCGCTGGAAACTGTGCTTGTGGCGAACCGGATTACAAGCTTAGGCCGAGTTATAAATGGCTTATATATGCGGTATTTAATGGTGCCCGGGGCCGGAATTGAACCGGCACGACCGTTTCCAGTCAACGGATTTTAAGTCCGCAGCGTCTACCAGTTCCGCCACCCGGGCCTGCGGGCATTCTAGTGCCTGATGGCAACAGTCGCACCAGCATGTTTCTCGTCAGGGTTTTTTAAGCATCGCGAGCCACTTGCCCATGCCGACGCTGTCAGCCTGTTCCTTGACCACGGCTGCAGTGATCAGCGGGTAGGCTTTTTCCTCGGCGAAGTCTTCTACGTTGCCGACCGCAAACTTGCGTACAAACTTCGGCGCCTTGGCGATGGTTGCCATCGCGTCCTCGTCCCATGGCATGCTGATGATCAGGCCATACTTTTCTTTCGCCAGCTTTGCGCCGCTGTCACGATCCGGCGTCACCCCATCCTGCAGTTCGGCCGCACGCTCGTGTTTCTTCGCCTTGCGGATCCAGTAGATGGAATCGGGCGGCCGCGTGGCTTCGTAGATACCCTTTACATCGAGCGGGCCACCAAGCAATTTCACAATATTGTTGGCCCAGCGTGCCGGGATTACCACGAACATCTCTTCCGGCTTCAGCATGTTGTTCATGCGGCCGCCCATGTCGCCGGGCGTCATTACCACATTCTCTTCGTACCAGGGCGTTGCGAACATATCGCTGCAAAAGGATGAGCCGGCTGCAGCACTGGGCTGCACCCCGTCCTCGACTGAACGCACGGCCGCGATCTGCCCGGCCCAAAACGGTGTGCAGACGACGACTATGGAATCGACGGGTATATCCGCGGGCACCTTGTCGAGTGGCGCAGCGCCAGCCCCGACGATTGCACCCTGCGGGAGAATGTAGCGGCCTGAATTGAACTGATGCGCGGCATCGAGTTCGTAGGCGGGCAGATAGTCGGTCAGCAAACGGCCGCTGCGAATCTGTTCGGTACCTTCATGCACGCCGGTGATATAGGCGCCGTGCAGACAATCCTGATGGGTTCGATCGAAGTAAACGATTTTTCCGTCATCCATCGCGTGGCGGAGTATCTGGCAGGGATCGACCTTGATGCCCGTGTAGTCAGCCGGAATGCGTTTGTAAAACAGGCTGATGGCGACCGGATTGCCGCGGATCTTGCCGGACAGCACCGTGCAGATGCCCGCGACATCGAGTTGCGAAGGCAAGAGCGGCGTTGATGTTTGCTTCAGCGCCGTGCCGGTCGATCCGGTCATGCCGGCTTTCTCCTCCGGCTAACCCAATCAGATACCAGAGAATAAGCAGCGGGTACCACCACCAGTGACAACAAGGTAGAGGTAAGCAAGCCGCCGATCACGGACACGCCGAGCGGTGCCCGGGTACTTCCATCCGCGCCGAATCCAAGTGCGATAGGCAGCATGCCCGCGCCCATCGCCACGGTAGTCATGATGACCGGGCGGGCGCGCTTGTGGCAGGCCTCCAGTATGGCTTCGCGGCGTGACAAGCCCTGATCGCGTTCACCGATAATGGCGTAGTCAACGATCAGGATTGAATTCTTGGTGGCAACGCCGGTAAGCATCAGCAGACCGATCAGCGAAGGCAAAGACAGCGCATGTCCGGTAATGAGCAGCCCGCCGAAGGCACCGGCTGCGCACAGGGGCACGGCAGCAAGAATTACCAGCGGCTGTGAAGCGCTGCCGAAGAGCAGCAGCAGCACGACGTAGATACTGACCAGGCCAGCAAGAATAGAGATGACAAAGCCGGTCAGCAGGTCACCGAGCGCTTCAGCATCGCCGCCCGGCAGGATGTGGACACCTGCTGGCAAATTTCGCAGCGCTGGCAGACCTTTGAGTTCCTTGAGTACCGGACCGAGCGGCTGACCATCCAGTTCTGCGGTAACGCGAATATTGCGCTCGCGGTTCAACCGGTCTATCTGCGCGGGGCCGCTGCCTTCGTGGATCGTCGCGACTGCAGACAGCGGTACGCTGCCATTCCGCGTGGGCACACGCAGCATTGACAGTAACGCGACGTCGCCGAGGGAATGCTCCGCAACCTGCACACGTATCGGGATCTGTCGGTCAGCCAGGTTCAGCTTGGCCAGCCGCTGCGTAAAATCGCCGCTGGTGGCAATACGTGCGGCGGCCGCAATGTCGACAGTTGTGACGCCAAGGTCTGCAGCGCGAGCCGGATCGGGCTTGATGATCACCTCAGGCTGCAGCAGCGATGCTGTAGACGACACGCTGCCGAGGCCGGGCAGCGTACGTACCGCCCCCTCTACCTCATGTGCGGTTGCCGTCAGCACCTCGGGATCGTTGCCGGCGAGCACGATCTCGAGCAGCCGGCCTGGACCTATGGCCACGAAGCTGCTGTGTACGCCGGGCAGATCTGCGAGCTGTTTACGTAGGGCTCCTTCCAGTTCCGGAACGCTGCGTTTGTGACCCCGCTTGAAGGAAATGACCAGGCTGGCCTTGCGCAGATCCCCCAGGAAGCCGCCTTCATAACCCATGCCGGCAACAGCACCGATACGCGCGAAGACACTCTCGACTTCCGGGACCTTTAGCACCAGCTGCCGGGCCTGTTCTGTCATCTCGGTTGTCTCGCGCAGACTGGCGCCGGGCGGCAGCTCGAGCGACACCTCCGAACGACTGCCGCTACCAGGTGGAAGGAAGGTGGTCGGAATAAGCGGTACCAGTGCAAGAGACGCCAGGAATACAGCGAGGGCCAGCAGCAGTGTGCGCCCGCGATATTTCAAGGCCACTTGTACCCAGCGGATATAGCGCGGCATCCAGCCCGCTTCCGGGATGCTCGCTGCATCAGCCTGCATGAACTGTGCGGCCAGCATGGGCGTCAGGAGCCGTGCGACCAGCAGCGAGCAAAGCACCGCGGTGGCGGCGGTCCAGCCGAACTCACGAAAAAATAACCCCACCTGGCCGCCGATCATGGCTACCGGCACGAACACTGCAACGAGAGTTGCCGATGTTGCAATCACTGCGATGCCGATTTCGTCCGCGGCATCGATCGCCGCCTGTCGCGGCGACTTGCCCATGGCACGATGACGGGCGATGTTCTCAACTTCGACAATCGCATCGTCCACGAGAATGCCAATGACGACGGCAAAAGCGAGCAGCGAGAGCAGATTCAGGCTAAAACCAAACCAGTGCATCATGGCGAAAGTCGGAATCACCGAGAGCGGCAGCGCCACAGCGCAAATCCATGTCGCCCGCCAGTCGCGAAGGAAGATCCACACCACCACGACCGCCAGCACAGCCCCCTCAAGCAGCATGGAAACTGATGCTTCGTAGGAGCGTTCGGCATTCTCCACCGAAGAGGTCACTTCGATAAACTCGATCTCCGGATGCTCGACTGCCAGCTCTGCAACACGCTTGCGGACACTGCGGCCGACACCCACCTCGCTGGTGCTGTGTGCACGTTGCACCGAAAAGGACACCACCGGTTTGCCGTTCAGCAGAGCGATGTCCTTCTGTTCAGCGACACCGTCGATAACAGAAGCGACTGCGGACAAGCGCACCACCCGCCCATCGGGCAAGGACAGCGGGTAATTGGCCAGTTGTGCGGCGGTACGCACGGTCGCGACGGTACGCACCGACTGTTCACTGCCACCGAGCGTCGTGCGTCCACCGGGCTGTTCCACCTGGGTGCGGGCCAGCTGGTCAGAGAGCGTACCGGCCGTTAGCCCGTACGCCTGCAGAGCATCGGGACGCAAATCGACACGAATTTCGCGATCGAAGCCGCCGATTCGCGTGACCATGCCGACACCAGGTACATCGAAGAGCGCCTTGCGGATGGTGTCATCGACAAACCAGCTGAGCTCATCGGGGGCCATGTTCTTTGACCGAACCACATAACTCAGCAATGTCCCGCCGATGGTGTTCACCCTGGCAACAACCGGCTCGTCTATGTTCTGCGGAAGATCGATGCGGATGCGGTCGACCGCATCGCGCACATCTTCCAGCGCCCGGCTCATGTCATGGCCAAGCAGAAACTCGATGCGTGTCTGCGAACGGCCCTCGGTGATTGTGGAACGGATCTTGTCGATGTTCGCAATGCTTGCGACGGCATCTTCGACCTTGCGGGTTACATCAGTCTCAAGCTGGGCCGGCGTTGCACCGCTGAGGGTTACCGTCACCGTGATTTGCGGGACTGTGAAGTCCGGCAGCGTTGCAATCGGCAGCTTGCGCAGGCCGTAGAGGCCCGCAATGCACAGCGCGATGAAGATAATGACCGCTCCGGCCGGGTTGCGGATACCCCAGAGCGAAACGTTCATTGCGGCGATCCGGACGTCCCGTCAGCGGCATCACTCAGCTCACGGACCACATCACCGTTACCGAGAAAGCCCGCACCGCGCTGCACGACGCGCTCACCCGGTTGCAGCCCGGAAAGAATCTCGGTGAAATCGCCGCGACGAACCCCGATCATCACCCGACGCTGGTCCACCTTTCGCAATGCGCTGTCAGCTTTTGCATCATCCAGAGGCTTTGCAACAAAGAGATAGGCAAAGCCGTCGCGGAACACGACTGACTCGCGGGGCACCACGCTCGCTGGCGCACTGCCGAGCAGGATCCGTCCTTCGGCGAACATGCCGGCACGCAATGTCCCCGGCTCCGGGAGATCGGCATAAAGTAGGCCGGTACGTGTCGCCGGATCAACAGCGGGTGCAACAGCTCGCACGCTTCCCCGGATGGTCTCGTTGGCCGGGCCGCTCAATTCAACAACCGCACCGGGTTTCACGCGGACCAGGTCGGCCTCGGCAAGGTCTGCACGCCATTCGAGGCGGCCACGCCTGATCAGCCGCAACAGTTCGCTGCCAGCTGTGACGACCTGTCCGGGTTGCACCGAGCGCGCCGAGATGATGCCATCGTCCGGCGCCAACAGCGTGGCGAAGCTGAGGCGCAGTTTCGCCGCGTCACGATCGGCCTGGGAGGCAATCAGCTGCGCTTCCGCGCTACTCAGGTCGGCACGCAATTTATCGCTGTCACTGGACGATATGAGGCCCTGCCCTACCAGTGAATCACCGCGTGCGGAATTGGCCTGTGCGAGTTCCAGCGCTGCCTGGGCCTGCGTGACGCTGGCCTCGGCCTGGCGAAACTGCACATTGAGCGTACGGCTGTCGAGGTGCAGCAGCGATTGCCCTGCACGCACATGATCGCCAACCTCCACCAGTACGTCCGTGACACGGTTACCGGTCAACTCTACCCCGAGCGACATTTCCTGCCAGGCACTGACTGAGCCGGACACGGCTATCGAACGCGCGACCTCACGGGTGACGGGGGCAACTGTCGTTACCACGAGGCCCGCAGCAGGGGTTGTCGATGGTGGTGCCTTGGCGGATCCACACGCAGCGAGAAGCGTCGCGAGCGCCACGCCCAGAAACAGCCTTCCTCGCGAACGCAGGCAGCAATGCTGAATCATGATGCGCATACTGACGAAAGGCCGGCGAGTGTAACGTATCCGCGCGCCGTCATGAGCAGATTCAACATGTCCACCACAGCGCAGACACACGCTTGCTGGTGCCGCAGTGACTCTTGCAGGAACTGATGGAGGCTAGGGTCGGAATCGAACCGGCATACGCGGCTTTGCAGGCCGCTGCATAACCATTCTGCCACCTAGCCGGATACAGAAAAGCAAGGAGAAAACTGGAGCGGGAAACCGGACTCGAACCGGCGACCTATACCTTGGCAAGGTATCGCTCTACCAACTGAGCTATTCCCGCCCGCAAGGAGTGCATATGGTATCGGCGAACCACGCAGAGTCAAGAAACCTTGTCATGTTCTTCGCTGGAGGGCCACGCGGCGCGGATATAGCCGATCATGGACCAGATGGTCAGACCTGCTGCCAGCACCATGCAAACGACTCCGATTTCGTAGACTGGCAGCCCCAGCAAAGGCTGATAGAAGATCATGCAGCACAGGCCGGTCATCTGCATGATGGTTTTCAGCTTGCCATAACCGGATACCGCCACGCGATGGCGTGCGCCGAGTTCAGCCATCCACTCGCGCAAGGCAGAGACTGCAATTTCCCTGCCTATGATGATTGCAGCCAGTATGGCCACGATATTTCGCGTATCCGATTGCACCAGCAGGATCAGCGCTGTGGCGACCATCATCTTGTCGGCGACCGGGTCGAGAAAGGCGCCAAATGCCGAGGTTTGCTGGAATCGGCGCGCGACGTAGCCATCCAGCCAGTCGGTAATCGCTGCAAGCAGAAACACCATGGCTGCAGCCGGCCGGGCCCATGAGATATTGCTGTAAAACACCAGCACCACCATTGGAATGGCGGCGATCCGGAACCAGGTCAGTGAGGTTGCTGTGTTGAATTGCGGGTACATCGCGTCTCATTCTAGCGTGCGTCTGAGGTTCTGCGCTCAGGGTGTTCCGCCGTGCAGATGGTCATAGATACTCTGCGCAAGCGTCCGGCTTATGCCCTTTACCCGGGCGAGATCCGTGACACCAGCCTGAAGAATACCCTGCAGGCCGCCGAACTCGCGCAACAGGGCGCGGCGACGCTGCGGTCCAAGGCCAGGAATCGCTTCGAGGCTGGAAGTACGCCGCACTTGCGCCCGGCGCTGCCGATGACCGGTGATTGCGAAGCGGTGTGCCTCATCGCGAATCTGCTGAATCAGGTGCAGGGCTGATGAGTCGGCCGACAAGGCGATGAGCCCTCTTCCGCGCGGCAAGACCAGCTTTTCCTCACCTGGTCGTCGTTCAGGGCCCTTCGCAACCCCGAGCAGCGGGATATGACTGAGTTGCAGTTCTTCGAGCACGCCATAGGCGCGGTCGGCCTGACCGGAGCCGCCATCGATAAGGATCAGCCCAGGTAACACCCCTTCCGCGTTGCGTACCCGGGTGTAGCGGCGCTCCACGGCCTGGGCGATGGCTGCATAGTCGTCTCCGGGCTCAATACCCTTGATATTGAAGCGTCGATAATCGGACTTCAGCGGACCTTCGGATCCAAATACCACACAGGCGGCGACGGTTTCTTCGCCGGCGGTATGACTGATATCGAAGCACTCGATTCGTTCCGGTACCTCCTCCAGCGCCATCGCCTCCGCCAGCTGTTCAAACTGGTCGCGCAGGGTGGCGGTGCTGGCAAGTCGCGTGGCAAGCCCCTGTGCGGCATTGTTTCCAGCCATTTCCAGCCAGCGACTGCGGGTGCCACGCACCCGGTCGCGAACCTGACACCGGCTGCCCGTTCGGGTTTCCAGCGCCACCTGCAAAAGCAGCCGATCGGGCAGCGGAACCGGCACCAGAACTTCAGCCGGTGGTGACGCGTGGAAATAGTGCTGCGAGATGAAGGCGGCAAGGACCTCGTGGTCCTCAGTGCCCTGCACGATGCGCGGAAACCAGCTACGACTGCCGAGCACGCGGCTGCCTCGGATCATGAGGACGGCTACGCAGGCCTGCCCCTGTCCGGTCCGTACGCCGAGGACGTCAGCATCCGTCATGCCTGGCGCATTGATCACCTGCTCAGCCTGGATTTTTCGGACCAGCTGGATCTGGTCACGCAGCAGTGCAGCACGCTCGTAGTCGAGCGCTGCTGCCGCCTGCTCCATGCGGGAACCGAGGCTGGTCAGCACGCTCTCGTTACGGCCCTCCAGAAACAGCAGCGCATCGGCGACATCACGCTGATAGTCCGTGGCGCTGACCAGGCCAACGCAGGGTGCGGTACAACGCCGGATCTGGTACTGCAGGCACGGCCGCGTGCGATTCGCAAAAAATGACTCACTGCACTGCCGAACCCGGAACAGCTTCTGTAACTGGATCAGGCTCTCGCGCACGGTATTGGCCGATGGCCACGGCCCCAGAAAACGGCCCGGACCACGACGGCCGCCGCGATGCAGTTCAAAGCGCGGAAATTCCTGGTTTGTGGTCACGTGGATCCACGGGTAGCTCTTGTCATCGCGCAGGATGACGTTGAAGCGTGGCCGGTGCTCCTTGATCAGGTTGTGCTCGAGCAAGAGCGCTTCGTGCTCGGTGCCGGTGACCGTCACTTCGACACGACTGGTCTGCGCCATCAGTGCCTGCGTCTTGGGCAGGTGCGCCTTGCTGCCAAAGTAGCTCGATACCCGCTTGCGGAGATCCTTTGCCTTTCCGACATAGAGAACAGTGTCATCGGGAGCGTACATCCGGTAGACACCGGGACGATGCGTCAGCGAAGCGAGAAAGCTGCTGCTGTCGAAAGGCGGTGGGCCTGCGTCTGCCGCCATGAACCTCAGTCCGCGGGACCGCGTCTCCCGGCTTGCCGGCCATGGCGGGCAATGCGCATCGCCACCTCCATGGCCTGCTCATAATTGAGCCGCGGATCGACCTGGCTGCGATAGTCACGGCGCAGATCCGCGTCAGTCAGGCCGCGGGCGCCGCCGGTGCACTCGGTGACGTGCTCGCCTGTCAGCTCCAGGTGCACGCCGCCGAGCCAGCTGCCACAGGCACGATGCACATCAAAAGCGCTGGCCAGTTCATCGAGGATGTTTTCGAAGCGCCGGGTCTTCAAGCCATTACTGGCGGTCTCGGTGTTGCCGTGCATCGGATCACAGACCCACAACACCAGCGCGCCTTCCTGTCTTACCGTCTCGATCAGCGGTGGCAGCAAGTCCCTGATGCGTGAAGCACCGAAACGGTGGATCAGCGTAAGCCGGCCCGGTTCGTTATCCGGATTAAGGCTGCGTATTAGGCTGCGCAGCCATTCAGGGCTCATGTCGGTACTGATCTTGACGCCAACCGGATTGCTGACGCCACGGAAAAACTCGATGTGTGCGCTGCCGGGCCTGCTGGTCCGCGCACCGATCCACGGGAAGTGCGTGGTCAGGTCATACCACTTCTGGCGGTGGGCGAGAAAACGTGTCTGTGCCTGCTCGTAGGGAAGATGCAGGCCTTCGTGTGCCGTATAAAAATCTACGCGGCGCGCCTGATCGATCGATTTTCCGGTGATGCTCTCGAAAAAGTCCAGGCCATCAGCGGCTGTCTGCACCATGTGCTGGTATTCGTCAGCAAGCGGCGAATGACTGACCCAGTCCAGGTCCCAGTTCTCAGGGTGATGCAGATCAGCGAAACCGCCATCAATCAGGCCACGTATGAAGTTGAGCGTCAGCGCCGCGCGCTCGTAGGCGCGCAACATGAGCTCAGGATCAGGTTCGCGATCGTCGGCCGTAAAGGCATTACGGTTGATGATGTCACCGCGAAAGCTAGGCAGGGAAACGCCGTCGCGGACCTCGGTATCGGCCGAGCGCGGCTTCGCGTATTGCCCCGCGATACGGCCGATGCGCACGACCGGGAGCTTGATCCCGGAAATAATGGCAACGCTCATCTGCAGCAAGATCTTCAGCTTGTTGACGATGACCGCTGACGTGCAGTCCTCAAAGGTCTCGGCACAGTCACCGCCCTGCAGGACAAAAGCCTTGCCAGCCTGGGCCAGCGCGATATGTGCGCGCAGCGCCTCGATCTCCCAGGAAGTGACCAGGGGTGGCAATTTCGCAAGCGCCGCCATGACTGCCTCGCTGTGCGCGGCATTACCGTAGCGAGGTATCTGGCCAACGGTACTGGACTGCCAGCTGTCCGGTTTCCACGCTGCGCTGAGGCCGGTTTCGCTCATGTCCCCTGCTCGTCGGCCTTGATCGATTTCCACAGCCGGTCGAGATCCTCGGGGCTCTGCGTACTCCAGTCGGTATCGGCATGCTTCAGCACTGCTTCAACCGCCCTGAAGCGGCGCTCGAACTTGCGGTTGGCGGCCCGCAAGGCATGCTCGGGATCAACATGCAGATGTCGGGCGAGGTTGGCAGCCGTGAACAACAGGTCGCCGATTTCTTCCTCGATCGCATGCGGTGATTCAGCCTCCCTTGCGACCATCAGTTCATTTAGTTCTTCATGCAGCTTGGCAATCACGCCATCGATTTCGGGCCAGTCGAAGCCAACCCTTGCAGCGCGTTTACCGAGCTTGCTGGCCCGGCTCAGGGCTGGCAACGCTTGTCCGATACCAGCGATTGCAGACGTATCGTCGTTGGCTGCACGCTCACCAGCCTTCAGGTTTTCCCAGGCCACACGCTGATCGCTGGCCGACAGTACTTGCTCCGCACCAAAAATATGCGGATGGCGCCGGAGCATCTTGTCGCTGATGGCCTGCACGACATCACCAAAATTGAAAGCGCCCATCTCGCCGGCCATCTGTGAATGGAAAACGACCTGAAAGAGCAGATCGCCAAGCTCGTCACGAAGTTCCAGCAGATCATCCCGGTCGATTGCATCGGCGACTTCGTAGGCTTCCTCGATCGTATAGGGTGCGATCGAGCCAAAGTCCTGCTCGCGGTCCCAAGGGCAACCTTTTACCGGATCGCGCAACACCGCCATGATTCCCAGCAAGGTATCTATAGACCGCTTGTCCTGCTGGTTCATTAGCTATCGCTCAGGACTTGATGCCACCGCGAGTGAGGTCTTTGGCATTCAGCAGGCGATCGAGCTCCCGGTCCGAGAGGTCGGTGCATTCGGCAGCAACTTCCCGCACAGGGCGACGTTCTGCATAGGCCTTCTTGGCGATGGCAGCACCCTTTTCATAGCCGATGACCGGATTCAGGGCCGTAACCAGAATCGGATTACGGTCCAGTGCCTCAGCCAGCTTGTCATGGTTGACCTTGAAACCGGCGATTGCCTTGTCAGCCAGAACACGACTCGCATTGGCCAGCAGCTTCACGCTCTGCAGTACGTTCGCCGCAATCACCGGCAGCATGACGTTCAGCTGGAAATTACCCGACTGGCCCGCGATGGTGACAGTGGTGTCGTTGCCAATGACCTGCGCCGCGACCATGGCGACGGCCTCGGGAATGACCGGGTTGACCTTGCCCGGCATGATGCTGCTGCCGGGCTGCAAGGCCGGTAGTGAAATCTCGCCGAGGCCAGCCAGCGGGCCGCTGTTCATCCAGCGCAGGTCGTTGGCGATCTTCATCAATGCCACAGCAAGCGTGCGCAGATGTCCGGACAGCTCGACGGCAGTGTCCTGACAGCTGAGTGACTCGAAGAGATTCTTCGATACGTCGAACTTCACACCGGTATTTTCCGCCAGCAGTACGGCAACCTTCTTGCCGAACTTCGGATGGGCGTTGATACCGGTGCCGACAGCTGTACCGCCCTGGGCCAGACGCGTGAGGCGCGGCAGACAGTCCTTGATGCGTGCTTCCGCATTGCCGATCTGCTGCGCCCAGCCACCCAGCTCCTGACCCAGACGTACCGGCATCGCATCCATCAGATGGGTGCGTCCGGTCTTCACGACGCCATCGGTTTCCTTGGCTTTCTTCAGTATCACCTTGCGCAGCTGTGCGAGCGCCGGCAACAGGTCTTCGGCAACGCCGAGCGCAGCACTCACATGGATCGCAGTCGGTATGACATCGTTGCTGCTCTGACCCATGTTGACGTCATCGTTCGGGTGGACTTCCGCGCCGAGCCGTTTGCTGGCCAGTCGTGAAATGACTTCATTGGCATTCATGTTCGAGCTGGTGCCCGAGCCCGTCTGGAACACATCGATGGGAAAGTGCTCATCATGCTTGCCGGCCGCCACTTCAAGCGCCGCCGCCTGGATGGCCATGGCCCGGCGGCTCTTGAGCAGCCCCAGTTCGGCGTTGGCGCCGGCTGCCGCCCATTTGATGAGGCCCAGCGCACGGATGAAACCGCGCGGCATCGGGATACCGCTGATGGGAAAATTATTGACTGCTCGTTGCGTCTGCGCACCCCACAGCGCCTGCTCCGGAACCTGCAGTTCGCCCATGCTGTCGCGTTCAACGCGATATTTACTGTCTGCCACTCGTGTTTCCTCTGTTTGCCTGCCCGTAGTCGCCGCCGACAATGTGCAGGCAGGACCCGTTGCTGTTGGTGTATGATTTCTGCGCCGAATTATAGGGGCTTTTTGCACAGTCTGGCATGGATCGCGACCCGCTCACTGCCCTCTCTCCGCTCGACGGGCGTTACTCCGCCAGAACCGATTCCCTGCGGGAAATCTTCAGCGAGTACGGCCTGATCCGCTTTCGTGTGCTCACGGAAGTGCGCTGGGTGCAGTTTCTGGCAGCCGAAAGCGCGGTGGGCGATTTCGGGCCACTGTCGCCGGTCGTCAACCAGGTACTGGATGAGATAGCCGGCAAGTTCAGCCCTGACGATGCCCGTCGCATCAAGGAAATCGAACGCCGGACCAATCACGACGTCAAGGCGGTCGAGTACTTCATTGGCGAGCGCCTCGGTCAGGATGCCGAACTGGCCCGGATCAGGCCCTTCCTGCATTTCGCCTGTACTTCCGAGGACATCAATAACATTGCCTATGCGCTGATGTTGCGGCACGGGCGTGATGAGGTGTTGCTGCCGAGGCTGCGACAGGTGGCGAGCCTGCTCGACACCATGGCGCGCAATATGGCCGAAATACCGATGCTGGCGCGCACGCATGGCCAGCCTGCAAGCCCGACCACGATGGGCAAGGAACTCGCCAATTCAGCATGGCGCCTCAAGCGACAGCTAAAGCAACTCCGGGCAGTCGAGCCGCTGGCCAAACTCAATGGTGCGGTAGGCAATTTCAATGCGCACCTGGCCGCCTATCCGGACGCTGACTGGTCCGGGATCTCCCGCCGTTTCATCGAGTCCCTGGGGCTGGTCTGGAACCCGTACACGACGCAGATCGAACCGCACGACTGGATTGCCGAGTACTGCGATGCCCTGGCGCGCATTAACACCATCCTGCTCGACCTCTGTCGCGACGCCTGGGGCTATATCTCGATCGGCCATTTCCGACAGCGTCGGGTCGACACCGAAGTCGGTTCTTCAACGATGCCGCACAAGGTTAACCCGATCGATTTCGAGAACGCCGAGGGCAATCTCGGTATCGCCAGCGCCCTGTTGCGCCACTTCAGCGAGAAGCTGCCGGTGTCACGCTGGCAGCGGGATCTCAGCGATTCCACCGTGCTGCGTAATCTGGGTGTAGCAGCGGGTCATATCGTGCTGGCCGTGCATTCCCTGCTGACGGGGCTACGAAAGCTCGAGCCGGATGCCGCCAGTATGCAGGCGGAGCTCGATGCCAGCTGGCAGATTCTCGGCGAAGCGATTCAGACCGTGATGCGTCGCTTTGGTCATGCCGACGCCTACGAGCAGCTGAAAGCCCTGACCCGTGGATCCAGCATTGCCCGGGAAGACCTGCAGCGTTTCCTCCAGTCGGTCGATCTGCCCGCCAACGAGCGGGCCCGGCTGCTCGCCCTCACGCCGGCTGCTTATATCGGCGATGCAGCGCGGTTGGCCCGCGAGGCCGCTGATAGTGAACCCTGAGCCGACTTTTCTGGCTCAGCTTTTCTGGCCGGCAAACTGTGACGCAGTTGGCGCTTTGCCCCGGTTGGCGTCTTTAGAATGCTGGTATGGATGCGGAAAAGACACAGGGACGACGCTGGGTTCTGACGACTTTTGAGGATACCCGGGCGGCAGCGGCCGAAGTGGCAGCTATCGCACACCGCGGTCTGTCCATACTGACTCCCGATCTGGAGCCTGGGCTTTACGATCACGAAAGGTTTCTGGCCATCGTCAAGCGACTGGTGCTTGCCAAACGCTGCGCGCGAGTTCGTGTGCTGATTTCTGAACCGGCACGTACGGCGCGTAACGGTAACCGGCTGATCGGACTCGGGCGACGGCTCGATACCTATATTGAATTCCGGAACCTGCATGACGACTACGCGGAGCATCGCGAGGCTTTCTTGCTCGCGGACGACACCGCCCTGCTCTATCGCGTCAACAACAGGCGCTGGGAAGGTATCGCAGATACCCATGAACCGGCAGTGGCTCGTCGCTACCTCACGCTCTTCGAAGAAATATGGGCCGCATCGGAAACATCCAGGGAACTGCGACAGTTGCGCGTCTGAATCGTAATACGGAAATAATTAAAACAAAGCGCCGTGTCGATCGGGGGACTACAAAATGTCGAATATCCAGGGGGCCGGCGTCCGGCCTGAACTCACCGTCGCTGCCGTCGTCGAACGCGAGGGTCGCTTCATGTTCGTGGAGGAGCGCATTCGCGGGCGCCTGCTGATCAACCAGCCTGCCGGCCACGTCGAGCCAGGCGAGACGCTGCTCCAGGCGGTCAGCCGCGAGACGCTTGAGGAAACTGCGTGGACTTTCATACCGGAGTCCATGATCGGCATCTACATCTGGAGCCGCGCCCCCGGCCAACCGACCTTTCTGCGCGTTGCCTATTCTGGCCACTGTGAGACCCATGATGAACGCCGTGTGCTCGATACGGGCATCGAGCGGGTGCTCTGGCTGAGCCGCGATGAACTGATCGCGCGCACGCCACAGCTGCGCAGCCCGATGGTATTACGCGCCATTGACGACTATCTCGCCGGCCTCCGTTATCCGACTGATCTCATCAGCGATTTTGTCACCGGGCAGCTGCCGCTTGATGCTTCGCTGATCGGGTGACCCCGTGCCAGCAGGCACGCCCTGCTAGAATCCTGCCGCATGACTGCGGACAGAAAGCCCGTTATCGTTGCCCTTTCCGGCGGGGTTGATTCTGCCGTCGCCGCGCTGTGTCTGCAGCGCGCCGGCTATCACGTTGAAGCGCTGCACATGACCAACTGGGATGATGCAGACGAGTACTGTACCGCTGCTGTCGATTTTGCCGACGCGCAGCGGGTTGCTGCTGATCTGGGCATAGCACTGCATCACATCAACTTTTCGCGCGAATATCGTGAACAGGTTTTTGCTGACTTTCTGACCGGGTATCGGGCGGGGCGAACGCCGAATCCGGACGTTGGCTGTAACCGGCATATCAAGTTCGGTGCGTTCCTGCATCACGCACAGCGCCTGGGCGCTGAATATATTGCCACCGGGCATTACGCCCGGGTCGTGCATCAGGACGGCAGCGGGCATCTATACAAGGCTGCAGACACCGACAAGGATCAGACCTATTTCTTGCACGCCGTTAAAAGCGAGGCGCTTTCGCGCGCACTCTTTCCGCTCGGGGATCTGCAGAAAGGCGAGGTCAGGGCGTTGGCCAGGGAGTATGGGCTTGCCAATCACGACAAGGCCGACAGCACCGGAATCTGCTTTATCGGTGAGCGTCCGTTTCGCGAGTTTCTGGCGCAGTACGTCGTGGCGGAACCAGGGCCGATAGTCACGCTTGAGGGGCAGACGATCGGTGAGCATTCAGGCCTGCCCTATTACACGATTGGTCAGCGCCACGGGCTCAATGTC
The DNA here is from genome assembly GCA_049290495.1 of Gammaproteobacteria bacterium. Taxonomy (GTDB): domain Bacteria; phylum Pseudomonadota; class Gammaproteobacteria; order Steroidobacterales; genus SHZI01. The sequence continues at coordinate 16,954 of JBATNV010000212.1, read as the reverse complement.
GGCGGACTGGCGAGCAAGGAACAGGCAGCCTGGTTCGTGGCTGCCAAAGACCAGAATCGAAACGCGTTGATCGTGGTCCAGGGGCATGATCATCCGGCTTTGCTGAGTAGCGAACTTCGCGTGGGTGAGTTGCACTGGATCAACCGGCCACCGGAGGAGCTGTCAGTCACCGGCAGCGTTGCACTCAATGCCCGGATTCGGCACCGCCAGGCCGAGGTTGCCTGCGAACTCAGCCGAACCGCACAGGACGACATACTGCAGCTGAAGTTCCCGATACCACAGAGAGCTGCCACCCCTGGGCAGTACGCAGTCTTCTATTCCGGTGAGGAATGCCTGGGCGGCGGCGTAATTCTGGAAACCCTGTCCGCCAGCTGAAGCGTTCAACAGCCTTGTTGTTCCGGCGCATGCGAGGCCCATCCGTTATACTGCGCTGCTCCCAGGCCGTCCCTGCGAGCTGTCCACCCGATTGGAGAACCGACTCATGGCGAAAGCGCCCGACACCAGGTCCACTCTTGCCGTCAACGGCATCGATTATCAGATTTACAGTCTTGCCGCGATCCGCTCCGGACATGTGAACCGCCTGCCCTACTCGCTCAAGATCCTGCTCGAAAACCTGCTGCGCCATGCTGACGGCGGAGACGTCCGGGCTGAGGATATCGAAGCGCTGGCCGGCTGGGATCCGCAACGCCAATCCGAGCATGAAATCGCCTTCACGCCGGCGCGGGTCGTACTGCAGGACTTCACCGGCGTGCCGGCGGTAGTCGACCTGGCCGCGATGCGCGACGCGGTCGTGAAGCTTGGCGGCACGGCTGAATCCATCAATCCGCTCTCGCCCGCTGAGCTGGTCATCGATCACTCGGTACAGGTTGATTACTACGGAACAGCACAATCCCTTGAGCAGAACACTGCCGTGGAGTTCGAGCGCAATCAGGAGCGTTATGGCTTCCTGCGCTGGGGCCAGAATGCATTCCGGAACTTCAAGGTCGTGCCGCCGAACACGGGTATCGTGCACCAGGTCAATCTCGAGTTCCTGTCCCGCGTCGTTTTCACTGGCGAGAAAAATGGCGAGCGCACCGCGTATCCCGATACTGTAGTCGGTACGGACTCACACACTACGATGATCAACGGCCTGGGTGTCCTCGGCTGGGGCGTCGGCGGCATTGAAGCCGAGGCTGCCATGCTGGGCCAGGCTGTCACCATGCTGATTCCCGAAGTCATCGGTGTCCGGCTGATCGGCCAGATGCGCGAAGGCACTACTGCGACTGACCTGGTGCTGACAGTGACCGAGATGCTGCGCAAGAAGGGTGTAGTCGGCAAGTTTGTCGAGTTTTTCGGTGATGGCCTCGCCAACCTGCCGCTGGCTGACCGTGCGACGATCGGCAATATGTCCCCCGAATTCGGCAGCACGGTCGCGATCTTCCCCATCGATCAGGAAACCATCCGCTATCTGGAACTCTCCAACCGGCCGGCGCAGGAGATCGCACTGATCGAGGCATACGCGAAGGTTCAGGGCCTCTGGCGCGAGAATGGCCAGCCCGATCCGCTGTTCAGCGATGTACTCGAACTGGACCTGGGCACCATCCAGCCCAGCCTGGCCGGCCCAAAGCGCCCGCAGGACCGGATCACCCTGCAAGCCCTCGCCGGAACCTATGACAAGATTGAGGCAGAACAGACAGCCGATGGCAAAACCGGTACTGCACCAGTCCGGCTGACGCACAAGGGCCAGACTTTCGATCTCAAAAACGGTGCGGTGCTGATCGCGGCGATCACCAGCTGCACAAACACTTCAAACCCGTACGTGATGATGGGCGCAGGTCTGCTGGCCAGAAATGCGGTTCGGCGGGGTCTGAGCAGCAAGCCCTGGGTAAAAACCAGTCTCGCACCGGGATCACGAGTCGTCAGCAACTACCTGGTGAAGGCGGATTTGCAGAAGGATCTGGACACGCTGGGCTTCGACATCGTTGGCTTTGGCTGTACCACCTGCATCGGCAACTCGGGTCCGCTGGATCCTGTGATTGAAACGGCGGTGCGTGAGGGGAAACTGATCGGATGTGCCATGCTGTCCGGCAACCGCAATTTTGAGGGCCGCATTCATCCGCTGGTGCGCAATAACTTCCTCGCCTCACCACCGCTGGTCGTGGCTTACGCTCTGGCGGGTACCCTGCATATCGATATGGAGAAGGAGCCACTCGGCATTGGCAACGACGGCAAGCCTGTGTACCTCCGCGATATTTGGCCATCGCGCGCAGAGATCCAGCAAGCCGTGACCAGCTGCATAGATTCCGCGATGTTCCGCGACAGCTATGCCAATGTGTTCAGCGGCGATGCCAACTGGAATTCGGTGAAGGTACCAACCGGTAACCGCTTTGCATGGGCGGACGATTCCACTTATGTGCGTAACCCACCCTACTTCGACGGCATGCCTCTCAAGCCAGATGCCGTAGCCGACATTCGCGGCGCCCGGGTACTGGCACTGCTGGGTGATTCCGTCACGACGGACCATATTTCCCCCGCCGGTTCGATCGGCAAGGACACGCCAGCAGGTAAATATCTGCTGAGTAAAGGTGTGCAACAGGCCGATTTCAATCAGTACGGTGCGCGGCGTGGAAATCACGAAGTCATGATGCGCGGCACCTTTGCGAACATCCGTCTGCGCAATCAACTGGTACCTGGTACCGAGGGCGGCGTTACGGTTCACCTGCCGAGCGGCGACAGGCTCTCCATCTATGACGCAGCGATGCGCTATGTCGCGGACCGGGTGCCGCTGGTGATCCTTGCCGGCAAGGAGTACGGCAGCGGTTCATCGCGCGACTGGGCAGCCAAGGGCACCAAGCTGCTCGGCGTACAGGCTGTCATCGCCGAGAGCTATGAACGCATCCATCGCTCAAACCTGATTGGTATGGGCGTATTGCCGCTCGAGTATCTGCCGGGACAAAGCGCCGCGAGTCTGGGCCTGACTGGCCATGAGGTCCTGGACATCACCGGCCTCGACCAGGGCAAGGCTCGCGAAGTTGATGTTGCGGCACGTCGTGAAGACGGTTCAGTGTTCAACTTCAAGGCGCGGGTACGTATCGATACGCCGAAGGAACGCGACTACTACGTGCATGGCGGGATTCTCCAGTATGTGTTGCGCCAGCTGGCGAGTGGCAAAGCCGCAGCCTGAGCCCGGCGCAAAACGTCCGGCCCGGCGCATCTGCACATGCTGATCGACATCGGGGCCAATCTGACGCACGAGAGCTTCGTCCATGATCTGGACGAGGTTTTCGTGCGTGCCGCCCGGAGTGGCGTCACCCGCTTCATCGCGACCGGAACCACGGTGGCTGGCAGCGAGGCCGCGCTGCGCCTTGCTGGTCAGCACCCGGGCACCGTGTGGGCGACGGTCGGCATTCATCCTCACCATGCCGGAGATTTTTCCTCATCGGCTGCACAGCACTTGGGCGAATTGCTCAGCGATCCGCGTGCAGTGGCGGTTGGCGAGTGCGGTCTCGACTATTGCCGGAACTACGCGCCGACCGGCGATCAGCGTCTCGCTTTTGAGGGACAACTGAAACTGGCGGCAGACTCTGGCAAGCCACTGTTTCTCCATCAGCGCGATGCGCACGATGAGTTTCTCAGGATGCTGCGCGACTATTGGCCGTCCCTCGCCGGTGGTGTTGCGCACTGTTTTACCGGTGGCCCGGCTGAACTCGAGGACTACGTGCGCCTGGGCCTGTACATCGGTATCACGGGCTGGATCTGTGATGAACGACGGGGTGAAGAACTGCGCAGGTCGGTAGCGAGTCTGCCGCTGGATCGACTCCTGCTCGAAACCGACGCCCCCTATCTGCTGCCACGCACTCTGAGTCCCAGGCCCCGGACGCGACGCAATGAACCGGCGTATCTCATCGAGGTGCAGCGGGTAGTGGCTGAGTGCATGCAGCAGCCGGTCGAGACCGTCGCAGCAGCCAGTTCAGCCAACGCGGAACGCCTGTTCAGGCTTGTGAGTGTTCCGTAGGTACTGCTCCGCTCGCAGAACCAGCCGCCGCACACAGGCGTTCCCAATACGGCCGGAAGCTGTCGGTAGCCGTTAACCGGTCTGCCTGTGATTCCTGCTCCAGATCCTGCAGCAGATCCTCCAGCATGATCACACTGCGCGGCTGTCCCTTTGAGAACAGCGCTTTGGCACCAAACGCGACGTGGCCCGTCACCGGCACTTCAGGCGTCAGGCGTTTCACCGCCGCGAGGCGATCCCAGAGGCCGGGTTGGGGATTAACAAAGGTATAGCGTCGGTCGTTTGCCAGCACCGTCCAGTCCTGCATACCTTCGCTGCCGAAGACATGACCTTCGACATCCTTGATGTCGAGAACCAGGATGCCGCGCCGGGTTAGCAAGGCATACTGGAGCTGAATATGACCACCGTTGCCGTCGGGTATCAGTGCGTTCTTCAGTATGCCGCAGCTGGCGTCATGCAGCCTGCGCTCGGCATCCCGCTTTCGCCGGCGGCGGAACATCCAGAGCGCAACGCCACCACTCCCCAGCACAGTGAGCAAAACGAGAGCGCCAAGCAGCCACGCATCGTTGCTGAATAAACCGGGGGGCATGGCGTTCAGAGCTGGCTGGCGAGGTCGGCAAGCTTTGCATCGATCGTTGCGAAGCTGGATGGCAGCGCCAGCAGCGCAGCGAGTTCTGCCGGTGGCGTGATGTCGCAACCGAGCAAGGGTTCTACCACCGTATCGAACTTGGCGGCATGGGCCGTGGCGACCACAGCCCAGTGGCGCTGACTGCGTTCTGCGGAGGATAGTCCGCGATAGACATGCAGGCCCGTTGCAGTATGTGGACACCAGGCGATGCCATGACGCTTGAACTCATCGCACAGACTGCTGCGGATTTCCGCATCGCTCACAGCCGCTGCGCTGACTTCTTCACGCAGGGTTGTTATGTCGCCGCAGAGCTGACGCAGCCTTTCCATATTGCTTGGATTACCCACGTCCATTGCTGATGCGAGCGTCGCTATGCTCGGCCTCGGCAGCCACTGCCCGGTCGCCAGATAATCTTCGATCGGTGTGTTGGCATTGGTCGCCAGGACAATGCGGTCGATGGGCAGGCCCAGGTGCCTCGCCCAGACGCAGGCAAAACCGTTGCCGAGATTACCAGTCGGAATCACAAAACTCAGCGGCTGGCCGGTCTTTCGCCAGTGTTCCAGGCTGGCTTTTGCATAGTAGGCAGCCTGCGGCAGCAGGCGACCGACATTGATGCTGTTCGCAGAACAGAGACGGTGTGTACGGCTGAGCTGCTGGTCGGCAAATGCCTCCTTGACGAGGCGCTGGCAATCATCGAATTCACCGCGTACGGCCAGTGAAATCACATTGTCGCCCCAGCAAGTCAGTTGATGTTGCTGACGCGGCGATACGCGACCCAGGGGGAACAGCACGACGACACGCATGCCTGGTCGCTGGTAGTAAGCAGAAGCCACCGCGCCACCGGTGTCACCTGAGGTGGCCACCATGATCGTCACCGGTGGCGTCGCGAAGCGTCCATCACCGATGATGCGCTCCATGCTCCCGGCGAGGAATCGCGCACCGACATCCTTGAAGGCAGCGGTCGGGCCATGAAAGAGTTCGAGCACCGAAAGTTGTCCACTCTCGATTTCACGCAACGGCACTGGAAAATCCAGCGCCTGCCTGCAGATATCACCCAGTCGTCCCGCCAGTGTTGAACCGGCAAAGAACGGTGTCAGCAGTTGTTCTGCGATGTCTGGCAGAGTCTCGCGCCCGGCAAAGTCCGAAGGCTGCGTTGTCGGCAGGCTCGTCGGTACATAGAGGCCACCATCGGGTGCGGTACCGCTCATGATGGCCTGCTCGATGCTTACAGGTACTCCACCGCGTGTGCTGATGTATTGCATCGCGTGATTCATAGCGCGGTGCCGAGATAGGTCGCGAGTCGCAGCAGGTCGGCGAAAACGCCGGCGGCCGTGACTGCACGCCCCGCGCCAGGGCCCTGGACCACGAGCGGGTTTTCACTGTAACGCGCCGATGCGAAACGGACGATGTTGTCGGTGAGATTGATGTTAGCGAAGGGATGCGTGCGCGGCAGGCTTTCCAGTCGTACCGTGGCTGTGCCGCGCTGCCGGTCGAGGCGTCCGACATAGCGTAGCACCTGCCCCTCGGCATTGGCCTTCTGCCAGCGCCCGTTCATGGCTGCATCGTGGGCCGAAAGCCCGCGCAGGAATTCATCGGCATCGCCGGTATCCAGGCCGGGAGGCACCAGGCTTTCGATCTGCACATCCTTGAGTTCGAGCCGCATGCCCATCTCGCGACCGAGGATAATCAGCTTGCGGGCCACATCCAGACCTGACAGGTCGTCGCGTGGATCAGGCTCGGTATAGCCGGCATCACGGGCCTCGCGCACGATGGTCGAGAATGGCTTGCTGCCATCGAAGACGTTGAAGAGGTAAGCCAGCGTGCCAGAAAAAATGCCATCGATGCTGCGGATCTCATCGCCAGTCTCACGCAGGTCGCGCACAGTGCCGATGATCGGCAGTGCGGCACCAACGGTGGTCTCGTAAAGAAAACGCGTGTTGTGCCGACGACGGATTTCATGCAACTGGTCGTATTTCGCGAGCGGGCCGCTGGCGGCCTTCTTGTTCGGCGTAACTACGTGTACACCGGTACCCAGCCAGCCCAGATAGCGCGAAGCCACATCCTCACTGGCGGAGCAATCGACGACCGCTGCATGCGGCAGATGTTCTGCATGCACATGCCGCGTGAAGCGCTCCCAGTCCAGTGGTTCGGATTTTTGTGCGAACACAGTCTGCCAGTCCGCGAGATCGATCCGCTTGTCGGCGAGCAGCATGCGGCTGGAGCTGGCAATCGCTCTTACACGCAAATCAAGGTTGAACTGCGACTTGAGGCGCGGCAGCTCTGTTGCCATCTGGTCAAGCAGCACCCGGCCAACATTGCCGGGACCGACGATGCCGATCGAAACAGTCTCGGCAGACAGATAAAAACCGGAATGCACGGCACGCAGTGCGCGCGTGGAATCAGCCCGAGAGACCACCGCCGATATATTGCGCTCGGAGGAACCTTGCGCGATGGCCATCACATTGATACCGGCCGCGCCAAGCGTACTGAGAAACCGCCCGGCGACGCCCGGCATCCCGGCCATGCCATCACCCACCACGGCGATGATGCTGCACGGATTCTTGATGGATACGCTGTGGATCAGTCCCTGATCCAGTTCTAGCGAAAACGCACGGCGCACGACTCGTTCGGCCTGCTCCGCCATACGGCTTGGCACACCGATGCAGATCGAATGTTCCGAGCTCGCCTGGGAAATGAGAATGACCGAAATGGATGCCTCGCGCAGCACACCAAACAGGCGGTTGGCCGTACCGGGCACGCCGATCATGCCTGCGCCCTCGATATTCAGGAGCGCAACATCATCGACCGAGGTGATGCCCTTGATGGGCTGCTGTGCACCGGCCGTCGGCCCGATCAGCGAACCTGTCGCGGCAGGATTGAAAGTGTTGCGGATCCAGATCGGTATCGAACGCTGTACAGCCGGCGCCATGGTCTGCGGATGAATCACCTTGGCGCCAAAATAGGCGAGCTCCATCGCTTCGTTGTATGACAGCGAGCTGATGATTGTTGCTTCCGGCACCCGGTTCGGATCAGCGCTCATCACGCCATCCACATCGGTCCAGATAGTGATCTTTTCCGCATCCACAAGTGCGCCGACGATCGATGCCGAAAAATCGCTGCCGTTCCGGCCGAGGGTGCAGAACAGGCCATCGGGTTCTGAAGCGATGAAACCGGTAATCACCGAGATACCGCAAATGTCATCCCCGAAGTGGCGCACTGCGCGGGCCCGGGACTCATCCCACCGCACGGCAGGTCCCATCTCGCCACGCTCGATCACGATCAGATCGCGCGCATCTACCCATCTGATTTGAAGCCTGCGGGCATCGGCCTGCGCCCGCTCCGTGAGATACGCAGCCAGCAGTCGTGAGGACCACAACTCACCGTAGCCTGCCACCATATCCCGGCTGCGTTCGCCGGCCTGGCGAACCAGTGAAATCGAGTGCAGCAGACCGCGCAGATCTGCCATATCGGCGTCGAAAACGCCCAGTATTTCTTCAGCGCGGCTTTTTTCCTTTAGCAAGGCAGCAACCGTGGCGTGGTAACGGCTGGTCATGGCCTCCTGCCGACTGGCGAGATCCGGGGCCGATTGCTCGGCCGCTGCCACCAGGCCAAGTAGCGCATCGGTGGTTTTTGCCATGGCGGAAACGACCACTGCCTGCCGTTCGGCCGGATCTGCAAGCAGAATATCGGCGACCCGCCGAAAGCAATCCGCATCACCGAGACTGGTGCCGCCAAACTTGTGTACCTGCCAACCCGGCTGCGCCATCCGTCCGTTCCTGCTCTAGTGCGAAAAATCGCTCGCAATAATACCCGTTCCGCCGGTCCGCCACAGTGCTTAAGACCAGCCAGACAGCTTTGTAGGCTAGAATCAGCCCTATCCCAGCCCCGGCAGACACACGTCGAAATATGGCCAGTATCTTCGTCGCCGCAGTGGACTCAGCGCAGGACCGGACCGATCTGGAAAGATCCGTTGCCATGCCGATCGAGCGTCAGCATGTGATCCGCAGTTTCAGCGATGCGACCTATCCGGAACTCATCGACATCGAGCGCCGCGGCCACGGTTTTTATGGCTGGGGCTTGCGCGGACAGCCCGATAATATCCAGCACTGGTTCCAGATGGGGGTCGGGGACTTCGTGTTGCTGGTTCAGCGGGATCACTTTCGCTATTACGCCAAGGTGCTTGGCCGCTACCAGAACGCCAGGGCGGCCAGCCTGATATGGGGCGCAGACCGGCCTGAAGAACAAATCCGCGAGTACCTGTTCTTCCTGTCCGAGCCGGTGCCACTCAGTCTGCCCTGTACCGAACTGGTCGACTATCTGCCATTCGACCAGGGCGAGATCAGCCGCATTTCTGCCGGGAGTCTCGACCGGATCGAAGCAGATTTTGGCGGCATCGAGCGTTTCGTGCGACGGCGGCTGCTGAACACTTCGGTAGGTGGCCCGATCCTCGACATGAGCGGGATGATCCGCGTGTCGGAACGCGATATGGCGAAACTCCAGCTGCTTGAACCGCAGAACAGCAAGGAAGGCCGTCAGGCCGTTGTCGACACCATCATCAAGCGTCGCGGTCACCCAGGATTCCGGCAGGCTCTGCTCGAAGCCTACGAGCACCGGTGTGCGATCACCAACTTCACCGCCGTTGATGCGCTCGAGGCGGCCTACATCGTGCCGTTTCGTGGCAAGTCCACCCACGACGCCTCAAATGGCCTGCTGCTCCGTGCTGATGTGCACACCCTTTTTGACCTGGGCAAGCTCGCCATAGATACGAAAACCATGTCGGTGGTCATCGGCGACGATCTGATGGACACCAGCTACCGGATTCTCGCTGGCCGTCCCCTTCGCTACCCGCGTGACGAAAGCCAGCGCCCCAGCACTGAAGCACTCGACCTGCACCGCCGGCTGGCGGGACTCTGACGCCCCACGGTTATACTCCCGTTATGTTCATGACCCGCGATGAGTTTCTGGCCTGGCCGCGCCGCGCGATCACACTGCTAGGCATGTCCGGCGTAGGCAAAACCACGCTTGCCTACAAGCTGCCAAGTTCCAGCTGGTTTCACTATTCAGGTGACTACCGCATCGGCACCAAGTACCTGGAAGAGCCGTTCCTTGATAACGTCAAGGCGCAAGCCATGAAGGTTCCATTTCTGCGCGACCTGCTGCGCAGTGACTCGATTTATATATCGAGCAATATCACAGTCCACAATCTCGAGCCGATATCGACCTTCCTCGGCAAGATCGGCGCAGTCGACCGCGGTGGCCTTCCTTTTGCCGAGTTCCAGCGCCGGCAGCGCCTGCACCTCGACGCCGAGATTTCGGCCATGAAGGATGTGGCCACCTTTATCGACAAGGCTCACGACATCTATGGCTACGACCATTTTCTGAATGATGCCGGCGGCAGCATCTGCGAGGTCGACGATGCGGACATGCTTGAGGTTCTGGCGAAACATACCCTGATCCTCTACCTTCGTGCCGGCGACGATATGGAGCAGGAACTCATCCGTCGTGCCGTCGAGCGGCCGAAGCCGCTTTACTACCGCGAAGACTTTCTTGAGGCGCAGCTGGCTGCTTACCTCACCGAAACCGGTTGTACTTCATCAGAGGCCATCGATCCGGACAAGTTCGTTACCTGGATTTTTCCGCGACTCGTCCAGCATCGGCGACCACGTTATACGGCGATTGCCGAACACTACGGCTATACCGTCAACGCGCGCGACATCAACACGCTGCGCGATGAGGCTGACTTCCTCGAGATGGTTTCTGCTGCGATCACCCAACGCAGCGAGGCCCGTGCGGAGTAGCCAGCATGGGCCTATATACGGACCGCATCCTGCCCCGCCTGATTTCGGCTGGAATGAAGAACAAGGCCATGACCAGGCACCGGCCCCGTATTCCCGTGCTCGCCAGTGGCCGGGTTCTGGAAGTCGGCATGGGTCCCGGATTGAATATCCCCTACTACGACCAGAAGGTTACGCACCTGTTCGGGCTGGAACCCTCTGAGCTGCTGCAGACCCAGGCAGCTGAACTGGCCGCAGCGACTGACAGCCCCTTTCCAGTGGAGTTCCTGACGGCCGGCGCAGAAAGCATCCCGCTGGAGCGCGCCAGCATGGACTGTGTGGTCAGTACCTGGACGCTCTGCTCCATTCCTGATCTCGACCAGGCGCTGGCCGAGATCAGGCGGGTCCTGAAGCCAGACGGACAGCTGCTGTTTCTCGAGCACGGGCGCGCGCCTGATGCCTCCGTTGCACGCTGGCAGGACAGGCTGGCGCCGGTGTTTCGCGGGCTGGCCGGCTGCAACCCGAATCGACAGATCGATGCCTCGATCGAGGCTGCCGGATTCCGCTTTATGGACATCGAGCGCGGTTATTTTGATGGACCGCGATTCATCTCCTGGCACTTCGTCGGCAGAGCGACGCCAGACAAACGCTAGCCTGCCGGTTTTGCAGCCAGCAGTGGAACTGGCAGAATGCCCGCTCCACAGACCGTCTCCACGACGACCTTAATGAGCGATCCAATGATGGACAAAAAGAAGGGCGACAGGCCCCTCGATGGTTACCGTGTACTCGAAATGGGCCAGTTACTGGCCGGCCCTTTTGCGGCCAGCGTACTGGGTTACTTCGGTGCCGAAGTCATCAAGATCGAGCCGCCCGGCAGCGGCGATCCAATTCGTACGTGGCGGGTGATGAAGGACGGGGTTTCGCTGTGGTGGCACAGTCTGGGGCGGAACAAGAAATCGGTAACGCTCGATCTGCGCACGCCGCGCGGCCGGGAGATCGCCCGTGAGCTGGCGCTGAAGTCCGATATCCTGATCGAGAACTTCCGCCCGGGCACCCTGGAGAAATGGGGTCTGGGCCCAGCCGACCTCTGGAAAGACAATCCCGGTCTCATCTATGGCCGGATTTCCGGCTATGGCCAGGATGGGCCCTATGCTGCGAAGCCGGGCTTCGCTTCAGTCTGTGAAGGGCTGGGCGGTCTGCGTTATGTGAACGGCTTTCCGGGTGATGCGCCGGTCCGTCCGAATCTGAGTATCGGCGATACGCTGGGGGGCATTCACTGCGTACTCGGCGTGCTGCTCGCGTGCATCCAGCGCGCCAGGGATCCACAGCGGCGTGGCCAGGTAATCGATGCGGCGCTTTATGAATCGGTCTTCAATCTGATGGAAGGCGTGGTCCCTGAGTATTCGGGTGCAGGTGTGGTGCGTGAACCCTCCGGATCGACACTTACCGGCATCGTGCCAACCAATACCTACAAGTGTCAGGACGGCAAGTTTGTCATCATCGGCGGCAACGGCGATTCGATCTATAAGCGGCTGATGCACGCGATTGGTCGCGCCGACCTGGGCGACGACGCGCGCATGGCCAACAATGCCGGTCGCGTTATACATGAGAAGGAACTCGATGCAGCGATCGGTGCGTGGACGGCTTCACTGACATCCGTTCAGGTGCTCGATGTACTGGAAAAGGCCGTAGTGCCTTCGGGCCCGATCTACAGTGTCGTGGACATGCTGAGCGATCCGCATTTCAATGCCCGCGGACTGTTCGAGGAAGTGCAGGTCAACGGCGAAACGCTGAAGATCCCTGCCATGATGCCGTTCCTCAGTGCCACACCCGGCCGCACGGAATGGCCCGGTGCGACAGTGGGCCAGCACAATGACGAAGTACTCGGTGATCTGCTTGGCTACGGTGCCGAGCAACGTCAGGCACTGGCGCGCGATGGCGTAATCTGAGTGTCGTCCGGATCCTTCAGCCTGCCATTTGTCGAAGATCTCGTTGCGCGCAGCCTCTCCGGGCTGAGCTTCACTGAATGCACTGGAGAATCCGGCGCAGCTCTGATGCAGCTCAGGGCTATAAATGCCCCGCATGACGATGCCGGTTTCGTACGGCAGTGGCGTGCCGGACCGGGCAGCCTTGCCGATCGCATGGTGCATTTCCGGTTGTGCGCAGGTCCCGTCGATACGCAGCTTTTCTTTCTGTTCGGGCGCGCAGGCAGCGTGATGCCACACCTGCATGTGCAAGTCGTGCAGTTTTCAGCAGAGGCCTGTGTGTTCAATGCAGATTTCCTGCCGCGTCTTGACCCGGTCGATTTCCCCGACTATTTCCGTCAGGTGTTCAGCCCCTTGAACATGCCCTACTGGAAAGCGATCAACGACTACCAGAACATGTGTTCGCACGCGCCCGGTAATCCGGCCATCGCCACCTATCTGTCGCACTGGTCCATCGGCACCAGCCGTCCCGCAACTGCCAGCGAGCTTGCGAAAGTTAGCCCGAGTATTCACGCTTATCTGGCCCACTGGCTGAAGCTCGCCAACACGCTCCGCTTCGCTGGTCCGGACGCGGAAGTATTGCGACGGCGCGATACAAAGCACCTCAACTGCTTCCTTGACGAAAGCCTGGATCCGCGCGCCTGGAAGGGTGTCTACAATGTGGTCGGAAAGGAAACCGGGCAGCAGATCCGGCAGGCCATCGCAGTGCCCCTGCATTAGACTCAAGCGACGAATCCGCAGATACCTCGATCTTAAAAGGGCAGAACATGAAAATCGCAATCGTCGGCGCAGCGTATACCGGCCGGGCTGCTGCCCTGTACTTTAGGAACAAGGGATATTCGGTCAGCGTCAGCACCACGCGACAGGAACGGACCACCGACCTTGCTGAAGTGGCCAATCACATCGTAGTGATGAAAGGCAGCGATTCGGCAGCAATGGAAAGCCTGATCCGGGACGCGGATGTTGTGCTCCTGAGTATGGCCGGCGGACTGGGCGTCAAGGATGGCAAACCCTTTATGGATCCAGTCGCTTACCGCGACTCTTATGTCGGCACCGCTGAGGGTCTCATCGGCGCACTCTCTGCCGCACCGAAACTGCGCCAAATCATCTTCTGCAGTTCCATGAATGCCTATGGCGATGCCAACGGAATCCATCCCGTCGACGAGAACACGCCGGCAAATGCGGCCTCCCCGGCTGCCCAGGTATTCATCGAGGCCGAGCAGAGGCTGGCGGCGCTCGAAACAGACAGCCTCAAGGTTTGCAATTTTCGCACTGGTACGATCTACGGCCCCGGTCGTGAACATCGCAATGAGCTGAAGCATATCGCCGGCAAGCAGATTCCGTTCGACGGCCAGTCCGATGCGATGCTGGTTCACCGGGATGATGTGGTGCGAGCCATCGGCTTTGCGGTCGACCACCGGCTGTCCGGGCTCTACAACCTGTTCAATGACATTCCGGAAAACAAGACAGACTTTTTTGCCCGGGTTGCCAAACGCGAGGGACTTGAGCAGGTAATCTGGCTCGGTGTATTCAAGGGGCCGCGCGGCGTATCCAACGCGAAACTAAAACAAGCCGGATTCAGCTATGCAGATCCACTTGGCGCGAAAGAGAGCGATAACCTGCTGGTGTGAAACGCGCCAGCATGGCGCTCAGAAATCAGAGCGCTGCACCAGCTCGGCAAACTGTAGGCGGCCCTGCCGGAACCGGCGCACAGTCGCCCACAGTGCTAGTCCGGCGCTGATAAGCCGCAGAGCCCGTACCCGGCCGGTTATCACCACCATCGCCAGCAGCGATCCGGATACCAGCAGGCCCGGCAGCGTGACCAGCCGCTGCGCAATGCGGATACCACGCTGTACCCCTTCGAGCTGCTCCTCTATATCGCTAACTGCAGTGCAAAGCTGCTCGCGTTCCCTGGTGCATTTCGCCAGCAGGTATGCGCGCCGCTGCTCAAGGCCGGAATTCATGAGCCACGTCTAAGTCTGTCGCGATCTTTGCGCAGTTCGCCAAGCGTATCGTCGAGCATCGGCGGTTTGCGGCGCATCTCCCCGGCAAGTTTCCAGCCACCCAGGCTTGCCATCAAAAAGAAAAAAGCCGTGACCAGCGTCGACACCAGAATTCGCTGGCTGTCCCAGAACGCAAATATCAGCGACAGCCCAGCCAACAGGCAACCCATCCCGGTAAAGAAAAGGGTGAAGAAACCAAGAGCCAGCAAACCGGCCGCACGGCGCACCTCCGTCTGCAGTTCGAGCGTCAGCAGTTCGAGGCGCGTCTGGCCTAGGTCAATGACTGAAGCCAGAACGTTGCCCAGCGACCGGAGCAGTTTGCTGATCGGGCCGCTGGCTGAGCTGGTACTGTTTTCCATCGCTGGTGTATCCGCAACAGGAGTCAACGCCGGTTGATCAGAACTCCGAGTAGCAGGCCCATGCCAGCCGCGATGCCAACCGCCTGCCATGGGTTCTTGTGCACATACTCATCCGCTGACTCTGCTGCCTGTCGTGCCTGATCGGCGGTCTTTTGCTGGATTTCAGACAGTCTCTCCCGAGCCTGCTGCACTGAGGCCGTCGCCCGCGCGCGAACGGCTTCGATTTTTTCGCCAGTCTGGCTCGCGGTCGCCTGGAGCAGCGCCTCCGCATCCTCTACAACCGTCTGCAGATCGCTGAACAGCTTGTCTTTTGTTACCTTTTTCGCATTTGGCATATTGATTTCCTCGGCATGGCTGGTGATTCAGTGTACATGAGATGTACTCGACTCTGTCCTGACTCGTATTTGTGCTTTGCTTCATAATCTGTAGCCGGATGTGCCGCAGGGATGTTGAGCACGGAGGACTTATGCGAATTGCTCGTATGTTTGGTGCCCTGGCGGCAGGATTTCTCATTACGCAAAGCGTCATTGCGCAAGGCACCCCGGATGGCCCAACCGGTCAGCTGCCTGCGCTATCGAAGGCAACGGCGCGCTTGATCGTCCAACTCCGGCCGGTCGATGGCGAGCGCAAACAGGCCCAGGCGCTTGCGATCAACGATAGCGCATCGAGTCGCGTCAGCGCACTGGGTCAGCGCATCGGCCTGTCCCCGCGGCTGTCGCGCAGTCTGGGCGGAGACATGAGCCTGGTCATTCTGGGCCGGCCACTGGCGGGCACAGAACTGGAGACAACTCTCGCCTCGCTGCGCGCCGATCCGGAAGTCGAATTCGTCGAGATCGATCAGCGGCGCTACGCGCAGGCTGTACCGGGCGATCCACTTTATGCGGAGCAGTGGTATCTGCAGGCCGATCAGCCCTCGGCGGTGAATTTCATGGCAGCCTGGGACCTTACGACGGGCAGTCCGGACACGGTCATTGCGGTGCTCGATACGGGTGTGCGCTACGACCATCCGGATCTGGGACGCTCTGGTATCGATCCGGGTGGACGCCTGCTGCCTGGCTATGATTTTGTTGGCCCCGAGCCATCCGGTAGTTTCCTAAGCGCAAATGACGGCAATGGCTGGGATGCCGATGCTTCTGATCCGGGTGACTGGGTGCGCAATGAAAACCCGAGTGGCGCTTTGGCAGATTGCGAAGAGCACGACAGCTCTTGGCACGGTACGCGTGTTGCCGGCATGGTGGGCGCGATTACAGAGAACAATACCGGAATTGCCGGCGCGACCTGGAACGCCGGCATCCTGCCGGTCCGCGTATTGGGAAAGTGCGGTGGCTTTGACTCCGACATCATTGCCGGCATGCGCTGGGCCGCGGGACTCGCCGGACCGGCGAACCCGACGCCAGCCAATATTCTAAACCTGAGTCTCGGCGGAACCGGCAGCTGCACCAGGAGTTATCGCCAGGTAATCGGCGAGCTTGCAGCGGCGGGGGTACTGGTGGTCGCGGCCGCTGGCAATAGTGATAGCGGCCCGGTAGAAACGCCAGCGAACTGCCCCGGTGTGCTGGCGGTGGCCGGCTTGCGGCACATCGGCAGCAAGGTTGGCTATAGCAGTCTTGGGCCAGAAGTGGGCATTGCTGCACCGGCCGGAAATTGCGTCAACCTTGGTGCGGGACAACCTTGTCTTTTTGCACTGACGACGACGTCCAATACCGGGCTGACTGTGCCCGGACTCTATAACTACAGCGCCAGCATCGGCACCAGCTTCTCGGCACCGATGGTTTCGGCGATTGCCGGCCTGATGCATGCGGTAAACAACGGGCTTGGCAGTAGCGAGATGATTGCCCGCATGAAGTCGGGGTCTCGTCGATTTCCGGCTCCTGACCCGGCTATTCCCACCTGCCCTGATCTGGACAGTCTGACCTTGCAGTGCAACTGCACCACGACCACCTGTGGGGCCGGCATGGCTGACGCGCCGGGAGCCGTCAGCGAAGCCCTGCGGCCTGTGGCCCGAATTGTCGACCCAGGTAGTGCAACGGCAGGCGCAACCATAACGCTGGATGGGACAGCCAGCGGTGCTGCGCGTGACCGGCATGTAGCGAGCTATCAATGGCGTGTTTCGGGCGATACGGCTGAGTTGATCGGTACAGGTACAGAAGCAATAGCCAGGCTGGGAATCTCAGCTGCAGGTCCGTTTAGCGTACAACTGAAGGTGACTGACGA
>JBATNV010000211.1:0-26355 GCA_049290495.1 Gammaproteobacteria bacterium | reverse complement strand
AGGCGACAGCACCGAGCAACGCAATCAGGACGGCGACAGGCAGCATTCCCCTTGGACGATTCAGCTCCATATCTGGTCGCTACTCCCCACGGACTGGCATTTGCGGGATCGTCGCATATCCGTCATTGCGCAGCTGCTCATTGGTCTCGCTGAACGCAGTATCGGTGGGTGCGTCGGTCGAGACGTCGCTAGCCCGAAATTGTCCTACGTACCGTGGGAACTCCACCTGGGTCAGCGCGCGCGGCGTACAGCCATCGATCGACGCGCAGGTGGCAGGCAACGAGGCTATCGGCAGCATGGTCAGCTCGGTTTCGGGGTCGGCTATGAAGTCGGGCTGTTTGCGCTGAAAAAAAGCTCAGGAGTCCGGTGGTCAACGCCTTCTGGTCACAGCTTCAGTAAGACCCGGGCAGCAGGACGCTCAAGGCTTCCCCCAACTCCCGCCCGTAAATGTCTTGCTTGCCGTTTTCCAGGTCGGAAGGCTCGGCTTGTGACAGCCGGAGGTCGTGCAGTCTTTCGTATTGCTGGTGCTCTCGTGATTCTTGGTGGTCACGCTGGCCGAGGTTTCTGTCTGCCCTGTGTAGTGGCAATAGACACACTTGCTGCCACTCACGGTGAACGCGTGATCGTAGGCGATGATCTTGGCGGCCGTATTGGTGCCGTGGCAGGTCGCGCAGCTCATCCCCGTCTTTGCCGCATCGATGACCGGATGGGCGGCAGTGATATTGGGCCAGGTCTTCCCGCTCGGCGGTGTCAGGGTCACGACCGAGGGAACCGCGGAGGCACCGGTCCACTTCTGTCCGGCGAAGGCGTGACAACTCTTGCAGTCAGCAAGCCCCGGCAGTGAATGATCGAAAGACGTGGCCCCGGCAGCAGGTTTGGTAACTGTATGACAGGTGGTGCAGGTGCCAGGCACCGGACTGTGGCTGTAGTTGCCTCCCGTCCAGTTGGTCTTGGTCGCACTCTTCACCGCATGACAGGCGACGCAGTCGCCGGAAACCTGGCTGTGCAGGTAGTCATTCTGATAGCTCTTGCCATCAGTGGACGTAGCAGTACCGCGCACGGCCGCTGCCGGCTTCTGCGCGATGTGGCAGCTCGCACAGCTGGTGGGCTTCGGTACATGATTAAAGGTGGCACCTGTCCAGTCATTCTTCGTCGCACTCTTCGGCGCATGACAACTCTTGCAGTCACCGGTGGCTTGCGTCGTATGCAGCACATCAGCTGGCCGCCGGTATTCGTGGCAGCCGGAACAAGTTGTAATCGCGGTCGTATGCGTAAACGTACCGCCCGTCCAGTCGGTCTTGCTGACGCTTCTGACGGCATGACAGGCAACGCAGTCGCCGGTGCCACCCAGCGCGTGGTTGAACAGCGGTGAACCAGTCAGTCCCGCCGGACGCTGACCCAGATGACAGGTGGTGCATTGCCCGGGATTCGGGCTGTGCGTATAGATGCCACCCGCCCACACGCCACCGGGATCGAGATGACAGCCCTTGCAGTCTGTCGCAGGCATCACTGAATGCAGGAACTTGTTCGGGCTGGCTGCATGACCAGGCCAGGCCACATTGACCGCCGCAGCCGGGCGCTTCGCAGCGTGACAGCTGTCGCAGCGGGTATTGGCAGGCATGGTGCTGTGATCGTAACCGGCAATCGCACCCGTCCAGCGGACTCCGGCATTCTGGTGACAGCCTGAGCAATCACCCAGACCGCCGATCGAATGATCGAAGCCGCTACTGGTCAGGGTCACCGGACGTTGTGCCAGGTGACAGTCGATACACGTCGCCGGTACCGGATTGTGGCTGAAGGTTCCGCCTCGCCAGTCGCTCTTCGTCGCGCTCTTCACAGCGTGACAGCTCTTGCAGTCACCGGTTCCTGCTATTGCATGATTGAAGGAAGGTGTGCCAACGAGTCCCACCGGGCGATCAGGGACATGACAGCCGCTGCACGTGGCAGGCGTCGGGCTGTGAGAGAAACTCCCGCCGGACCAGTCGGTCTGTGTGCTGCTCTTCGGCCGGTGACAACTGGCACAATCACCGGTGCCGCCGTTGGCATGATCAAAGGCCGGCGATCCCACCAGCCCGACCGGGCGAATGCCCAGGTGACAACCGCTGCAACTGGCTGGCGCAGGACTATGGCTGAAGCTGCCGCCGCTCCAGTCGGTTTGCGTGGCGCTTTGCACAGCATGACAACTCTTGCAGTCGCCCGTTCCGGCAATCGCATGATCGAAGGACTGTGTGCCCACCGGACCGTTCGGACGAATGCCGGCATGGCAACCGGAGCAGCTGGCCGGCGCCGGTACATGCGAGAAGAATCCGTCGTTCCACTGGACGCCCGGGCTGTGGTGACAGCTCGAGCAATCGCCAGTGCCGCCGGCGTCGTGGGAAAAACCATTCACAACAGTGGTCGGGCGCTGCGCCGAATGACACTCCGCGCAGCTGCCGGGATACGGTTCATGGGTGTATGTGCCGCCGGCCCAGCTCACGCCGGCGCCGCCAACGTGGCAGGACGCGCAATCCCCAACGCCCGGATAGGTGTGGAGCATCTTGTTCACAAGCGCGGCGGGCTGCGCCGCAGAATGACAGTCGAAACATGCAGCGGGCGCCGGCGAGTGGCTGAAGGCAGTAAAGATCCGCCAGCTTGCACCACCGGCCGTATGACACTGTCCGCAATCCTGACCGCCACCGTGGATCACGGCAGCCCCGGTAGCGGTGTCGATAACCGGCGCGGGCCGGTCGAGTCCGTGGCAGTTCAGGCAGCTGATGCCCGCAAACGCGGTGTGATCAGGAATGACGGGTTCAGCCGAGGCGTGAACCGGCTGGGGTGAAGGCGCATTCGAACAGCCGCTCAGGATCAACAGCAGGGCAATCAGCCCCGCTCCCGGAACGCTCATCATTCTCTGCAACAGTTTCGGGGTCATATGGGTATGTTCACGCTAGTGTCTTGTTGATCGGCAAACAGTGACTTCCATCACAGCACAGCCTTGGCGCAGTCATGGAAGCAACCCTGAATGCGCAGCCGCAAGCTCGGCAAAACCTGTCCAGCTGCCGCGTCTTTCCCATGACTGCCATTGACGCACCTCGCCATCAGCCATTTCCGTACGAATGCTGATAGTGGCAGCGCGGCCCAGGCGGGCCACCTGGCTTCCCGTAAGCGGCAGCAGAATGTTTTTCGCAGGCACCGTCGCTGCGTAAGGCAGCGGTCCACCGCCCGGAAGTCGGTCAGTGCCTGGGTGCATGTCGAGTTCCATCGGTTCGCCGTCAACGATCAGCTGTATTGCCGCGATCTCGGCCAGTTGCGGATCCCCGCCGGAGGCACCGCGATCGATCGTGCTCCATACGCCGAGCCACAGCCACCACGAGTACTTGCCCGACCGGTTCACTGCCAGCGGCGCGGCATCCAGATAGTCGCGTTCATTGGCTGCACGCGATGGATCATCACTATAGAAAGTGAATGGTGCCTCGACGCGGGTGATCGTCGCACCGCTTGTCTCGTCCAGGTATTCCGTAGCGCGCTGACCGGGCTCGACTGTTCCACAGGCCACGAGCGCCATGCCGGCAACTGCGGCCAGCACACCGCATCGCCGGATTGCCCTCGCCATTCTGATTGCAGCATCCATGTCAGAAGTCCGCGCTGTAACCCATATTCAGGTAGTAGCCGGTTGAATTATTGGTCTCACCGCCACCGTTATCGTGGTTTCCGAATTCACCGCCGACTTCAACCTCTACCTGAAAGTGGCGCGCCATCCGATACAGCACACGCAGGCCGGGACGCACCAGCAGGTCTGTCTCATTGCCGACCGTAATTTCCTGGCGCGACACGAGCAGCTTCGGGTTCAGCCGCAAGTTCTGGGTCAGCGGATAGCGTGTATCCAGAAACAGCGCTGTGGACTTGAATGAACCACCTTCGGAGTAACGCAGACTGAGAATTGAAATGTCTCCCTCGCGCATCAGGCTGGTACCGATCAGGCTGACATATGAATAAATCAGCGTCCCGGAATCCGGCGTCTCGCGTACACCGCCCGAAGCGAGCGTGCCGTCATATTGCGAGGCCGTGACGTCGGCACTGACCTGGAATCGTTCAGAGAGCGGCCGGGCCACTCCCAGGGCGACGCTCTGCATGCCGCCGGCACGGTCCAGCGCCAGCTGGCGGATCTCGCCTTCTGAGTAACTCAACAACAAACCCTGGATGCTCGATGCAGACTGGCCAACCAGCGCACTTTCCGTAGTCAGATACGGCGTGTTGCGGAAGTCGAGCCTGGCGTTGATGGTTGTGCGATCCTCAAAGGTCCAGTTACCCACTGCGACCAAGCTGTTGAGTTCGCCATAGGCGATGTCGTAATCGACCGTTGTGACCAGGGATCTGTTGCCGCCGAAATACCGTAGCTCCGCACCCACAGCCTCCCGATCGCTGACGCCATCCACGTCCTGGATGTTGTAGAACAGGTTCAGGTCGACGCTATCCATCAGGCCCAGCACATCGACACTGAAGCCATAGAAGTTGCGATCCGTATCGATGCTCTGGTCGGAGCTGTAGACTGGAAATCCCGCGAGCAGGTTCAACCGATAGTCTGGCGCCCACTGCCAGGACACGAGCGCGCCGTCGAAGCGGCCAAGCACACCCTGGTTACGCAGCGTCTGCCGGCCAAGCCGTGCCGACAGGTCCGTTTCCCTGTCACTCAGATCCGTATACAGGTTGTAGACCAGCGTCTGGTCGCCGGGCTTTGGATCGCTGTCCGACATATCCAGGTTGTAGGCAAGTGTGGCGCGTGAGCCGAAATCGAAGCGCTCGCCGGTATAGCGGGCGACCAGATCCGCATCCGAGAACACGGCCGCCTGCTCGACGGTGGCGGAATCGCCGCCGAAGTCCACGGAGTCGCGACGATAGTATTGCGAGACTCCGCCATAAACTTCCCACGCACTGTCGCGCCCGGAATCGGCCTTGTTGCGAATGCTGTCGCGGGGCTGCTCAAGTGCCGTCGAAAGCGCTGCCAGGCGTTGCCTGACCCGCACCGCACCGTCGCTGTCCGGATAGTCGGCAATGTAGCGCTGATATTCTGCGATGGCAGCAGCGGTCTGGCCATCACGCTCCCGCGCGAGCCCCAGCAGTTCCCGCGCTTCCGGCGTCCCGGCATGTGGCGGCGCGTCAAGGACGCGAGTTGCAAGCAGAATGACCTGCGGATAATCACGATCAATAAATGCACCACGCGCCTGCGCGAGCAGTTCGGTCAACTGCACATCTGTCAGCGTGCCAGACCCGCCGCCAGCCGGTGTTGCTGCCACTGGCCCGGGCTCAACAGTTACCGACCCTGCCATGCGGCGCTCAGTCGGAGAAACCCGGGCAACCCACGCATCCGGAAAGCGCGGCAGCAGCGATACGAGAGCTGTATTGGCGTCCGCCTCGGTCGCGAAGAAGCCCAGACGCAGGCGATGCCACACCTGGTCATCGACCGTCAGATCTGCGACATAGATGAGCTGGCTGCGCTGCGCGAGACCGGAAGTTTCTGCACCAAGGTCGATTGGCCGTAGTGATGAGCGCAGGTTCAACACAAACTCAACCGTGGCCGGTGCCGCCGCCGGTCGCGGCTCCATCGCTCGCCGCGCGCGCTCCTCGGCACGAGCAATCTGCTCCGGACTCAGGGTCGGCGGGGCAATCGGTACTGCGGCTGCGGTAAACGGCTCGTCTGTTGCAGGGTCAGGCACCGAGCCGGCCGGAATCTGAACCTGCAGGCGCAGCGTGTGCAGGTCGCCTGACTGTTCGATCTTTAGCAGCACGACGCGATCGAATTGCAGGCTCAGGACCGCATCGGTACCGCCACGCGCCGTATAGCCGATTTCCTTGAGTGCAGCGAGCTGGCGGCCGGGAGGTCGCGTGGCTTCACGGACAGCTGCTCCGGAATTGGCGCACTGGTCCATGCGTATCAGGGTGATCTCGCTGCGCGGCGCAGGACCGGTTGGCGACAGATTCAGAAACCGGTTCCGGCAGACAAAGCGGATATCCACGTCCGCGGTGTCTCCGGTACGCGAGATCATCACCGACTCGATCCCGGCCGGTTCAGCCGCAACAACGTTGGCGGCGAAGGCAAGGAAGGCAGCCGCTACAACGGGCAGAACACGCACAACTGTACGACGAACGACATCAGCTACTGGCAGTACCATCATTGGTGATGCCTGCATCAGCCTACCTGGTCGGCACCCAGGCCCGCGTGCGATGGCATGCCTCGCAATCACTGCTGGTCGGAATATGAGTGGGCGGTTTGCCGGTTGCCGTTTGTCCGTTGTGACAGCTGATACAGGTGCCTATCACTGCGGTGTGATCGACCGGCCTGACATATGACCAGCTCGTCTCGCGATGACAGGCATCGCACTCATCGGTGGTGCGGATGTGATTGACCGGCGGCGGTGTGGCCTTGACCAGCCCGGCCAGTGAATGACAGGCCACGCATTGGCGCGGCGTGCCCTGGAAAACACCACCGACGTGACAGCCCGCGCACTCGACACCACGGTGCGCGCCTTCCAGCGACCAGCCAGTCGAGAAGTGATCGAAGGCCGGATTGTAAGCCGACTGCGCCACCGCCCTGTCGCTCGTACCTGCACCGACAACCAGAATGGCGGCAAGGACCATTGCGGCCCGGACCATCGTCGCAATATCCGTCATGGCGTCCTCCGCCGTGCGCCGGAAAAGCTGCGCGTGTTGTGGCAGCGGGCGCAGTCTATGCCGAACTGTCCGTTATGTCTGTCGTCCCTGCGATGACAGCTGCCGCAATCGCGCGCCATCGCCCGCCCTTCGCCGGGCGGCCGCACATGACAGGTGAGGCAGCGGAGATCCGAGTGCGCGCCGTCGATGCGGAAGTTGGTCTGGGTGTTGTGGTCAAAGGTCCAGATGCGCCAGTCATTGGGCGTATGGCAATCGGCGCACTTGTCGCCCAGCTTTCCCTTGTGCACGTCATCCGGCCGGTGGCAATCGACGCATTTTGACGGTGTGCCATCGAACTTCTTGTCGACGTGACATGACTCACAGGATGTCGTCGCGTGCAGGCCTACAAGCGGAAAACTGCTCAGATCGTGATCAAATCTCACCTCGCTCTGCCAGGTCTTTAGGCCATGGCAGTCACCGCAGGCGGTACCCAGGGACTCCTTGTGCACATCGTCACCGCGATGACAGGCGATGCAGGCCGTCTCCAGTTTTTCCTTTTTGGCTGCGCCCTTGTGGCAAGCCACGCAGCCGGTTTCAGCATGCGCGCCGAGCAGCGGAAATTTCGTTTCCTTTGCATGGTCGAACTTCGTCTCATCCCAGGCCTTGGTCGTGTGACAGGTCTTGCACTCGGGTCCGTTCCGGCCATGGTGCGTGTCATCGCTGCGATGGCAGTCGACACATTCTTTACCGGCGGTTTTCTTGAAATCGTTTCCGGCATGGCAGGACTGGCAGGCAAGCCCCCCGTGACCTGCAGTCAGGGCGAATCCGGTTTTCTTCGCATGATCGAAGACCTGCTCTTTCCATTTGCTCGTCTGATGACATTTTTCGCAGGCCGTACCGCGCTGCCCCTGGTGCGTATCGTTGATCCGGTGACACGCGACGCAGGCCGTGGGCGTGTCTTTGTAGCGCTGTCCGGCGTGACACAATCCGCATTCAACCTTGTCATGGGCGCCCGTCAGCGGGTAACGCTGCTCCGTGGCCTTGGCGTGATCAAACTTGATGTCCTTCCAGGCCACTACGTTGTGACAGCTGACGCAATCTTCACCCAGGGCTTTCTTGTGTACGTCCTGTTGCGCATGGCAACCGATGCAGGTGGACGGCGCATCGCGATGCTTTTCCTTCGGCTTGTGACAATCGTTGCACGAAGCGTTCTTGTGCGCGCCCTCTAGCGGATAGTCGGTCAGGGCATGATTGAAGGTCTGCGGCGTCAGACGCACGATGTCTGCGTTGCGACCTTCATGATCGGTATGACAATTCCGGCACTCACCTTTTCGGGCCGGCTCTGATCGCCAGTGAAAGCCTTTTTTGCTGGTGATGTCAGCGGCAACCTTGTCGTGACAGTCCAGACACAGACCACGTTGTTCGTCACGCGCGAAGGGTACATGGCACTTGCGGCATTCTTTCTCGGTCTCGGCATGACCGCTGATCACCGGGCCGGGCATCACAAGGCTCTCCCAGTCCAGGGCACTGGCAGCAAGGGGTATCAGCGTGCATATCAGCAGCGCTGCCAGCCGGAGTTTGATGCCCTGCGCCACCGGCGTATCAGGCTTAATACAGGTGTACGGCGAAAACGTGGAACAGGCCGGAGAGGATCATCATTACGAAGAATGGCACGTGGACGATGTGCCAGAGGGAAAACAGTCGCTCGAAGGAATTGAAGCGGGCCACCTGCCGAGCCTGGCTGAAGTGTTCCTGCAGATAGCGGCAGATCGTTGCTTCCAGACGATCGGCATGCTGGCCAACAACTGCGGAGCTCGCCGCCTTGTGCATGATTTCCTGGCGTGTCAGCAACACCAGGCGCCGGTAGCTGCGTCGTGTCCGCCACACGATGTCGAGGTGACGGATGGCGCTGCCGATAATGCCGGGGGATGCTGCGAGTACGCGCCTGTCGATTTCCGCCAGTTCCTCACGAATCGGTTGCATCAAGGCACTCACATGGCCGCCGGCTTCTGATTTCTCCAGTACGCCGGCCATTTCCTGCAGCGTGGTCTTGCTGCCATACAGGCCATGGTGAATGCCCGCATAGAGGTAACGGCCCAGCACGCCGCTGCCAGCGACCGCCAGTGTGCAGTACAGCGCCACATTCGAGTTCAGGTCGCCGAGTTCGAAGTTGCAGTGATAGAGAATTAATACCGGCCCGACGATGCCGAGGATCATGTGGATACGAAACCAGTGCTTCATGGCGCCGAAGCGTGCAAGCCAGCGCACGCGCTTGCGTAAATAGTAGAGCAGCACGATCAGCATCAGCGTTCCGCCGATTATACCCAGCGCGTAGCCGAGCCCGTATTCGGCATGGATGTTGCGCTGATCGCGGCCAAGCCAGCCTACATAGATAAGAATGGTGGCGATGACGTATCCGGCCAGCGCCCCGTAGCTCGAGTACAGAGCGCGCAGGTTCTGCCATGTTCCCGTACCCGTCTCTGCCCTCACAGCGCCTGCCGTCGCCGATACCCCATTCATTTATTCATCCCTTCCCCACCAACTCAGTAGACGTCTCCAGACAATAAAATCAACCGGCAACCACGCACTTGTCCGAGGCCACGGATTCCCGACGTCAGCCCCCTAACGGTAGCGGCGGCCGCACGCCTACACTGTGAAGGCGCGCACATCTCCGCACCGAAGGGACACCGAAAATGGGCGGACGTCTGCAACGGGCAGGGCGGGCCAATCCATCTTCTGGTGACTGAGACCATGAGCGATTCAGTAGCATTGATGACGTATGCGGTACCTGCAGTGGCAATCGTCGCAGCATACGGCTATGTGCAGAACCGATTGCACCGCCAGAGTGCGGCCGTGCGTGATGCCGCGCACGCGGCGGGCCTGACCGAACCGCCGGCCATTCATCCGGTCATCGATCCGACCAAGTGCATAGGCTGCAAGGCCTGCATCAATGTTTGCCCGGAAATGCCAGGGCACCGGGTGCTCGGCATGATCCGGGGCAAGGCCGAACTGATCGGTCCGAGCGATTGCATCGGTCATGGTGCCTGCCGTACCGCCTGTCCGGTCGGTGCCATCACGCTGGTCTTTGGCACCGAGCGTCGCGGCATGGACATTCCGGATGTCGGCCCGGACTTCCAGACCAACGTACCCGGCATCTATATCGCCGGCGAACTCGGTGGCATGGGACTGATCCGCAACGCCATCGAGCAGGGCCGGCAGGCCGTTACTTACATCGCCGCCACGCGCAAGCCAAAACAGGACTCCATCCTGGACGTCGTGATCGTTGGCGCCGGACCGGCCGGCTTCTCCGCCTCGCTGGCGGCAATGGAGCAGAAACTGAACTTTGTGACCATCGAGCAGGATTCCTTTGGCGGCATGGTGTCTCACTACCCGCGCGGCAAACTGGTGATGGCCGGCACCGCACATCTGCCGCTCGTCGGCGAGGTAAAGTTTGGCAACACGAGCAAGGAAGAACTGCTGGCTTACTGGCAGAAAGTACAAGCCGATACCGGCGTGCCGATCAGCTTCAAGGAACGGGTCGTGGCCGCCAGCCGTGACGGCGAGTGCTTCCGGGTCCAGACCAGCACACGCGAAATCCTGGCCCGGAACGTGTTGCTCGCGATCGGACGTCGCGGCACGCCGCGCCAGCTCGGTGTGCCCGGTGAAGACCTGAGCAAGGTTACCTACAAACTCATCGAACCTGAACAGTACAGCAACTGCCGTGTGCTGATTGTCGGCGGCGGTGACAGCGCGCTCGAAGCTGCAACAGCCATCAGTGAAGTACCCGGCGCAGGCGTTACCCTCTCCTATCGGTCCGAAGCTTTCAGCCGCGTCAAACCTGCCAACCGCGAGCGCCTGCAGGCGGCTGCGGAAGCCGGCCGGATAAAGGTATTGCTGCGCTCTGAAGTCGTCGGCATCGAAACAGACAAGGTTCTCCTGCGACACGAAGACAGGCAAGCGACCCTCGACAACGACGCCGTGATCATCAGTGCCGGCGGCGTACTGCCCACAGCTTTTCTGAACGCGATCGGCGTAAATGTCGAAACGAAGTACGGGACCGCCTGATGGCACGCCTCCGGAACCTTACAGCCAGCATCTTTTTTATTTTCATTCTGACCGGCATCAGCAACGCCCAGACAATGGAAGAAGCCCGCACCGCGGTGCGCGTACGGGACTTTGACACTGCAGCACACATATATACCGCGCTCTCCGAGCGTGGCGACATGCAGGCGCGGTATCAACTGGCGATGCTCTATGGAGCCGGCAATGGCGTACCGCGTGATGCAGTCCGGGCCGCAATACTCATGCAAGAGGTCGCTGCCAGTGGCGATGCGTGGGCCCAGTACAACTATGCGCAAATGCTGGACAACGGCTCGGGCGTTCCACGAGACGCTGCGGCGGCACGCAACTGGTACGAACGCTCGGCGGCAGCCGGCAACGCGCGGGCAGCGTTGCGACTGAAGGACCTGCAGGCCAATGCCGCAGCCAAACCGACAGCGGACCCGGCAGCCTTCCGGCGTGCGGCACAACGCGGCGACAGCGCGACATTGCGCAGTCTGCTCGCAGCCAATGCAGCAGTAGATGCCGCGGACGAACACGGCCGCACCGCCCTCATGGAAGCGGTGGGCGGCAAGTATGCGGAGGCCGTGAAACTGCTGCTTTCCGCTGGTGCCGCAACCGACACAACAGACGACACCGGCAGCAGCGCGCTGCACATGGCCGCGCAGGCTGGCTCTACCGATATCCTGGCCCAGTTGATCCAGGCCGGTGCACCGCTCGACAAACCCGATGGCCACGGCAATCCGGCGCTGATCATCGCCGCAGCAGCCGGCCACACAACAGCGGTAAAGGCATTGCTCGACGGCGGCGCGGCCGTGAACCAGACCGACCAGCGGCAATGGACCGCGCTTACCGCAGCGCGCGAACGCAATCACCCGGACGTGGTCCGTCTCCTCACCAGTCGTGGCGCAAGGGAAGTTCTTCCCCAGCGCGATTCAACGGCACCGACAGTTGCCAGCGCGAACGATTCCGCAGGCACGCTTCCCGGTGCGACACCGTTGATCTACGCCGCATGGCGAGGCAGTGCCGAACTGGTGAAGCAGCTCGTCACGGCCGGCACTGACATCGGAGCGCGTGACCAGGCCGGCGAAACAGCCCTCAGCCGTGCCGCAGAGCGCGGCCATCAGGAAATCGTTGTACTGCTCCTGGATCACGGTGCCGACGCGAACACCAGCAATGCAAACGGAACCACCGCCCTCATGCACGCCGCCGACAAGGGGCACGCCGGGATCGCGAGTCTGTTGATCCGCAGCGGTGCCCGGCCTAACGAGCGTGACCGCAACGGGCAGACTGCGTTGTTGCTGGCTATCGCAGGCGGCCAGCAGGCCGTGGCAAGCGAGTTGCTGCTCGCTGGTACACTAGCCGAGCAGAAGGGGCCCGGCGGCGTGACGCCACTGATCAGGGCTGCCGGCCTGGGGTCGACGGCCATCGTAAGCGCCCTGCTCGATGCAGGCGCCAAACCGGACAGCCGTGATGACAAGGGGCGTTCGGCAGTCCTGTCAGCCACGCAGGCGGGGCAGACGCAGCTCGTTGAGCTTCTCGCAAACCATGATGCCGACATGAATGCCGGCGACAGCGAAAACGAAACGCCGCTCATCGCTGCGGCCCGGCGCGGTGACCGGAACACGGTAGCGGTGTTGCTGCGCCTGGGCGTCGCTATCGATGCGCGCAGTCGCGATGGCAACACGGCGCTCATCGCTGCCGCAACGGCTGGCCACTCCGGCGTCATCAGCCAGTTGATAAAGGCCGGGGCAGACACGAACCTGCGCAACAAGACCGGCAACACGGCCCTTATGACTGCAGCGGCGCAAGGCCGTGACGACTCTGTAAAACTGTTGCTGGCGTCGGGCGCCGATGCCAGGGTCGTGAACGTAGATCATCGTACGGCACGGGATCTTGCCGTACTCGCAGACCGGACTGCTATCGTCAAGCTGCTGCAGCGCTGAACCTACAGGCGCATGACGGCAAATCACGGATTAAAGTGATGGTATACCTTGTATGGGCAATTCTTCCTGCGGCTCACCCGCAGCTCAGAGCTGTGCAGCAGAACGTGAGGTCACGCGCTCATACCAGCACTTGAGGGATGGCCTGGTACTAGCAGGATCGATATCAACCCAACCAGCAGAGCTCGTCGTCACCAACAGGCTGATATCGACATAGGAATAGTCCGCACCCGCGAGCCAGGGCTGACGCTCCAGTTGCTGGCTAACGCGATTGCAAAAACTGCTGGGCCCGCCTTCAAGTAATCAGAATTACACCTTGTATACGCGACCATCACGACCCCCAGGAGCGAGCTGTACTTCACTGCCAGTACGACCGTCGCGATCTGGGTCTTATCGCCCATCTCAAGCAGGAAGAACGCGATCAGGGTCGTGCCGAACACTCCAAAGCGAGGGATAGCGTCCTTGTCATCCTCCAGCCTGTCGGGAATGAGGATCCAGATCGCCATGGCGATGAACGACAGACCAGGGATCCATCGCATCGCAGTCGGCCCGACGGCGGCCGCAAATCATCGGCCTTCCCACTGGCTTGCATAGCCGCAGGTAGCGGCCAGCCGCAAGTAACAATGCCTGGTGTTATCCGATAATCGGGTAACACTCGGCTTTTTGGAGTGATCGCATAGCGTAGAGTGCGGCGCTCCTTAGTCCGGAGAGATTCACTTGTGTAAAAAAATAATGGCCACGCACGCGGTCTGCGCGGCAGTTCTTATGGCGATTTCAATAGCTCATGCTGAGGCACCCGGCACTTCGGCCGAAGTGGCCATGACCGACAGCACGCCTGCGGCGCTTGCTGTGACCAAACGTGTTGCCATCACCAGCGTGATGGTGTCGTTCCAGGCCTCGACGGGTGGGGACAAGACCAACACCAGCAGCATGTTTGCCGCCAAGACCGACGCCTCGTCGACGCTGGTGATGCCAGACATGGACCCCAAGCTGCTCGGGGAGATAGCCGACGATATCTACATGCAGTTGCAGGCGGACCTCAACGCCAATGGGTTTGAAGTGCTGCCGGAGTCAGCGGTGCTGGGCAGCGCCGGCTTCCCGACGATCATAAGCAACGCAGGCATTGCCAACTTTTCGAAGTTCGGCAACATGGAAGGCGACACCATGCTGGTCAGCCCCGGCAGCCTGCATCCTTATCTGCCATTCTCACCGGAGACCGGCAAGTTCGCGTCGCCGACAAAGAACCTGATCAAGGGCTGGTTCAGTGGGATGGGCGGTAAGAGCTCGACGGAAGGCGGACCATCCAGCATTTCTGTAGCGAAGACCTGGGACCTGCCGGGCCTTGAAGTCGCACTTGCCAAAGAGCTCAACGCGAATCTGGTCAAAGCCACATACGTGGTAATGGTGGGCTCCACGAATGCATCTGTCGATCGATTCTCGAGCACACACCACAACACGTACACGGGCAGCGCCTTCGTGCAGGTCGGTCTGCGTCCGGAACAGACGCGCATTGCCTTTCGTACGCCGGCTGCAAACCCCAAGGGCGAATCGGCGCCGGGCGGCTACAAGGCGAACTTTGGCAACAACTCACCCCCTGCCAAGGACGGTGATGTCGTCGTGAGTCTGACTGCACCACTGCTCGGTGGTACGGATTTCTTCGCGCTGGAAGGCGGAGAAAAGAAGGGCGGGATGGGGAAATTTCTCGGCGTACTCTCCGGCGCTGATGCGCAGTTCGTGTACACCGCCAGCATCTCTGATCCTGCGGCATATCACGAAGAAGTCGTCGGCATGGTGAAGGTCGCCCAGCGCGACATGCTGGCCCTGGTCAAGCAGTAAGGTTGCTTTCCGGAGGAGGGCTGTCGCCATAGCGCCAGCCCTCTTACGGCCTGCTTGTCAGGCTACTGGCGACACCATGAGTCATGCACCGCAGATCTCTCCGTAAGACCATTCGTAGCCCTCGGGATGTGACCAGGATTTCAATCCACCTGCCCTGCCACAGTCTG
Source organism: Gammaproteobacteria bacterium (assembly GCA_049290495.1). Taxonomy (GTDB): domain Bacteria; phylum Pseudomonadota; class Gammaproteobacteria; order Steroidobacterales; genus SHZI01. The sequence continues at coordinate 11,723 of JBATNV010000211.1, read as the reverse complement.
CCCGGAAATCCGCCTGAATCGAGCAGCGCGTCATCCTTCCGACGGCAGCAAGTGAGTTAACTTCTTGTCTTGTAGAAACGTTTTTTCATTCTTTTTTTCGTCACGGGATCGTCCCTGATTCTTCCCTGCGATCACTACTCCGAGTAGCTCACACGCTGCATAAACTGCGCTGGCGTGAGGATGGGAATGCCTTCATAAGTGACCAACTCCAGCAAGTCGCGGTCGCCGCTGATGATCGCGTCGGCTTGCCCGATCGCTGTGAGCGCGAGAAACTTGTCATCGTCCGGATCACGGGAGATGCCTGTCGCTGTTCCGGCATCCTCGAGCCAGAGCGCCAGTTCCACCAGTTCGGACAGGAACAAATTCCAGGCCTCAGGTTCGCGGTACCGATCAAACTTGGCTCGATCCAGACGTGACACCAGCTCAGTAAACGTCGCCTCCGACATCAGTATGTCGATGTCGTTGTCCAGAACAGCATCCACGAGCTGACGCGCTGCTCCGGTGGGCGAGATCAGCGCTGCAATCCAGACGTTGCTGTCGATGACCAGCCTTTCAGCTTTCATCCGTGAGCAGCTTGTCCAGCACGTCCCCGGTCATGCCCTGAGCGGCCGCGTGTTCGCCAGCGCGTTGCATGGCCTGGCGCAGTCGTTTGCGCGACATGTGCTGCCGACGGGCGTAGCTCTCTGCGGAAATCATCACCACCGAGGGGCGACCGTTGCGCGTAATGCTGACGGGTTGACGCTGGGCAGCCTCCAGCACTTCGCCGAACCGGTTTTTGGCTTCCAGGGCGGTAACGCTTTTCATGGCAGCTAGAATAGCTATTACGGACGAAACAGGCAAGGACGATTGCCCGCGCGCGCCCTCGCGATGGCCCCGAGCCGAATGTCGCCGCTGGCGGTGAGGAAAATCCAACCCCGCTCCAAGCTCAGCCAGGTCGTGGAGCAGGCATTATGTGCAACCGGCGCATAACGTCTGGCCGCGCGAGTTGCACTTGCGAGCGGCGTGACAACCGCGTCAGGCGCGCGGTAGAGCAATTGACTAGAGGGGCGACAAATTCCGCTCCGTTCGCAGTGGCACGAAGAAGATCCGATTTGCCGTTAGATAGCACTTGCGCCTCATGTCGCGCCGATGATCCACTGGCCGACCCTTGGGTTGCCCCCGCCCGCCGGTGTCACCTCGGCCAGCGCCTATGAGCAACTTTCGCCCGATCAACCGCGACACGGGATTTTTGCTGCCACCTTCGGTGGATGAGTGACTGCCGCAGCGGCACCTGGCACGGTTTATTGAAGCCGGTGTGTTGGTCAAAGTGCCGGTAACACTCTGGCTGGTATCCTTGCTCACCTGCAGAAAGTACTGACATGAGCAATGCACGCCGGTCGAGAGGAATTGAGGCGTGGAAATACTCAAATGGCTGAATGACCAGCTGCTGCGCATGGACTGGCTGGCGCTGCTGGTGCGTAAATTGCTGGAAGACGGCTTCGGCATGGATACCGCCAGGCGGTTGGGCGGCAGCCTGCATTTTTTCATCTACGACGTGATCAAGATTTTTATCCTGCTCGGCGCGCTGATCTTCAGCATTTCCTGGGTGCAAAGCTATTTCCCGCCGGAGCGTACCCGACGGATCCTCGGTGACATGAGCGGCGTCAAAGCCAGGATTACGGGCGCACTGCTGGGCACCATCACGCCGTTCTGCTCTTGTTCGTCGATTCCGCTGTTTATCGGCTTTACCAGTGCCGGCTTGCCGTTGGGGGTGACATTCGCCTTCCTGATCTCCTCACCCCTGGTGGACCTGGCTTCGGTGATCCTGCTGGCCAGTATTTTCAACTGGTCGATTGCCATCGCCTACGTCTTGATTGGTCTGGTGTTGGCGGTCTTTGGCGGCACACTGATCGGCAGGGCACGAATGGAGCGCTACATCGAGGGCTTTGTCCTGCACAGCCCGGTTCTCGATTTACAGCAAACACCGCTTACCCGGCGTGATCGTGCCACGTTTGCCTGGGCACAGGTCAGCGACATCTTTCGCCGTGTGTGGCTGTATGTGCTGCTCGGCGTGGGCATCGGCGCCGCCATCCATAACTGGATTCCGGCCGTTTGGATCGAGGCATTGCTGGGACAGAGCAACTGGTGGTCGGTACCGCTGGCTACCCTGATCGGGGTACCGATGTACGCCGATATATTCGGCACCTTGCCAATTGCCGAAGCCCTGGTTACCCAGGGCGTCGGCCTGGGCACCTCACTGGCGTTCATGATGGCGGTAACGGCGCTGTCGCTACCATCGCTGATCATGCTCAAGAAAGTGGTCAAGGCGCCGCTGCTGGCCCTGTTCTTCGGCATTGTGACGATTGGTATCGTCCTGATCGGCTACCTGTTTAATGTCTTTGCATACCTGTTCATCTGACCCCCTGGAGCACTTCATATGCAGATCAAGATCCTCGGTTCCGGATGCAAGAAGTGCCTGACCCTCGCCGAAAACACCCGTCTCGCCCTTGAGCAGCAGGGACTGCAGGCGGACATAGACAAGGTTACCGATTACGCGCAGATCGCCGCTTACGGGGTGATGTCCACCCCGGCACTGGTGATTGACGGCAAGCTGGTGGCGGCCGGCAGGGTACTCAGCAGCGCGGAGATCGCGCCGCTGCTGCCACGCGTACCGAACCCCCTGCCACCCTTGGCCGCCGACTGAGGAAAGACGTTTTCAGGCACCCCATCAGCAGGATCTGCCAGCCCGGTATTCCGGCCCCCTCGTAAATGTGTCAGTGCCAAACAAAAGTTCTGGTGCATTGGCGAATTACTGAAGCGCACCGCTCTTTGATGGCGCGATGGTCCTGCTCAACCACGTTGCTGAGATAGCGACGCGCCCTGACCTCCACTTGCCACCAACGACCATCTGCCTCGTCAAGCAAGCGCAAGCCACGGTGCGTGGCACGGCTGCCATCGACACCCATAGTCCGGCACATACCGCAGCACCCAGCGCATGATGGTTGTGCGAGAAACGACGATCTCGCGCTCGGCCATCATCGCGACAGGTCCCGATAGCTCAGCCTGTACGTGATGTACCAGCGAACACAGAGTTCGATGGTTTCGGGCGAGAAGCGGCGACGCCGATAAATGGAGTCGCGTGCAGTACCTTTCGACAACCGGTCCCTCCTCTGAACGGGACGCGAATTCTATGGCCTGACCGTCAATGCACCAGAACCCAAATCTCCCGTTTCCCGGATTGGCCCGGGTAGCATATTTGAGTGTCCTGTACGCCTAGTCGACCTGCGCAAGGATGGTGTCCGCGATCACGCAGCCGCCGATACCCTCAGTACCGAAGACGTTGATGTGCTGTCCCGATTGCAGGTCGGCCAGTGAACCGCGTGTGCTTTCCAGGCTGCCGTGGCTTTCGTCGATGAGGAAGATGTCCGCAGTTTCCGCCTGGACGCAGCGGTCGCCAGTAGCAGTGCTCATGCGCAGACTGTTGCCGTTCACGCTCAGTACCGAGCCACTGACAGCGGTTTCTCCCACAGTCACATCGTCAACCGTTACCAGTGCGGTCCGGAGTACATCGGCCTCGCCATTCGAGATCGCCAGTACGGAGTCGGCAATCGCGTGGACACCGGTATCCAGGCTGTCGCGGGTCAGTTCAACGCCAGCGGCCGAAAAGATGCGGGATTTGGGATAAAGCTGGGCGGCAATAGCGCCGTCAACGATGAGACCCTGGCTTGGTGCCACATCGAACTCGAAGCGATCGGTAGCGGAATCGACAGGCAAGGTGACAGTACCCGCAATACGCTTGAACGTGCCAAGTAGACCTTCCTCGATGATGTAGGCATCGAGACCAAACCGCTCGTTGGCCTCTCCATCGTGATTCCGGTCGGCGACTCGATGATCACCACGGCCATCGTTGTCATCGTCCTCGTCGTTGATGCCATCGTTATCATCATCATGGTCGTTTGCATCGTCCAGGGGACGCAGCCGTCCAAAAACCGTGGCTTCTTCGCCCACAGTCAGGTCGGCAATTTGCTCCGGCAGTCCATTCGGGCCGAACACGCCGGTGTTGCCGTCTGTCGAGACGCGAACACAGCGATCGGAGCCTCCGTGTCGGTTGTCGTCAAAAGCCGAGGACACGAGCGCGGTCTGGCACAGGCGGAGACTGCCATCGGTATTGATGATGGTAACCAGGCCGTGAATGCGGGTCAGGCCCGGGGCAGGCTGACCATTGGCTATATCGACGAAAATTACCGGCCGGACGATGACTTGTCCGTGGCCAGTCTCCTTGATCTTGAGGGATTTCTTCACGTCGAAGTCGAGGGTAATCACCAGTGTGGAGCCGCCTGCAACAACGAAGGGCCCACGTGGGTTGAGATCGATCTTGCCATTGGCGACCAGTTTCGCCGTGATCGATTTATCGACGGTGCCATCCGGGTTCAGTGTCACCAGTTCCAGATTGCTCAGCATGAGTCGAATCTTGTTATAGGTGCCGGCCGGTACCTGGTCGCTGACCGCGAACAATTCCGAGTAACCCGCCAGCCTTAGCAGATCGATGGTCTCAGCGCCGGAAAACACCGTTACCGGCGCGCCATTGCCCAGCAATTGAACCGAGGTGACGGTGGCCAGCACCTGGTCATACTCTGGCGACGGGGCGTCAGTCAGCGCGATGCCTACCGTGGCCACCTGCGCTAGCGGTGCAACGCTGCCAGAACTACCGGAACTGCCGCCACCCCCACCACCACAGGCGGCAATCGTTAGCAGCGCAGCAGACAGGGCGAGGAATTTGAGTAGCTGGCGCATGGCAAAACGCTCTTTGAATGAAAAACTATTGGGTCACTCTAGGCTAACTGCGCCTGAATCAGACCTTAACGGCATTAGGTTAAATTGCCTGGTTCCGGCATTCCGCTAGCGCGCCAACAGCACTGCGCGGGTGCCGATTCCTTGGAGTTCAGCCGCCAGTCCAGTCAATGGCGGCGAGCGCTCTCCGCCTCTCGCAAAGTCTTCCGCAACTTGCTGTTGGGCGACACTGCCGACCTGCCGGTCAGGCAGATTTTCTCCACACCCAGCGCGAAGAGATTCCATGTCGCATAGGCAACCCCTGAGGCGAAGTTCCAGGTTGAAGTCGGTGCCGGTACGTAACAGCGCAAAGGACACAACAGTCAACGCAGTTCCAGGTCGCCCCTCTTCGTGAGCTTGCGCTGCTCGCCACTCTGGCCCGAGTCGCGGATACGCTCGTCCGGACCCATGAAGGCGATGAAGGCATCGGCAGGGTGGAGAAAGGCGAGCGCAGGGCTGACCGCATGGGCAGTATGCCATTCAACAGCCCGGATCCAGAATTCCGACATGGGCTGAATCGGACGGAATGCGCCAATTTTGGGCTTATCTGCCGCAGTGTACGTATTATCCGTTTTTGTGTTTGCAGAAGGTCCGCTAAATGCGTTCACACAGAAGTGTCGGCACTGCCGGCTCAGGCCTTGCCCGGCAGCGGACATCTGGGTGCGCCGGGGGTCGCCTGCTGTTGTGCGCTGCCGGGCTGTTGCTGGCCGGCCTCAGCTTGCCGGCCTTGGTATCGGCGCAGGCTGTCGAACCCCGGGAAGTGCTCACGGATGCGGGCCTGTACTTCACTGCGCCGCTACGCTGGGACGCCAGCGACTGGCTGCACGCGGGTGGCAGCCTGCTGGCGATCGCTGCAGCCCGGGGCGTCGACAGTACGGTGCGCGATCACTTTGTCGATGAAAATAAGCCACTCGATACGCGGGACGACAACGAACTGCGAGATTTTCTGCCCGCTGTTGCGTTGATCGGCGGCACCTGGATATACGCCGGCTACCTGGACAGCAAACCCGGCCACCGCGAACTGGGCTCCATGATTGAGGCCGGCGCTCTTACGGGTGCGAGCACAGCGCTATTGCGCCTGGGCTTGGGCCGCGAGCGACCCAACGAAACAGACGATCCGGATCGGTGGTTTCACGGAGGGGACGGAATGCCCTCCCTGCATGTCAGTACGACCTTCGCAGTAGCTACGGTGTTCGCCGAATCCGGCAGCGACGACTTCCGCTGGGTCAGGCGCATATTGGGCTACGGCGCAGCGAGTGGCGTCGCCTACCTGCGCGTGAAAGACAATCAGCACTGGACGTCGGACGTCGTCGCTGGCGCCGCACTTGGCTACTTCTCTGCCCACTTCGTCATGCACCGGCGCGACGCTAACGAACAACAATCGTCGCTGATGCTGATACCCCAGGATGGTGGCCTGATGCTGACCTTTAGCCGACCGCTGCATTAACCGCTGCTCTCATCCGGAATAGATTCGCTGACGCAGAGCCGAATAGTATGGTGCTGATGTTCATCCCAAATTGATCCGGGATCGCGGCTAAAGCCGCTCCTGCTCGATCATCAATGGCACCGTGAAGCCGTTGCCCCGACTAGAGCTTCGCTCTACGGGTAGCGTTTTTACCGTCACGGCACTGCCCTAAGAACACCAATTGCCCCGAAAACACCAAAAACCCTGCCATCAAGTGACCTAACTGGCTGTCACACCGAGAGTTTTCGATAATCTTTTTACCGGCACGCAATTCTCGATAGCGAAAGTATCTCCGACTCGAAGTACAGCCAGGTTCTGTACAAGCACCTACAAGCATCAATTTATTCTGCCCGCTTTGACTGCGGGCCTGGCCAGGAACGGTAGTCCGAAGAAAGCCAGCAGCCCGGATCTTACATATTCTGATTACGGGTTGTTTCACCCGGTTGCAATCCGGGCTGGTAAGCGCACTATCAGGTCTACAATCAAAAGCAGCGGCTCTGACATGAAGCGCGTTCTGCTCTCAATCGTCCTGCTCACCGGCTTGGCCATGGCGCAAACCGCTCCGGTGCACGCCGCCGTCATCAGCCCCAATGCCATGTTGCCGAACGGGTTGCCGGGCTTTGATCTGGTGGGGATACCGCCCGGACCACCGATCATGCCGCAGGTCTTCCAGGTAGGCTTCAATGCAAACCCGACCTTGCCGCCCGGCCCGCCAGTCGTGCCCGGCCTCGATCTTGCGGATGTGCTGCTGCCGGCGATCAGCAACCCGGGAGCGGGATCATCGTTCAGCTTCTACTGGGGCATGACGCCAGCGGCAGGTACAGATGGCATCAGCTTCGCTGATTACGCGCAGCCACCCACTTCTGCGGAGAACCGGGACGGCACCTGGACCTCTGCCGGTTCCTTCACCGCCAGCGACGGCAGCAACCAGTTCACCATCCTCTACATGCTCACCGGCGCTACCGCACTCGATCCGGCCAGTTGGGTTATCCGGCCACCCGGCCCGCCCAATCTGCCCGCGGTGCAATTTGATTTCATGGCAGCCAGCGCGCCGGTTTTGAGCTTCAGCGTCACGCAAAACGGTGCTCCCTTGTCGTTCGCGACAGTGCCTGCGCCACCGGCAGTGCTACTGTTGGGAAGCGGACTGGCAGGACTCCTGGGGATGGCGCGACGCAAGGCACCTGGTGCGTAGCCCGGCTGCTCAGGGCGTGCTGGAGTCTGCGACAACCGGCCGATGTCTCAACAGAACAGGGTTTTCAATTTCCTGTCCGCCGACTGATAACTTAGGAGAAGTCGCATGAAATCTCACCATCGTTCGGTCGCGACGGTTCTATTCCTTGTCGTGTTGGCTGGGTCATCGGTGGCCAACGCTGCGCTCCTCTCCCGTCTGAACGGCGCCGCGGTGTACGACACTGACCTCAACATTAGCTGGGCGACAAACGCCAATATCGCGGGTCCGATGACTCTGGACGCCGCCAGCACCTGGGCCAGCAGTCTGGTGATCGATGGTGTCAGCGGCTGGCGCCTGCCTGTAACGGCACAGCCGGATTCATCGTGTCAGTTCAATAACGGTGGCATGTCTTATGGACTCAGCTGCAGCGCTAGCGAGATGGGGCACCTGTTCTACACCGAGCTGGGTGGTTGGGCTGGTTACGCGATTACGACCTATCACAACTCTCCCTATGAGCTGTTTTCCAACTTCCGGACTGACAAGTATTACTGGTCAAGTACGGTATTGGCTTCGGATGCCAGCCGCGAGTGGAGTTTTGCCTTTACCGGCGGCTATCAGTATCCCTACTGGCCGAGCGACACGGCGACCTTTTATGCGCTCGCTGTCCACAACGGCGATGTCGCGGCCGTGCCAGCCCCAGCTACGGTGTGGCTGTTGGGCTCCGGGCTATTGGGATTGTTCGATGTCGTACGTCGGCGCAAAGCAACCAAAGTCTGATCTTATTTGTAATTAGCATAACGCTTGCTGAGACTTCCGAAAGCCTGCGCTCAACTCTGCCGCAAGGAGGAAATATCCATGTGCACAAAACCCGTTCTGTTTGCTTGCGTGCTCAGTATGGTAGCTGCGACATCAATCGCATCGCCGGTTACTTACGACATCAATTTTACGCTGGTCAATGGTACGCATCAGCCAACTAATGGCTCGTTCGTCTATGACGATGCGTTAGCCAGTCCATTCAGCAATTTCACGACGGTATGGGTTAATCGCGGCTTTGATTTGACCGCTGTGGCGAACTCACCCACGCGATTTGGCGCCTGCGGAGCTGGTGATACCGCATTCGGCGTGCTGGACCACAACGTGCCTTGCGTGTCGCCTAACGGCGCCTACCTTTGGATGGGTGCATTCGTGGTGGGTCCGGTTGATGAACCTGATGCGCACTACAGCTTCGCATTTGCAGCTACTGACGGCAATGAAATCAATGCCGTCGGGTTTGAGTCGGTTATTGTCCCGAAAATTGTGCCAGTAAATCCGAGCGCTTTCGCAGACAGAGGTACGTTCAGCATCCAGGCGCGCGCCGTGCCAGCACCCGCTACGCTGACCCTGTTGTCGTCTGGCCTGTTAGCGCTTCTTGGGCGCCGGCAGCGGCGTAAGGCTTTGCGGCGTTAGTCTGCGGTAACTGCAGCAAGGCGCTGCGCCGCTCTTCATCAACCGTCGATGTGAGTCGGTGCCCAGACAGAAAGGTGATGTCATCGCCTAACGAAAACAGATTCTCGCGGATACAGTGCAATAGCCCACGATTCGGGCATGGTTACTGATGGGTAGCTGAGGTTGAAAGGTGGATCAGGCAGAAGGCTCGGGAATCGGCGATCGCGGCTGAAGCCGCTCCTACAGCCGCCCTACTCCCACTCGATCGTCGCTGGCGGCTTGCCTGATATGTCGTAGACCACCCGTGAAATACCATCGATCTCGTTGATGATCCGGCGGGAGACGTGGTCGAGGAAATCGTAGGGCAGATGCGCCCAGCGTGCGGTCATGAAGTCGACCGTCTCGACGGCACGCAGCGCGATGACCCAGTCGTAGCGGCGACCGTCACCCATCACGCCCACAGAACGTACGGGCAGAAAAACCGCGAAGGCCTGGCTGACCTTGTCGTAGAGATCGGCGCGGCGCAGTTCTTCCATAAAGATGTAGTCCGCCTGGCGCAGCAGTTCAGCAAACTCGCGGCGCACTTCACCGAGGATGCGCACGCCCAGACCCGGCCCGGGGAAGGGATGCCGATAGACCATCTCGCGTGGCAAGCCTAACTCGACACCGATCTTCCGCACTTCGTCCTTGAAGAGTTCGCGCACCGGCTCGACAAGCTTGAGTTTCATGTGCGCGGGCAAGCCACCAACATTATGGTGAGACTTGATGACATGCGCCTTGCCGGTCTTGGAGCCGGCCGATTCGATGACATCGGGATAGATCGTGCCCTGCGCGAGCCAGCGGATATCAGTGTGCTTCGCGGCCTCCTCGTCGAATACTGCGATGAACAGCCGGCCGATGATCTTGCGCTTGGCTTCCGGGTCTTCGACACCCGCCAGCGCAGCAAGGAAGCGATCTTCGGCATTGACGCGGATCACCTTCACGCCCAGGTGCTCGGCAAATATCGCCATCACCTGGTCGCCTTCATCGAAGCGTAACAGGCCCGTATCGACGAATACGCAGAGCAGCTGCTCGCCGAGCGCGCGATGCAGCAGCGCTGCCACGACAGAAGAGTCAACACCGCCGGAAAGGCCAAGCAACACATGGTCAACTCCGACCTGCGCGCGCACGTTGTCTATTTCACGCACGATGATGTTGCCCGCGCGCCAGGTGTCGGGGCAGGCACAGATATCGCGCACAAACCGCTCGATGATCTGCTGGCCGTGTTCCGTGTGCGTCACTTCGGGATGAAACTGCAGTCCGTAGAAGTTCCGGCTTTCATCCGCCATACCGGCGAACGGTGCGTTGGCACTGCTGGCAATCGCGCTGAAGCCTTCCGGCAGCCGCGCGACGCGATCACCGTGACTCATCCAGACATTGAGCGCCGGCGCGCCATCGGCATGCGCGACATCGGCGAGTCCTTCGAGCAAACGGTTCGAAGCTGCCGGCTGTACGACCGCATAGCCAAACTCTCGATGCGCTGAAGCCTCCACCTGGCCGCCGAGCTGTGCTGCCATGGCCTGCATGCCGTAACAGATGCCGAGCACCGGCACGTCCAGACCGAAAACCAGATCAGGAATTGCCGGGGGTTTATCGAGTACCACCGACTCGGGACCACCGGAAAGGATGATCCCCGCTGGCTCGTAGTTGCGGATCTCGGCCGCATCCACATCCCAGGGGAGGATCTCGCTATACACGCCCGCTTCACGCACGCGACGTGCGATGAGCTGGGTGTACTGGGAACCGAAGTCGAGGATCAGAATGCGCCGGGCCGTCAGATCGCCCCGCATGGATTCACGGGCAGATACCGCTGCTGTATTCAAGGACAGGACTCCGTCAACTCTCCATCCGGTAATTCGGCGGCTCTTTGGTCATCGTCACATCGTGCACATGACTCTCGCGAATGCCGGCGCCGGTGATGCGCACAAACTCAGCCTTGCTGCGCAACTCTTCGATGTTGGCACAGCCGGTGTAGCCCATCGCCGCGCGCAGCCCGCCAACCAGTTGTGTCACGATGGTAGTGAGCCCGCCCTTGTAGGGCACGCGGCCTTCGATGCCTTCAGGCACCAGCTTTTCAAGTTCAGCGGAAGAGTCCTGGAAGTAGCGATCTGAAGAACCGTGACGCTGGGCCATCGCACCAAGCGAACCCATGCCGCGATAGGATTTATAGGAGCGGCCCTGATAGAGCTCCACTTCGCCGGGCGCTTCTTCGGTTCCTGCGAACAGGCCGCCGATCATCGTGCAGTGTGCGCCGGCCGCAATCGCCTTGGCGAAGTCGCCGGAATAGCGGATCCCGCCATCGGCAATCAGTGGTACGCCGGTACCTTCCAGCGCAGCCGCTACATTCGCGACCGCCGTGATCTGCGGCACACCGACACCGGCGATGATGCGCGTGGTGCAGATCGAACCCGGACCCACGCCGACCTTCACGCCGTCGGCACCAGCATCGACCAGCGCCTTCGCGGCATCGGCTGTGACCACGTTGCCGCCGACCACCTGCAACTTCGGGTACGCCTGCTTGATCAGTCGCACGCGATCAAGCACGCCTTTGGAGTGACCGTGCGCCGTGTCGACAATGAGCAGATCCACGCCCGCCTCGACCAGCGCCCTCACCCGCTCATCGGTATCAGCCGCCGTACCCACCGCTGCACCGACGCGCAATGCGCCACGTGCATCCTTGCAGGCGTACGGATAGTCCTTGGCCTTCTGGAAATCCTTGGCGGTGATCATGCCGCGCAACTGGAAGTTCTCGGCCACCACCAGCACCTTCTCGATGCGGTGCTTGTGCAGCAGTTCGAGGACTTCTTTCTTGTC
>JBATNV010000210.1:0-10750 GCA_049290495.1 Gammaproteobacteria bacterium | reverse complement strand
GGCCTGCTGCCTCCCGTGCGCCGGAACTCAGCCAACCCCGGCGTGCGGGACACCGCCGACCATATCCTGCGCGCCGCCATCGAAGTGCCCCTGGCTAACCGGGGCGTGCGACTTCTGGATATTGCCGAGCAACCCTTTGCCGCCGCCAATGGCATTTTCAACGAGATCTGCTCCGCCCGGCTCGGTGGGTTGATCGGTATTCGACGGTTCGACGTGCGGGTTAGCGATCCGGATTCCACACAACACACGCTGGCCGTCGTCCTGAAATCCAAGCCTTCAGATACGCAGATGCAGGACCTCTTGGTGGAAGTGGCCACGCTCTGCGATCCAAAACTCGGCACGCTCTGTCGCGCCTTTCAGAATGAGCTAGGCCTTAGCGGCTGCCACGAACGCGAGCTGGCGCTCTATGAAACACCCGAGCCGCGGATTCGTGCGGCAATGCCCACGACCTTGGGAACCCACCGCGACCCCGACCGGGGCATTTGGTCTGTCGCCATGGCTTACCGGCCGGAGGCCGCAAATGTTGATGTCGCGGCGACCGCCGGGTCATGGCAACTGCCGCAGATCGATACGATCCTGAGCCAACTCGCGCAGGTCCACGCTGTCTGGTACCGGCAGAACCGACAGCTCAGCAGGCTCCCCTGGCTCCCGCCACCGATCAAGACCGGACGGATGATGGAGATGGCACCATTCTGGCTGGCGCTGGCTGAATACAGTAGCCGGTATTTCGATGCCTGGACCGATGAGCCTCTGTTGCCGTTGCAACGTGCATTGGTTGCGAGTCTCGGTACCTGGTGGCCCGCCCTGCGGGCACTGCCCCAGACGCTGGTTCACAATGACTTCAACCCACGAAACTTCACGCTGTCCCGTAATCCAGACGGTCCAGTATCGCTTTGCGTCTTTGACTGGGAGCTGGCCGGCATCGATGTGCCTCAGCACGACCTCGCCGAGCTGCTGTGCTTCGTCCTACCAACTGGCTGTAGTACGGCAACCGTGGGGCACTTCCTTGAGACCCACCGCCTGGCGCTGCAGCAGGCCACCGGCGTTCGGGTGGACCGGCAGCTCTGGCTGATCGGCTTTCGCCTGTCACTGAGTTATCTGCTGATCAATCGCTTGCCACTGTACACGCTCATGCATCGCTTCCAGCCACAGGCATTCCTGCCCCGCGTGATGCGCAACTGGGAGTTGCTCTATGCGATGAGCTTGGATTCAGCCTTGGAGGGAACGCCGAACGCCGACCCCAAGGCCGCCCAAGACAACGATGATGGCCATGGTGAATAGGTACTCGGGCCAGATTCTGAGCAGACCACAGAAATATACCGCTAATGCGTTGATGAGGAGTACGCCGTTCCACAGCCGGCTGGATACCGGGCGCGGCCGCGGAAACGGCAAGTTCGACACCATCGCCAACGCCAGGGCAAGCAGCACTGGCGGCATGTAGCGCGCGGCCTCCAAGCTGTCTTGTTGACGGACGAGCAAAATCACGGCGGTCGCTACCAGAGCCCCCGAGGCGGGGCTTGGCACCCCCTGAAACCAGCCGTGCTGCTCTAATGTCGTTGCATTGAACCGTGCCAATCGGACTGCCACTAGCAGGGCATACAGCACACACGGCACCGCAATCCACCACGGTGGCACACTGGCGGAGTTACGCCATGTCAGATGAAAGACCAGTGCAGCAGGGGCCAGACCGAAAGCCACGAGATCAGCGAGGGAATCGAACTCCGCACCGAATTTCGAGCTTCCCTTAAGTAACCGCGCGACTGGCCCATCAGCGACGTCCAACAGCACGCACCAGACGATAAACCACGCGGCAGGCTCCAGCTCTCCCAGCCCTGCGTTGACAATTGAACACAGGCCGAGAACGAGACTTGCGGCGGTAAGAAGGTTGGGAATGATCTGACGTATGGCAATTATCATGAGCTGATCTTGATGGGCCTGCATCAGCGGCGCAATATCCACGCATGAGACTTTTTCTACAGCCTCGTTAGAGAGCGTCGGATGCAGCCACTCTCGCGACACGTAGCAGTTGCTATCCTTGTAGGGGTGCTCTCGGGCCAAAGTCCAGCCCTCGCAGACGAGTCCTTGCAGCCAATCATATTCGGTCACGCCGCTGACCCAAGTCAGGTCATTCAAGTATCTGTCATTTACCTCATCGCGAATCCCACGGTCCTTAACGGAAAGCGAGTGCGTGTCACTGGCGTGCTCCGGTTTGATTTCGAGAGCGATTCGCTCTACCTGGATCATGAGAGTTATGCGCACTAGACCTGCAAACCGCTCAAGATAGGCTGAATCTTCACAGTGATAGAGAGAAAGAGCTGTCTGGCCGCTATGTCATAGTGGAGGGGATATTCTCCGGAACTAAGCCTATCGCTCCGTGCGCCGGTAAGCCCTGTATCGTTGTGCGGCGAGGATTCGATAGCGTAATTGGTGACATTAGCTATCTCGAAGTTCAGCCGGGGTCGTGACGCTCTAACGTCAGCCGGTGAAGGGTCATTAACCAAGGCGATGAACTTACTCGGTGAGTTTTGTACAGGCTCCGAGTCGGCCTGTTCTTCATTTGACACTCCTGATCGCCACAACGTTGCTGGTGGTGCGTAGTCCATCCAGATAGTCAGCCCATGCCTGCATCATCTGTGTGCGCTCGGCCAGCCTCTCAGCCCGGTTGTATGCAGCTCTAACCTTGTTGCGCTCAGCGTGAGCCAGTTGCAGCTCGATCAGGTCGGGATGCCAGCCTTGCTCATTGAGCAGGGTGCTCGCCATGCTGCGGAACCCGTGTCCGGTCATGTCATCCTTGGCGTAACCCAAGCGGCGGAGGGCGGCGTTGACTGTGTTGTTTGACAGCGGGCGCGAGGTAGTTCGCAGCGATGGAAAAACATAGCGCCCGGTTCCTGTTACCGGCTGGATTTCTCGCAGGATCGCAACTGCTTGGCGGGACAGTGGGACAAGGTGTTTCTGCCCCATCTTCATGCGCGTGCCCGGTATACGCCACTCCGCTTTTTTTAGGTCGATCTCGCACCACTCAGCGGCGCGCAGTTCACCGGGGCGCACAAATGTCAGCGGTGCGAGACGGAGGGCTGCGTGAGTTGCCGGTTGCCCGATGTAGCCGTCTATCGCCCGGAGTAGTTCACCGATTCGCTTTGGGTCTGTGATTGCAGCGTGATTGCGTACTGTCGCGGTCGCCAGGGCGCCTTTCAGGTCGGCGGCGATGTCCCGGTCAGCGCGTCCAGTGGCGATCGCATAACGCCAGACCCGACCGCAGATAGAGCGAGTGCGTAGGGCGCTCTCGATCGTGCCGCGGGCCTCGATCGGGCGGAGGCTGGCCAGTAACTCTGGCGCGGCAATGGCGGCAATGGGTCGGCGGCCCAGGCGGGAGAAAACGAAACGGAGCAGGCGCTCATCACGCGTCCGGGTGTTGGCCTTGATCTTTTGCTTGTCCAGCCATTCCAGGGCGACGGCTTCGAACGTATCGACACGCGCGGCTTTCTCTGCCTGACGTTTTGCGCCCGGGTCGATGCGGTCGGCGAGGGTACGCCTGGCATCGTCGCGCTTTTCTCTGGCGCGCTTTAGGCCCACTTCGGGATAGGCGCCAAGCGACAGCACCTTCTCGCGGCCCTCGATGCGGTACTTGACGCGCCACAGGCGGGCGCCGGTCGGTGTGCAGTAGAGATAGAGGCCTTGGCCGTCGGCGAGCTTGTAGGCCTTCCCGGCGGGTCTGGTCTGGCGGATGGCGGTGTCGGTCAGCGGCATCGGATACCCCCAGAGGCTTCGAATACCCCCAAAAATACCCCCAGTCTGCGCCGGCTGTCAACGGACGGTATCAGTCAACCGTAGACGCTAACGCCTTGATTTATCTGACTTTGCCGTGGTTTGGAAGCCTCTATCGGATGGCTTAAAACGAACGATTGGCTCCCCGGGTCGGATTCGAACCAACGACCAACCGGTTAACAGCCGGTTGCTCTACCACTGAGCTACCGGGGAATCGATAGAAGCCGTGAAGCGCCCGGGATTTTCCCGGAAGGCGCTGTAGCAAGTCAAGGATTCAGCTACTTATCTGCTCTGCGATTCAGCCGAACACGCTTTTCAGTCGGCGAATAGTTTCCTTCAGCGTATCCATGCTGCAGGCAAAAGACAGTCGGATATAGCCCGGCGCCCCAAAGGCGGAACCGGGAACCACCGCAACTTCAGCCTTGCTGAGCAGGAGTTCCGCGAGTGCCAGGTCATCCTTCAGTCCCTTTGCCTTGATTGCCACACTGACATTCGGGAAGGCATAGAAGGTACCGGCTGAGGGCAGGCACTGAAATCCGGGAATGTCGTTGAGGGCAGCTACCAGGTAGTCGTGCCGGGCGCGAAACGCCTTGGTCATTTCCCGTACACAGGACTGGTCGCCATTCAGAGCCGCGACGCTCGCGGCCTGGGAAATGCTGCAAGGATTCGAAGTGCTCTGGCTCTGGATCTTCTTCATCGCAGCGACGATGGTCTTGGGTCCACCGGCATAGCCGATGCGCCATCCTGTCATCGCATAGGCCTTGGACACGCCG
Organism: Gammaproteobacteria bacterium; assembly: GCA_049290495.1. GTDB lineage: Bacteria > Pseudomonadota > Gammaproteobacteria > Steroidobacterales > SHZI01. The sequence continues at coordinate 6,212 of JBATNV010000210.1, read as the reverse complement.
TTGATGGTCACCGTCCGGTCGTAGAGGTTCGGGCAGGCTTCTGCAAAGCTGACGAAGGGCTCGTCTGCCCAGTAGATGTGCTCATACATGTCGTCGGCGGCGATTACGATCGACGGATGCTTTTCCAGCACGGCGCCGAGTGCCTCCAGTTCGGCCCGGGTATAGGCCGCACCGGTCGGATTTGAAGGGCTGTTGAGAAAGATCAGCCGGGTGCGAGGCGTGATTGCTGCTTCCAGGGAACGCGCGTTGATCTTGAATCCATCTTCCAGCATGGCGGCAACGATCACCGGCTCGGCGTCAGCCAGCTTGATCATGTCCGGGTAGGAGACCCAGTAGGGTGCCGGCACGATGGCTTCATCACCGGGATTTAGTACCGCGCCGCAGACGTTGTAACAGGTCTGCTTGGCGCCGCTGGAAACGATGATCTGGTCGGGCGCGTAGCTCAGGTTATTTTCCCGCCGGAACTTGTCGATGATGGCGGTCTTCAGTGCCGGGGTACCCTCGACCGGCGTGTAACGCGTCTGCCCGTTCTGGATTGCAGCAATGCCGGCCGCACGAATATGTTCGGGGGTGTCGAAATCCGGCTCGCCGGCGCCGAGGTCGATGACATCGTGGCCTTTGGCACGCAACTCTGCAGCGGCTGCTGCGACGGCCATGGTCGGCGACGGCTTGACGCGCTGGCAACGTTGGGAAACTGCTAGACTCACCGTGATTTCCTTGCTTTGTTCGAGAATCGGAAGGGTTGCAGATATTAAGGGATTCAAGGGCTGCAACCAACAGGCAGCATGACACGATGGACCGCATGAGGCTGGTGGCCGACTATTCCCCGGCGGGCGACCAGCCTGCCGCAATCCGGGATCTCTCCGCCGGACTCCGCAACGGCCTCGCGCGCCAGACCCTGCTTGGCGTGACCGGTTCAGGCAAGACCTTCACGATGGCCAGCGTCATAGCGGACCGGCAGTGCCCGGCGCTGATCCTCGCGCCAAACAAGACGCTCGCTGCGCAGCTTTATGGCGAGATGTGCGAATACTTCCCCGACAACCGCGTCGAGTATTTCGTTTCCTACTATGACTACTACCAGCCGGAGGCCTATGTGCCTTCGTCAGACACATATATCGAGAAGGATGCGGCCATCAATGCGCATATCGAGCAGATGCGCCTGTCGGCTACCAAGTCGCTGATCGAGCGGGCAGACAGCATCATCGTCGCGACGGTGTCTTCAATTTACGGTCTCGGTGATCCCGAAGCCTACTTTGCGATGGTTCTGCACCTGTCCCGCGGTCATCGCATGCCTGATCGGGAGTTGTTACGGCGTCTGGCGGAGCTGCAGTACACGCGTAACGATATGCAGCTGGGCAACGGCACCTACCGGGCGCGCGGCGAAGTCATCGATATCTTTCCGGCTGAGTCGGAGCGCGAGGCGGTCCGTGTCACGCTCTTTGATGAGCAGATCGAGAACCTTGCGTATTTCGATCCGCTGACCGGCGAGATCCTGCGCAACGTACCGCGTCTCACCATCTTTCCAAAAACGCACTATGCGACGCCACGCGATGTGGTGCTGAAGGCTGTCGATTTCATCAAGCGCGACCTGGTGCTGCGCCTGGAGGAGCTGCGACAGGCCAACAAGCTGGTTGAAGCCCAGCGGCTTGAGCAGCGCACCATGTACGACGTGGAGATGATGGCCGAGCTTGGATTCTGCAGCGGTATTGAAAACTACAGCCGCTATCTGTCGGGCCGGCAGCCGGGAGAGCCGCCGCCCTGTCTGTTTGATTACCTGCCTGACGATGCGCTGCTGATCATCGATGAGAGCCACGTGACTGTACCGCAGCTCGGCGGCATGTACCGGGGCGATCGCTCGCGCAAGGAAACCCTGGTCGAGTACGGCTTCCGCCTGCCGTCTGCGCTCGACAACCGGCCGCTGCGTTTCGATGAGTTCGAGGCGCTGTCGCCACAGACCATCTATGTATCGGCCACGCCGGGACCCTACGAGCGGCAACACTCCGATGCGATCGTCGAACAGGTGGTGCGGCCTACGGGGCTCACCGATCCGCCGATCGAGGTGCGCCCGGTCGCCACGCAGGTTGACGACGTACTGTCTGAAATCAGGATCCGCGTCGACCGGCAGGAGCGGGTGCTCATCACTACCCTCACCAAGCGCATGGCGGAGGACCTCACCGACTACCTGCAGGAGCACGGCGTACGTGTGCGCTACCTGCACTCTGATATCGAAACCGTTGAACGCAGCGAGATCATCCGCGATCTGCGTCTCGGTGCTTTCGATGTACTGGTCGGTATCAATCTGTTGCGCGAGGGGCTGGATCTGCCCGAAGTTTCGCTGGTGGCAATACTCGATGCGGACCGGGAGGGATTTCTGCGCTCCGAGGGCTCGCTGATCCAGACGGTGGGCCGTGCAGCCCGTAATCTCAACGGCATGGCGATCATGTATGCCGACAGGATAACCGGCTCGATGCAGCGGGCGATTGCGGAAACCGACCGGCGGCGCCAGAAGCAGCTCGAATTCAACCAGCTGCATGGCGTACAGCCGCGCAGCATCGTCAAGCAGGTTCGGGATGTGATGGACGGGGCGCGCAGCGAGGTACCCCGCGGCGGCCGGCGCGCGGCCGAGCCGCGCAGCGAATACCGGAACCTGAGTCCGGAGCAGCTGATCAAGCAGATCGCCAGGCTTGAAAAGCAGATGTACACGCATGCCAGGAACCTCGAGTTTGAGGCGGCTGCCGGGCTGCGGGACCAGGTGCAGGCGTTGCGGCGCTCCGGTTTTGGTTTGCCGGAACGCAAGACCGGCTAGTTGCGCCTTGCCTTCAGCGCGTACCATTCGGTATCGTTGCGCCCGGTCGGGATGCGGCAGGGCCGTTTCCCGACGGATGCGACAGGCGCGTAGCTCAGTGGTTAGAGCACTTCCTTGACATGGAAGGGGTCGGAGGTTCAACTCCTCTCGCGCCTACCAATTTTCTGGACAAGTTCACCCATGCCCGTCATTACCCTGCCTGACGGCAGTCAGAAGGCGTTTGATCGCCCGGTTTCGGTTGCCGAGGTGGCCTCGTCCATTGGTGCGGGTCTGGCGCGCGCTGCGCTGGCCGGGCGGGTCGACGATCAGCTCGTCGATACCTCATATGTCATCAATGACGATGCTCGCCTGTCCATCGTTACACCGAAGGATCCGGCTGGTCTCGAAATCATCCGGCACTCGACGGCGCATTTGTTGGCGCAAGCGGTGCAGTCGCTGTTTCCCGATGCACAGGTGACGATCGGTCCAGTCATCGAAGACGGTTTTTACTACGACTTTGCCTTCAAGCGGCCCTTTACGCCTGAAGATATCGCGGCCATCGAGGCGCGCATGAAGGAGCTCGCCAGCGCCGACCTACCGGTCGAGCGCAAGCTGATGGCGCGCGATGAGGCGGTCGCATACTTTAAAGGCATCGGCGAGCACTACAAGGCCGAGATTATCGCCAGCATTCCGGCCGGTCAGGACATCAGCCTGTATGGCCAGGGTGACTGGGTCGATCTGTGTCGCGGTCCGCATGTGCCCTCGACCGGTCGCCTCAAGGCTTTCAAGCTGACCAAGCTTGCCGGTGCTTACTGGCGCGGCGATTCCCGCAACGAGATGCTGCAGCGGATCTACGGTACGGCCTGGCAGGACGAGGCCGCACTGAAAGCCTATCTGCTGCGGCTCGAAGAAGCCGAGAAGCGCGATCATCGCAAGCTCGGCCGTGAACTCGACCTGTTTCACTTCCAGGAAGAATCGCCGGGTGCTGTGTTCTGGCACCCAAAGGGCTGGACGCTTTTCCAGCAGCTGATCGGCTACATGCGCGACGCGCAGCGCGCGGCCGGCTATCAGGAAATCAACACGCCGGAGATTCTGGACCGCGAACTCTGGGTGCAGTCCGGGCACATGGAGAAGTTCGGCGAGAACATGTTTCTGACGCAGACGCCTGATGAGCGCGTCTACGCGATCAAGCCGATGAACTGTCCCGGGCACGTCCAGGTATTCAATCAGGGGCTGCGCAGCTACCGCGATTTGCCGCTACGTTTCTGTGAATTCGGCAAGGTGCACCGCTACGAGCCATCGGGTGCGCTGCACGGCCTGATGCGCGTGCGTGCCTTTACCCAGGACGACGCGCATGTGTTCTGTACTGAAGACCAGATCACCTCGGAGTCGGTGGCGATCACCAATCTGATCCTCGGCATCTACCGCGACTTCGGTTTCGACGATATACGCATCAAGTTTTCCGATCGTCCGGAAAAGCGCGTCGGCAGCGATGCGATCTGGGATCGCGCCGAGGCAGCGCTGCGCTCGGCGGCAGAGGCGGCTGAGCTCGAACTTGAATACAACCCGGGCGAAGGGGCCTTCTATGGGCCGAAGCTCGAGTTTGTACTGCGTGATGCGATCGGTCGTGACTGGCAGTGCGGCACCCTGCAGGTGGACTTCAACATGCCGGAGCGGCTCGGCGCCTCTTATGTGGGTGACGACAGCCAGCGCCGGATCCCGGTCATGCTGCATCGGGCAATGTTCGGCTCTCTGGAGCGGTTCTGCGGCATTTTGCTTGAGCACCATGCTGGCCGGCTGCCGGCCTGGCTTGCGCCAGTGCAGGTCGCAATCCTGAATATCACCGACCGGCAGGCTGAATACGCCGGCACCATTCAGGAAGTCCTGCGAAATCAGGGTGTTCGGGCTGCGGTGGACTTGAGGAATGAGAAGATTGGCTTTAAGATTCGCGAGCATACCCTGCAGCGTGTTCCCTACCTGGTAGTCGTCGGGGACCGTGAAGCGCAAAATAACGAAGTGGCCGTGCGCACGCGAAGCGGCAAGGACCTCGGCAGCATGCCTATTGAGCAGCTGCTTCAGGGCCTTACAGCCGAGATCGCGAGCCGCGGCCGTAATTTAATGGAGGACTGACGTATCGCTGCGAATAAACGAGTGCGCCGAAACGACGAGATCGAGGCCAAAGAGATTCGCGTCATCGGAAGTGATGGCGAACAGGTTGGCGTGCTATCCCGCGAGGCTGCTTTGCAGTTGGCATCTGAATCGGCAATGGATCTGGTCGAAATTTCACCGACCGCAGTCCCACCCGTTTGCCGCATCATGGATTTTGGCAAGTTCCTGTTCGAAACGAACAAGAAGGCGCACGCGTCCAAGCGCAAGCAGAAGCAGATCCAGGTCAAGGAAGTAAAATTCCGCCCGGGAACCGACAAGGGCGATTACGACATCAAGATGCGTAATCTCAACCGGTTTCTCGAAGCGGGAGACAAGGCCAAGGTAACCTTGCGGTTCCGTGGCCGGGAGATGGCTCATCAGGAGATTGGCGTGCAACTCCTGCAGAAGGTCCGAGCAGACCTTGAGGGTATAGGGACCGTTGAACAGTTCCCCCGGATGGAAGGGCGGCAAATGGTCATGGTCATCGCACCCAAGAAGAAGTGAGTGACGGCAAATAGGAAGTGAGTGACGGCTGTTGCCGCCAGCAATCCTGCTGTCGGTGATACCGGAACCCGCCTGCCCCGGCCAATCCCGGTTCGGTTCAGGCTACAGGAGACGACAATGCCTAAAATGAAGACCAACCGGGGCGCTGCCAAGCGCTTCAGGGCGACTGCGAACGGCTTCAAGAGCGCGCAGTCCCATCTCAATCACATCCTGACGAAGAAGAGCTCGAAGCGAAAGCGGCAGCTGGGCGCGATGAACCAGGTCGCCGAATGCGACGTGCCTGGCGTCCGAAGAATGTTGCCGTACGCGTAAGGAGGACCGATTCATGGCACGAGTAAAACGTGGTGTGACGGTCAAGGCCCGTCACAAGAAGATGCTCAAGAAGGCCAAGGGCATGTCCCAGGCCCGGAGCAAGCTGTACAAGACAGCCAAGCAGGCTGTCATCAAGGCCGGCCAGTATGCGTTCCGCGACCGTCGGGTGCGCAAACGTGAGTTCCGCGCACTGTGGATCACGCGCATCAATGCCGCTGCCCGTTTGCATGGTCTTTCCTACAGCCGTTTCATGAACGGCTTGCTGAAGGCCGGCATCCTGGTCGATCGCAAGATGCTGGCTGACCTCGCCGTACACGATGCCGCAGCTTTTGGTGCTCTGGCCGCGAAGGCCAAGGCCAGTCTCAGCGCTGCAGCCTGACCAGCAATGCCCAAGGGCCCGGAGCCGGTAAGTACCTGCCCGGGCCCGGCTTCTGCCGGGGTCTGTTCCCATGCATGACATCGA
>JBATNV010000209.1:0-2640 GCA_049290495.1 Gammaproteobacteria bacterium | reverse complement strand
TGTGACACCAAAGATACTCAAGGAAGGCTCGAACATTTATTGAACGGAATCATCCGCAGCGAGGCCATGGGCCGCTGGGTGTGTGAGAGGGAGTTGTTGTGTTGAAGAAATTGCTTTCTTTGGGTGTGGTGCTGGTATCGGCAGCGCTGGCATCTTGCGGCGGTGGTGGTGATGGCACCATCAATGGTGGCGGTGGTGGCGCAACTTCGGTTGGCTCCGTCACGGTGCTGGCGGCTTCGCCGCAGCTGCAGTCTGGTCAGGGCAATACGGTAACCATCACTGCGCAGGTTAAGGACGAGAGCAATGCGGTTCTCGAAGGCATAACGGTTCAGTTCAGTGCAACGTCGGGCTCGCTGGCGGTGACCCAGTCGGTTACTGATGGCTCAGGTATAGCCATCGCACAGCTTTCCAACGGTACCAATTTTGCCAATCGGGCTATCACTGTCACGGCACAGGCCGGTGATGCTGCCGGCAATGTGGTCGTGAATGTGGTCGGAACCACACTCAGCATTACCGGTCCGGCTGCACTCGCACAGAGCGATACCGGTGCCTACGTGGCGGTGGCGAAGGATTCCAAGGGGAGCGGCATTGGCAATGCCAATTTGACGCTGACTTCTGCCAATGGCAATACGATCGCCGCGTCGATCCTCACTACAGACGCCAGTGGCAACGTGGCATTCAGCGTGACTGCCAGTGTCGCAGGTAACGATACGCTGACGGCCAATGGTCTGGGTCTAACCACCACAAAGGCCGTGACGGTTTCCGGCGATGCATTTTCGTTTACTACGCCAGTCTCCGGCGCTGAGATTAATCTCGCCGCAGCCGAGCCCGTCACCGTGCGCTGGACCAAGTCTGGTGCCCCGCAGGTGGGCAAGACGATCACCTTCTCGACCACCCGCGGGGGCCTGTCAGCCGGCACCGCAGTCACCAATGGCTCAGGTGATGCGACGGTTACGATTTCCTCCACAAACTCTGGTTCCGCGGTGCTGACTGCCACCAATGACGAGGCGACGAGCACCAATCTCTCGATCGAGTTTGTTGCTACTACTGCTGCGACGATTGTGCTGCAGGCAGCGCCCCTCACAGTGGGTATTGGCGAGCAAAGCGAGTTGACCGCACTGGTCAGGGACAGTGCCGGCAACCTCGTCAAGAATCAGCTGGTAGAGTTTCTGATTACAAACGGCACTGGCTCGGTATCGCCCGGCACGGATATGACCGATAGCCAGGGCATCGCAAAATCGGTCTATACCGCTGGTGGTACCAGTGCTGCCAACGGAATCAGCATTAAAGCCACCGTACAGGGCACCGCTGTCGCCGATACGGTGGACTTGACCGTCGCCCGGCAGGCGCTGTTCATCCGGCTCGGGACTGGTAATACGCTGTTTGAGATCGGTACGGCGACCTATGCCAAGGAGTGGGTCATTCTCGTCACTGACGTGGAGGGTAATGCCATCGCCAACAAGGCCGTACAGGCCAGCATTCGCTCGCGCCAGTATGCGAAGGGCCAGCTGGGCTGGGCTGATCCGCCCGGCGTCTGGACATACGCGGCAGGCGCTCCAGCTTGGTGTCCGGATGAGGACACCAATAAGAACGGCATTCTTGATATCGACCTTGGCGAGGACGCCAACTCCAGCGGCAAGCTGGAGGCCGGCAACGTTGCGCTGGTCGCTGGTGTTCCCGAGAGCGCATCAGCTTCTGCACCCTGCGCAACGGCTGGTGCCCAAGGCACGGCTGCTAATGTCCTCACGAACAGCCAGGGCCGGGCTCGCGTCTGTGTGTTCTATCCTCAGAACTATGCTCAGTGGGTTGAAGCAACGTTAACTGCCAAGGCCAGCGTGACCGGTGGTACCGAGTTCAGCGAATCCAGCGTGTTTACGCTGCAGGTTCTGTCCGCCGACGTCGACAGCGAGACTGACGCGCCGCCAAACCAGTTCAGCCCCTTCGGCACCGATCTGAATTGCGCGACACCGCCGCCGGCACCCTAGCCAACGGCTTTTCCAGACTGCCAACAGGCCGGCTTACGCCGGCCTGTTTCTTTTGGGCTACCGGTTGACGATATCGCAGCGATCGCAAACACTGCTTCAATGCAGCCTGAAACCAGCATTTTTCTCGTCGGCCCGATGGGCTCTGGCAAGTCGGCCGTTGGTAAACGCCTGGCCCATGAGCTGGGTCGCGAATTCATCGACAGCGACTACCTGATCCAGGCGCGCAGCGGCGTGGATATCCCCTTTATTTTTGAACGCGAAGGGGAGGCGGGCTTTCGCGAGCGCGAATGCCGGGTGATCGACGAGGTGACACAGCGCCAGGGCATCGTACTGGCTACCGGCGGCGGGTCTGCACAGAACCCGGACAGCCGGGCCAGGCTGCATGAGCGTGGGCTTGTGGTCTACCTGCATACCGGTGTCGATCAGCAGCTCAAGCGCACCGGCGGTGGCCGGGGGCGCCCGCTGCTGAAAAATGGCAACCCGCGCGAGATCCTCACGCGGCTGATGGTGATCCGTGAGCCGCAGTTCCGTGAGATCGCACATTTCGTCATCGATACCGATAACCGCAAGGTGGCTTCGGTCGTCCACGAGATTTGCCAGTACGTCGCCGGCCAGTCCCCAGCTTGAGTACCATGCGCAGATGTCACAATCGATG
>JBATNV010000208.1:5000-26208 GCA_049290495.1 Gammaproteobacteria bacterium | reverse complement strand
GCTGCGGCAGCCGGCGTACCGATCGTCAAGCACGGCAATCGCTCGGTATCGTCGCAGTCCGGCAGTGCGGATGTCCTCGAAGCACTGGGTATCCATCTGCCGCAGACGCCTGCCGATGCCCATGCGCTGTTCGATGCCGCACAGTTCAGCTTTCTTTTCGCGCCGAACTTTCATCCGGCGATGAAAGCGATTGCGCCGGTACGCCGCACTCTCGGCGTGCGCACAGTGTTCAATCTGCTTGGCCCGCTGACCAATCCGGCTGCACCGCCGTTTTCGCTGATCGGTGCCTGCGATCTGCGCACTGCCCGGCTGCTGGCTGAGGCCTTGTCAGGTATGCCGATACAGCGCGCCTTTGTCGTGTACGGCGAGCCCGGTTGGGACGAGCCAACGCCGGCAGGTCCGTTTGCGGTTTTCGATGTGCGGCCGGGAGTCGTGCGCCGCAGCCGGCGCGATCCGGCCCACTACGGGATCGCCCGCTGTACGGCAGCCGACCTGGCTGGCGGTGATGCGGCAGGCAATGCGCGGGCAATCGAAGCCGTACTGCTCGGCGAGGATCGGGGCCCACATCGTGATGCGCTGGTACTTGGCGCCGGCCTGGTGCTGGACCTGGTTGGCCGCGCACGTGGTCTGCGGCGCGGAATCGAAGCTGCGCAACGGGCGCTGGACAGCGGCGCTGGTACCAGTCTGCTCGCCAAGCTGCGCGCCTGGCAGCCGGCCGGGATATGAAGGCGCCTGTGAAGAAGCGAGCCAAAGAGTCGTTTCTGACACGCATGAGTGTAGGCAGCACGCTGCGCGCAGTCGCCGGCATGGAACGCTGCCCGGCACTGATTCTCGAGGCCCGCGTGCGCAAACTACCACCGCCACCGTCGCTCAGGCTTTCGCCACAGGGTTTCGATGTTATTGCCGAGGTGAAGCGGCGTTCCCCGTCTGCGGGCGCGCTGGCGGGCCGGGCGCTGCTTATCGCTGATCAAGGGCGCAGCTACGCGCAGGGCGGGGCTGCAGCACTGTCGGTGCTTACCGAGCCAGAGGCCTTTGACGGTGAACTTGCGCACCTGCAGGAGGTGGCAGCGGCTGTTGCCACGCTACCGGCCATGCGCAAGGACTTCCTGGTCTCGCCGTATCAGGTCCTGGAAGCGCGGGCCTCCGGTGCCAGTGGCGTGTTGCTCATCGCGCCGATGCTGAATGATGCGCGCCTGCAGGACATGCTGCGCTACGCACACCGGCTCGGTCTGTTTGCGCTTGTGGAAATTTTTGATACAGGCGATCTGGAGCGTGCCGTGTCGGCCATTCGTGCAGCGGGTTCGGCAATTGTCGATGGTCGCTGCCGTTCGCTGATCGGTGTGAATTGCCGCAACCTGCGCAGCCTCAAGGTCGACTTCGGACGCTTTGCCGCACTGGCACCGTATCTCCCCGCAGACATTCCGCGGGTCGCGGAGAGCGGTGTGGCGTCGGCCAGCCAGGCAGCGCGCGTTGCCGGGCTCGGTTATGGCGTTGCGCTGGTGGGCACCGCGCTGATGCGCGCGGCGGATCCGGCTGCATGTGTTGCCGGGCTGTTGCGGGCCGGTCGAGCCTCGGCCTTCGAGGCGCGTGGGCGGTGAGGATCTTCGTCAAGATCTGCGGCCTGTCGACGCCGCGTGCAATCAATGAAGCCATACATGCGGGTGCTGATGCGATCGGTTTTGTCTTTGCCGAGTCGCCACGCCAGGTTACGCCAAAACGTGCGGCGCAGCTGTGCCGTGACGTGTCGCCGGCCATCATTCGCGTTGCGGTAATGCGCCACCCGACACAAGACGAGTGGCGGCGCGTGGCCGATGAGTTTGCACCTGACTGGCTGCAGACCGAGGCGGATGATTTCGCGGGTCTGAATATTCCTGAAGGCATCAGCCGGCTGCCGGTGTTCCGCGACACGCCAGAGCTGGACATGAGCGCATTTGACCGCGAAGAGCTGCTGCTCTTCGAGGCGGCTGAAAGCGGGCAGGGGCTACAGGCTGACTGGCAGCGGGCTGCGAGCCTGGTCGCGGGTATGGGTAGCAGCGGGCAACTGGTGCTGGCTGGTGGACTGACGCCTGAAAATGTAGTCGCTGCGATTGCGACTGTGCGGCCCTATGGTGTCGATGTGAGCAGCGGTGTGGAATCACGCCGTGGTGTGAAGGATCCAGACCGTATCGCCGCCTTCATGACTGCAGTACGGGAAGCGGAGAGTAACAATGCCAGGCGTTGAACTGACACCGACAGAGCGTGCAGGGTTGCTCCGGCGTCTTGTGGCGGGTGAATTGCCCGACAGCCGCGGCCGCTTCGGCCCCTTCGGCGGTCGCTATGCGCCGGAGACCTTGATCCCCGCGCTCGAGCGGCTCACCGAAGGCGTGCAGCGCTACCTGCATGATCCGGATTTCCAGACTGAACTCGCGCGCGAGCTCAAGGGCTGGGGCGGCCGGCCGACCGCGCTGAGTCATGCGCCGACGCTCAGTAAACGCTGGGGTGCCGAGGTGTATTTCAAGCGTGAGGATCTGGCGCATACCGGTGCGCACAAGATCAACAACGCACTGGGCCAGGCACTGCTGGCCCGGCGTCTCGGTGCGAAGCGGGTGATCGCGGAGACGGGTGCAGGTCAGCATGGTGTGGCGACAGCGGCCGCGTGCGCGCGGGTCGGCATTCCCTGCATCGTGTACATGGGCGCAGTCGATGTGCTTCGTCAGGCACCGAATGTCGAGCGCATGGTGCAGTTCGGTGCCGAAGTTGTGCCGGTGAAAAGTGGCGACCAGACGCTGCGTGCGGCAATCGACGAAGCATTTCGCGACTGGGTTTCTGACCCCGCAGGAAGTTATTACCTGCTGGGCTCGGCGCTTGGTCCGCATCCCTATCCGCTGCTGGTGCGCGAACTCCAGGCCGTGATCGGCCGCGAAGCACGTGCGCAGTTCGTTGAACGCACCGGTGGCTTGCCCGATGCCGCGTTTGCGTGTGTGGGTGGCGGCTCAAACGCGATTGGTCTCTTTCATCCACTGATCGGCGATGCCTCGGTGCTATTGATCGGCATCGAGGCCGGTGGTCGCAGCAACAAGCTTGGCGACAACGCGGCCACGCTGGCGACCGGTCGCCCCGGTGTCCTGCATGGTACCTACTCGCTGCTGTTACAGGATGCCGATGGCCAGGTACAGGAGACGCACTCGGTCTCGGCTGGTCTCGACTATCCGGGTGTCGGGCCAGAGCACGCGCTGCTGCAGGCGATCGGTCGCGTGACCTACGCGAGTGCCACCGATGATGAAGCGCTCGATGCCTTGCGCGAGTGCTGCGCCAGCGAGGGCATTCTGCCGGCTATCGAGTCCTCGCATGCGCTGGCAGGTGCCAAACGCTGGGCGCTCGCCAATCCGGGCAAAAAAATCCTGATCGGCATGTCGGGCCGTGGTGACAAGGACATGCCGACCCTGTCACAGGTTTTCGGTGGTGCGAAAAAAATTCTCGCGGAGGCCGGCAATGTCTGAGCGTCCACTGCAAGCACACGAGCGGATCAGCGCGGCAATCCGTCGTTCGACAGCGGCAGGTCGCACGGCGCTTGTTCCGTTCATCACAGCAGGTTATCCGCGGAAAGACGAGTTCATCGCCACGGTGCGTGCGATCGCAGAGGAAGCCGATGTGGTGGAAGTGGGCGTCCCATTCAGCGATCCGATGGCCGATGGCGTGACCATCCAGCGTGCGAGCCACGCCGCGATCGCTTCTGGTGTCAGCTTGCGCTGGATTCTCGCCGAGCTGGGCAAAGCCGCACCCTTCGATGCGCCGATCGTGCTGATGAGCTACCTGAATCCGCTGCTGAACTTCGGTTATGAGCAGTTGGCCGCCGCGGCTCTACCGGCTGGCGTGTGTGGCTTCATCGTGCCCGACCTGCCGATCGAGGAGAGCGATGAGTTCTGCGCTGCGCTGGAGGCCAGGGGGCTCGCTCTGATCCAGCTGGTGACGCCGACGACTTCGCCTGAACGTCTGAAAATGCTTTGCGCGGCGAGTCGCGGCTTTGTCTATGCGGTGACCAGCACCGGCATTACCGGCAGCGGCAAGGAGCTGCCTGCGGGTGTGGGCAGCTACCTGGATCAGGTGCGCGCCCTGAGCAGCCTGCCGGTCTGCGCCGGTTTCGGTGTGCGGCGCGCGGAACAGGTTCGGAGCCTGGCACCGCATACGGATGGCGTGATCGTTGGCTCGGCCCTGGTCGAGCAGCTGGAGAGTGGGGCCGATCCGGTCGCTTTTCTGCGTACGCTGCGCCCAACGCTGCCCTGAATGGGCGGCTCAATATAGCCACTGTATTGACAGTTGCTATATTTTAGGCCTTCCAAACCAAAGACTTAGCAAACCAGTGGCTCCAGCTGCCCAGGCAACCCAAGGCGGCTGGGTTGCTAGCCCCAGCCAGAGCGCTGCGGCGATGATGAGGATGCCACCGACCCCGACCCGATAGCGTGAGCGGGCCACGGCGCGCTGCATGTCGGTATCCGTCCGGGCTGGCCAACCGGCTGACTCGCTTTCCAGTTCCTCGTCCACCAGTTTGCGGGCCACCAGTGGCAGCTTTTCCAGCGCATAGCGCAGATCGGGCCAGTCGCGCCGCAGTCTTCGCAGCGTCGCCCGCGGCCCGGTCTGGTCGCGCATCCAGGCCTTGAGCACCGGCTTGCCGGTCTGCCAGATATCGAGATCCGGATAGAGCACCCGCCCGAGGCCCTCCACCTGGACCAGCGTCTTCTGCAACAGGATCAACTGGGTCTGCACGACCATGTCGAAACGCTGCGCGATGCTGAGCAACTGCAACAGCACATGGCCGAAAGAAATATCCTTTAGCGGCTTGCTGAAGATCGGCTCGCACACCGTGCGCACAGCGGCCTCGAGTTCATCCACGCGCGTGCCAGCGGGTACCCAGCCTGAATCTACATGCAGCTTGGCGACGCGGTAGTAGTCGCGCTCAAAGAAAGCCATGAAGTTGCCGGCCAGATAGCGGCTGTCGCGTTCACTGAGGCTGCCGACGATGCCGAAGTCCACGGCTGCATAACGCGGGTACTCGGGATTGGTGGCATCCACGAAAATATTACCGGGATGCATGTCGGCATGAAAAAAGTTGTCGCGAAATACTTGCGTGAAAAATATCTCCACGCCGTTTGCCGCCAGCCGTGGAATGTTCACACCGGCCGCATTCAGTGCTTCCAAGTCGTCTATCGGAATGCCATGTATGCGTTCCATGACCATGACGGACTTGCGGCAATAGTCGAAGTAGACCTGCGGCACATAGATCAGCGGTGAGCCGAGCCAGTTGCGTCGCAGTTGTGCAGCATTAGCCGCTTCGCGCAACAGGTCGAGCTCGTTGATGATGGTCTTGTCGTATTCGGCGACGATATCCACCGGCCGCAGGCGTCGGGATTCCGGCCACCAGCGCTCAGCCAGTCGCGCCAGCGCATACATCACATCGAGATCACGACGCACCAGCTCGCGGACTTTGGGTCGCAGGATCTTGACCACCACATCCTCGCCGCTGTGCAGGCGTGCGGCGTGTACCTGCGCGATTGAGGCTGCGGCCAGCGACTCATGCTCAAAGCTTGCGAACAGCTGGCTGGCCGGCTGCCCGAAGCTGCTTTCGATTTCTGCGAGTGCCTGTTCAGCGGGAAAAGGCGGCACCTCGTCTTGCAACCGGGTGAGTTCATGGCCGATATCAGGTGGCAGCAAATCCTGTCGTGTCGACAGCGATTGGCCAAACTTCACGAAGATCGGGCCAAGTTCTTCAATGGCGAGGCGAATGCGCACGCCGCGTGGCTGATCGAGCTGCGCGCTACGCCAGCCCGAAGGCGAAAGGCGGAACAGCAGGCGTGCCGGCCGCAGCAGATGACTGCTGCCGATCAGCTCATCGAGTCCATATTTGACCAGTACCCGCTGGATCGATACCAGGCGGCGTAACAGCTGAAGCCGGTTCATTCCGCGCTGTTCCGCAGTCGTTCGACCCGTGCGGCGGCGCGCTCGACATCGTTGGCCAGTGTGTCTACGGCCTGCAGAAAGTGTTTGAGTTCGGCGTGTGTCAGCACACTGCGTTTTTCAACGGTGAGGTATTCGCTCATCCGTTGCGCCAGTCTTTCGCCAGTACGCGTGCCGAAATCGCCGAGTCCGCGCGCAAAGCTGCCGAGCTGATGTGCCGCAGACTGGCCGAGAATCCTGCCCAGTTCAGTTTCAATATCCGGCTTTGCGAGATGCAGCAGTTCGCGGAACTGGTCCGCTGCATCTGGCGATCCCGTCATCTGAATCTCGCCCGCGCGTATCAATGTCTGCGGATCGCCGCTCATCAGCCGCATCATGCTGATCGGCGGACCAGAAAGGCCAGCGGTCGCTGCCGGAATGTCATCGTCCGCGCCCAGTTCGCTGAGCTGTACGACGCCAGCCACGACCACCAAACGCAGTGCGATTGGCGTGCCATCGATGCGCACATCCAGCGACCGGCCGTCCAGTGCCGTAGCGACGCCTTGCGCCTCAGGCGACTTTGCGATGCCGTGGTTGATCAGTGCTTCGAGCGGCCGGAAGGCCAATGCCGGGAAACGGTCCATGTGCTTGCCTGCGCCGGATTCAGTAGCGGTAGCCGATGTGCAGCGCGACGATGCCGCCGCTGAGGTTGTGATAGCGCACATCCTCGAGACCGGCCTCCTGCATCAGGTCGCGCAGGGTTTCCTGGTCCGGGTGCATGCGGATCGATTCGGCCAGATAGCGGTAGCTGGCCGCATCCTTCGCGACCAGGTCGCCGAGCGTTGGCAGGATCTTGAAGGAATAGAGATCGTAAAACGGTTCGAGCGCCTTCAGCGGTTTGGAGAACTCGAGCACCATCACGCGTCCGCCAGGGCGGGTAACGCGCGCCATGGAGCGTAGCGCAGCCGGCTTGTCCGTGCAGTTGCGCAGGCCAAAGCCGATCGTGACGCAGTGAAAACTTCCATCCCGAAAGGGCAGGCATTCTGCATTGGCCTGCAGCGAGTGGATATTACCGACGATGCCGCGGTCTACAAGTCGCCGCCGGCCGACTTCGAGCATCTCGTGATTGACGTCCGTGTGCAGTACAAGACCGGTCGGTCCGACCTGTTTCGCCATGCCGGCAGACAGGTCGCCAGTGCCACCAGCGACGTCCAGCGCCTGGTCGCCCGGCCGCAGTCCGGTGCGGCACAGCGTGAAGTGCTTCCAGACACGGTGCAGGCCACCCGACATCAGGTCATTCATGATGTCGTACTTCGGTGCAACAGAATCAAAGACCGCGCGCACCCGGCCGGATTTTTCGGCGGTGGCGACGGTCTCGAAGCCGAAATGAGTCTGTTCCATGCGCCGCGCTTCCTGCCCCGTGTTTTGTGGCTTTATTCCCGGGTGCGTATCGTACCCTGCCGGACCCGCTCAAACAGGCATACCGCGGCAGCCGCGGCAATATTCAGCGATTCGGTCTTGCCGGGCATGGGTATGGCGACGATTTCCTTCGCCGCATCGAGCACCACCCGCGACAGTCCGGCTCCCTCGTTGCCGAACACCAGGCCGATGGTGCCGCGCAGCTCTGTGTCGTAAATGGACTGCCGGGCCTGCAGGTGGGTAGCGATGATGCGCCCCGGAAAGTTGCCGACCAGTTCGCGGAGTTCGATCCCGTCATGGATGTCTAGCAGGAAGTGAGCACCCATGCCGGCCCTGAGCACGCGCTGCGACCAGACATCCGCACAGCCGCGTGACAGATACACCTCGCGCAGGCCGGCAGCCGCTGTTGAGCGCAGTATCGAGCCGAGGTTGCCGGGATCCTGTATGTCCTCGAGGATGACGCAGGGGCCGGGTTGTGCGGGGATCGTGCTGCGGGCCGGTGCCTTGATGAGGGCCATGATGCCGGTGGGCGTATCGACGGAGGAGAGCCGGGCAAACAGTTTTGCACTGAACTCCAGCGCTTCAAGCGGCGCGAGGGCAATCAGCAGTGCTTCGATTTCCGCCTCGTGGCGCCGCTCTGCGTTGACGATCAGCAGTTCCGGCAGTCCGCGCTGCTGATGGTAAGCCTCGACCAGATGCACGCCTTCCAGCAGGGCGAGACCCGACTTGCGGCGCTCGCGGCCAGACTGCTGCAGTTTCGCGAGGTCGCGGAAACGCGGGTTATCCGTTGAAGTGATGGTCGCCATTCCGGCCTCTGGGTATGGGCGGATCTATTTGCCGCGAGCTTTCCAGATGATCTCCGCGCCGCCGCTGGTTCTGCACAGCACCCGTGACATGACGAACAGCAAGTCGGACAGCCGGTTCAGGTAGCGCAGCGCTTCTGGATTGATGGTTTCGGTGAATTGCAGGCTCAGCAGTCGTCGTTCAGCCCGCCGACAGACCGCACGCGCCACGTGGCAGGCCGCAGCGGCAGGCGTCCCGCCTGGCAATACAAAGTCCTTGAGCGGCGGCAACCCGGCGTTGAGGCTATCGAGCAAGCCTTCGAGGCCGGTCGTGTCTTCGGCACGGATGACATCGCGGCCCGGTACGGCGAGTTCACCGCCGAGATCGAACAGTCGGTGCTGTATCGCCTGCAGGCTGTCGCTGATTGCTGCCGGCAGGTCCGGGCCTGCCAGCACGAGGCCGATACAGCAATTGAGTTCGTCGACGGTGCCGTAGGCCTCGACCCGGGCACTGTCCTTGCGGACCCGCTCACCCGTACCGAGCCCGGTGCTGCCATCGTCGCCCGTACGCGTATATATTTTTGTTAGCCGGTTGCCCATGACATTTCCTCTGCTGCGATCGAGTGTACCCGGACGCGCCCAGCCTCACACCTCAGAACTCGAAGCGCAGGCCAGCGTAAGCGCCGATGCCCGGCGTGTTGTAGCCGTAGACATCCTCATATGAGGTATCGAACAGGTTGTCGACGCGGGTATAGATGCGGGTTGCATCATTCAGGCGCCAGGTCGCAGCAAGGCTGGCCAGTGTATAGGCGCCCATCTCCACGACTTCCTGTGTATAGGCTGGTGGCCCGCCGTAGTAGTTATCGTTGCGGCCTCCTGTGTAGCTGAGGTTGGCGTTCAGCTCCAGGCGCCCGCCCTGAGAACGCCAGTCAGCGTTGACGCTGCCGGAATGTTGCGGCCGGCGAATCTCGCGCACATCCTCGCCCGTGACCGCGTCTGGTTCCCTCGCATCGGTATAGGTGTAAGCGGCCGAGATCTTCAGGCTTGGGGACAAACGTGCCATCGCCGTCAGTTCGACGCCGCGGCGTTCACTGGTACCGGCCAGGTTGATCGCCGTGGTCTGAAAGGTGTCCGGATCGAAGGCGTAACCGTAGATCTCGTCTTTCAGGTTGGCGTGGAAATACGTGGCTCCAATACTGGCGTCGATGCCCTGCAGCGCCTTGTCGATGCCGAACTCCCAGGCAGTTGACCGCTCCGGATTGAGATCGGGATTGCCGACAAACTGGCCGGGGAAATAGCCATAACGCTCGATAAAGGTTGGTGCTGTCTGGCCGCGGCCGATCGCGGCGTGCAGGCGCGTGCCGGTCGGCTCGTCGGTCCAGGCCGTGGTGGCGCGGTAGGTGTTGATGCTCGCAAAGCTGCTGCTGTCGTCATGCCGGACGCTCAGCGATACCGATACCTGCGACATCGGACTGAAAAGCCCTTCAGCAATGAAGGCGGTGTTGCGGTCAGTCTGGTCCTGGTTGGGATCGCCCCACCCGGTTGCCGTGCCGCGCTGACTGAACTCCTCGCGCTTCTGATCGAGGGCAAGGGTGAGCGAGTTTCCTGTCGAGCTGGCACTGGCGGGCGTGAAATGCCAGGTCGACTGGTAGTAAAACGCATACCGGTCGGCATTGGTGGAGCCGTTGGCGCCGAATTCGTTTGAATTGTCGGCGTCGCTACGCGTCCATCCGGCGCGCAGCGACTGTGTCCAGCGATCATTCAGCAGGCTGAGTGTACCTTTGGCGCCGAAGTAGCCGAGCGACATATCGGTTTCGTCGCCGGTATCGCCGGGCAGTCCCGTCAGGTAGTCGATGCTGTCGAACTGCTTGTGGATATCCGCGTATCGCCCGTTGAATGCCAGGTCCAGGTTCTCGGCAGGACTGCCGGCGACAGACAGGTTTGCAGTCGTGTTCCGGTAGCCGTCGTCCTCGCTGCCGGTGCGCGAGCTGTTGGACCCGTCTGAATCAACGGTAGAGACCGACAGTCCGGCACGCGAGCCAAGCACCGCACCGCTGATCCGTGTGCCGGCCGACCAGGTATTGAAGGCCCCACCTTCACCGAAGCCGCTGACCGACAATTCTTCATCCGGCCGCCGCGTGATGACGTTGATGACACCGGCGAGCGCGTCGCTGCCCCAGAGCCCGCTCTGGGCGCCACGCACCACTTCGATACGGTCGACATCCCAGGTGCCCAGGTTTTCAAAGGCAAACTCTGCGTTGCCGGCCGGATCGTTGGCTTCAATGCCGTCGATGAGCACGAGTACCTGGTTCGCCTCGGAGCCGCGCATCCGCAGCTGTGTCTGCGAACCGATGCTGCCGGACTGGCTGACTGCAACGCCTGGCACGTCTCGCAGCAGGTCGATCGCAAAGGCTGATTCGCGACGCTCGAACTGCGCGCGGTCAATGACGGTGATGGAGCTGCCGACAGCTGACAGCGGCACCGGTATGCGCGATGCGGTGACGACGATGATGTCGGGCGTGCGGTCTGCGGCGCGGACGGCGGCAGTGACCGTGAAGATGGCAAGCAGGCACGAAACGAGGCTGAAAATACGCATAAAAACACTCCCTGCGCGCTCACACCCGAGCGCGGTTGCTGTATCCGTCAGGGAGCAGAGGAAACGGTCAGCCGGCGGCCTTGGCCGCTGCTGACATCGTACGGACAGGCCAAGACAGCGCGCTCACGAAACGCAGCCGACAGGGCTCGTACCGTCACGCAGTCTCCCTCCGAGACCTGACGATCCGATGACACCTGCCGGCCGGTATACGGGCTCGCGCGGGGGAGGTTGCGTATCAAACCTCCGGGGCGCATCGCCTTCCCATGCGAATCTGCACAGTGGCTGATGTGATGCGTCCTGATCCTGCGCTTACCGTTGCGGGGGCAGCGGCGGCTTTGTCTGCTTGATATCGTCAGGGCAGACTCACCGCACTTCCCGTTGAACCCTCGGGTTGGAAAACCTTCAGGCACCGGCAGGAACCTGCGCAAGATAAGCGCCGGTGGAGCGATGGTCAATGATTAGAAATTCCGGTCTCAGCCCGGCAGCAGAACCGAAGCGCCACCCGCGCCGTCGTACAGCTGATATGGCGTATTGAAAAGACGTTGCAGGTTGTCCGCGGTCAGTACCGTAGACGCGCTGCCCAGCTGCCAGCTGCCATCGGCGTAGAGTAGCAACGCGCGGTCTGCATGCCGCATCGCCAGCGCCGAATCGTGCAGGCTCATGAGGATGCTGGCGCCATTGCCTGCCCGCTGCCGGAATATTTTCAGCGCTGCGACCTGATAGCGTGGATCCAGGTGGTTGACCGGCTCATCCAGCAGCATGATGGCTGGATCCTGCGTCAGCAGCCGCGCAATAGCGACGCGCCGGCGCTCGCCACCGGATAGCGTTGCCACGCTGCGGTGACCAAAATCGCCGAGGTCCATCGATGCCATGGCGCGGTCGGCGAGCGCACGGTCGGTTGCAGACTCGCCGGCCAGCGGGCCCAGGTGCGGGTGGCGCCCCATCAGTACGGCATCGCTGACGGTAGCAGGGAAACTGTCGGAGTCATCCTGCAGCAGCAAGCCCAGTTGCTGCGCAATCTGGCGGCGGCTCAACCGGCCCATATGCTCGCCGTTCAGAAAGACAGTACCGGTCGTCGCTGGCAGCAGCCCGGCCAGCGTATGCAGGCTCAGTGTTTTGCCGACTCCGTTCGGGCCGAGCATGCAGATCAGCTCGCCCTTGCCCAGTTCCAGTGAAAGTTCACGGACGAGGATCCGCCCGTCGATGACGATACTGAGCTTGTCGCACTTGAGCATTCCGTGACTACCGTCTGATGTGAGCCAGGCAGGGCGCGACTATGACGCAAAAAAAAACCCCGCGTGAAGCGGGGCTTATACGGGTTTTTGTTGTTGTCGCGAGTCAGGTCTCAGTGTGCACGTCAGTCTGTGGTGGCTTTATTGTTCTGGTTTTTTTGCCGCATCTACTTCTAATTGTCTTTTGTTCTTCTTCTTGTTTGCGTCTTCTGGCCCTGATGTCTGGTTAAAGATCTCGAGCCCCGCGTACATCACCGAAACCATGCACTGACAGAGTTAGCAAGTCCTGTGCCGGTGTCTGAAAATCGTCTTTGGTTCAGATAGATAGAAAAACTTCATGGCCTGATCTCAGACCATCGGGCACCAATGTGTAAAGCAACCCGACGTGACCGGCACAGGCTTGGCATGCAGACGTTCATGCAAGTCACTGTAAGCGGCGGACTATTGTTGGTGCAGCCCGGTCCCTGTTTTGAGGGGTAGCCGGTATAGTCTCGCAATTAGGGTTGGAACATCGATTTAGTGCCGGCGTTGGCATTCCAGTGTGTAAAGTATTCCAACGCCTGCGCGTCGGTCTGCCTGTTCTCCGGGCATTGAACCCGTTAGGCTCTGGGCCTTTATAAGGGCCCGGATTTCAGCCGATGGATCTTGAGCAACTGCGTGATCAGCTGTCGGCAATTGACCGGCAGATCCTCGAGCTGGTCGCCGAGCGACAGCGACTTTCTGGCGAGATCGGTGCCTGGAAGCGGGCCTCAGGCCGGCCTACCCGGGACTTCGCTCGCGAGAAGCAGGTGCTGGACAAGGCCAGGTTATCGGCTACCGGGCTGGGAGTGCCGGCGGGGCTCGCCGAGGCGCTGTTCAGTTTGCTGATCCAGTCCTCACTGACCAATCAGGAGCAGGCGCGTGTGCGCGCCGAAGGCCAGGGCTCGGGCAAGCCGGTGCTGGTGATTGGCGGCAGTGGCAAGATGGGCCGCTGGTTTGCCGAGTTTCTGCACTCCCAGGGCTTCGATGTCACTGTGGCAGATCCAGCGGGGGCACTCGCCGGCTTCAAGCATGTTTCGGACTGGCGAGAGACACCGGACAGCTTTGCAATCACCGTGGTCTCTGCGCCAATCGACCGCATGGCCGAGATCCTCCATGAACTTGGCGTGCGCAAACGCAGTGGCCTGATCTTTGATATCGGTTCGCTGAAATCTCCGTTCATTGAAAAGCTGAAAGCGCTTGCCGCCGGTGGCAGCAGGGTGACGTCCATTCATCCCATGTTCGGTCCGGATACCGAGCTGCTTTCAGGCCGCCATGTCCTTTTCCTCGATTCAGGTTGCCCCGACGCCACTACCGAAGCCATCCAGCTCTTTGCCTCGACGATGGCGGCCCGGATCCGTATGGACATCGATGAGCACGACCGGCTGATGGCTTATGTGCTTGGCCTGTCTCATGCGCTCAATATCGCTTTCTTTACGGCCCTCGCCGACAGTGGCGAGACGGTGCCGAAGCTTGCTGATATCTCCAGCACCACCTTTGACTCGCAGCTGGCGGTTGCCGGGCGGGTGGCCGAGGAGAGTCCACAGCTCTATTTTTCGATCCAGTCCCGGAATCCATACGGGCTGGCGGTCATCGAGGAACTGCAGACGGCCGTTGGCCGGATAGCGACGATTATTCGCAATGGCGACGAAGGTGCTTTCGTGACGCTGATGGAGCAGGGCCGAAACTACCTCGCCAGTCGTCGCTAGCGGCGTCAGCCGTTGCGGCCTGTGGTGTCGCGCCGGAGCAGGAACAGGAATGCCGGCACGCCGACTGCTGCGGTAATTGCGCCAACCGGAAGTTGCTGAGGCGCAAGAACCGTGCGCGCCAGCGTGTCGGCAACCACCAGCAGCGTGCCGCCGGCCAGGGCGGAGGCGGGGATCACGCTGCGATGGCTGTTGCCGCCCGCCAGACGTATGAAATGCGGCACGATCAGGCCCACAAAGCCAACCACACCGGCTGTCGTGACGGCCACTGCCGTCAGCAATGAACTGAGGGCGTAGACGATCGAACGCGTACGTTTAACCTCGAGGCCCAACAGCGCAGCCTGATGGTCGCCCGTGCCGAGCACGTCCAGGGTTCTCGCCAGCAACATTCCACCGGCCACGCCGATTGCTGCCACGAGCAGGATTGAGCCAGGCTGCTCGACGAATGCAAAATCACCCATCAGCCAGAAGATGATGCCGCGCAATTTCGTGTCGGGGCTGATGGCCAGCATCAGGCTGACCACGGCACTCCAGCCGGCTGCGACGACGATGCCGGTCAGCAGCAGCCGGTTTGTATTCCACGCACCCGTGCCGCGCGCCAGACTGAACACCAGCAGGGTGCTACCGAGTGCACCGGCGAAAGCCGCTGCATCTACCGTTAGTCCGGAGGCTCCGAGCAGCATCGCGCCCAGTGCGGTTACGGCCGCACCGCTGGATGTGCCGAGTACGTACGGGTCTGCCAGCGGGTTCCGCAGCAAGACCTGCATGAGCGCACCCGCCACCGCGAGCGCTGCCCCGGTACCAAAGGCGGCGAGCGCGCGTGGCAGGCGCAGGCGGAGCATTACCTCGAGCGCTTCGGGCGCAGTGCTTCCTGACCACCAGCCCAGCAAGGTTTCCGGCCCGGCCGCGCTGCTGCCGACAAGCAGGGCGAGCAGCAGCGACCCGATGCTGAGTGCGACCAGGGTGAGCAATAGCAGAGATGCCGATTTCAGCATGTTGATCTGACACTGGCCGTTTGACGTTTCCGCAGCGATCGCAGTGTACTTGAACGGATTTCCTTGCCGTGACACTGTCGTCGCTCATGTGGAAGAATCGTGCCACAGGTGTGGGTGGTGCCGGTGGATCTGATTGACGCAGAAGGCTTTCGGGCGAATGTGGGCATCATTGTCTGCGATACGCGCGGCTTGCTGCTGATTGGCGGGCGGGTCAGACAGAACTCGTGGCAATTCCCCCAGGGTGGAATCAACGCCGGAGAATCTGTGGAGCAGGCCATGTTCCGCGAGCTTTACGAAGAAATCGGTCTGCGCCCACAGGATGTCGATGTGCTCGGCTGCACGCGCGACTGGCTGCGCTACCGGTTGCCTGATCAGTTTATGCGCAGGAATGTGCAGCCTTTGTGTATCGGCCAGAAGCAGCGCTGGTATCTGCTGAGATTAACGGGGACCGAAACCCGGCTCCGCTTCGATACAACGACCACGCCGGAGTTCGATCGCTGGCGATGGACGAACTTCTGGGATCCGGTACGAGAAGTCATATTCTTCAAGCGACAGGTCTACGTGCAGGCGCTGAATGAGCTCGGGCCGCTGGTATTTCCGGCCGGCCTGCCGCCGCGACCTCGCTGGTGGCAGCCTGGCTGGGGCCACGTGGACCATGATTGATACCGGCGGATCCGAGGTTCTGGCTGCTGTCGACCTCGGTTCAAACAGCTTCCATATGCTGCTTGCCCGCTTTGACCACGGGCAGCTGACAGTCATCGACCGCTTGCGGGAAATGGTGCGCCTCGGCGGAGGTCTCGATGAGCGCCAGCGCCTGAGCGCGTCCAGCCAAAGCGTGGCGCTGGCCTGCCTGCGGCGTTTCGGCGAGCGACTGCGTGCAGTCAAGGCAGACAAGGTACGGGTTGTCGGCACAAATACTCTCCGACGCGCCCGGGGTACAGGTCGCTTCCTGCAGCAGGCAGCCAGGGCGCTTGGTCATCCGGTGGAGATCATCTCCGGCATCGAGGAGGCGAGGCTGATCTATCTCGGTGCAAGCCACAATCTGCCGCGCGTCGATGGCCTGAAATTTGTGGTGGATATCGGCGGCGGCAGTACGGAGCTGGTCGTCGGCAAAGGGCTTGAACCCGTTGCGATGGAAAGCCTCGCTATCGGTTGCGTCGGTCTTGGACAAACAGCATTTCCGGACGGGCGGCTCTCAGCCAGGTCTTTTGCAAAGGCGAGGTTGCAGGTACGGCTTGAACTGGAACCTGTACGCCTGATGTTTCGTCGCTTTGACCCGGCGCAGATCGCCGGCACTTCCGGCAGTATTCGCAGTGCGTATGCGGTACTCAGTGCGCTTGATCGTGCGCCGCAGGGCATTACCGTTCAAGGCCTGGAATACCTGATAGCAGAGATGATCACATTCGGGCAGGCATCAAAAATCCGCTTGCCGGAATTATCAGCCGAACGTGCGGAAGTTTTTCCGGCTGGTGTTGCGATTCTCGTCGAAGTGATGCGCAGCATGGCGCTGCCGCGCATGAGCGTAGCTGATGGCGCCCTGCGTGAAGGCATCCTCTATGACCTGATCGGCCGCCTTACAGATGAGGATTCACGGCTACGCACCGTGCGCGCGATGGCTGCGCGCTATCACGCTGATCCTTTGCAGGCCGGTCGCGTCGCTGCAACGGCCTCGGTACTGTTTCAGCAGGTCTGCGATGACTGGGATCTTGCCGCGCCCCATCAGCAGCTGCTGGGCTGGGCGGCACAGCTGCACGAGCTGGGGCTGGATATCGCACATGCGCATTACCATCGGCATGGTGCCTACGTGCTCGAAAATGCTGATATGCCCGGGTTCCCGCGCGAGGAGCAGCTGGTTCTTGCCCGCCTGGTGCTTGGTCACAGGCGCGGATTTGAGCGCGAAAGTTTCCGTGATCTGCCGCCCGAGTGGCAGCGTTCCGCATTCCGTATGGCCTTGCTGCTGCGGCTCGCCGCCCTGTTTCACCGCAGCCGTAGCGATAAGGCGCTGCCGGATCTCCGTTTACAGGTGCATGGGCGATCCATGGATCTGCAGTTGCCAGCGGCATGGCTGGCAAACAATCCTCTGACGCTGGCTGATCTTGAGCGCGAACGCGCATTTCTCGTCGCGGCCGATTGCAAATTGACAATCAGGCCCCGCAGTTGATATCTCAGGGCTTGTCGGCAAGCCGTGCCAACAGCAGGTTCTGTACCGAAAGCAATTCGGCATCCGGCGAAGGCCTGGCGCGCTGGTAACTGCCGTCGCTACGCAGCTCCCATGCCTGACAGTTATCTGACAGGCAGGCATCCAGGTCGGCCAGGATGCGCGATTTCAGACGTTGGTCGGTTATGGGGAAGCACACCTCGATACGTTTGAAGAAATTCCGCTCCATCCAGTCGGCACTTGCGCAGAAAAGATTCTCGTCACCATTGGCGTGAAAATAATAGACACGCGAGTGTTCCAGAAATTGCCCGACAATTGAACGCACCCGAATGTTTTCGGAAATGCCTGGAATGCCGGGTCGCAGGCAACAGATGCCGCGTACGACCAGGTCAATCATGACGCCGGCGGACGACGCCCTGTACAGCGCCTGAATCACTTCCGGCTCAACGAGGGCATTGAGTTTGGCGATGATATGCCCGGCACCACCCGCCTCTACGTTGCGGATCTCTCTATCGATGTGGTGAAGGACACGTTCATGAAGATTAAACGGTGCCTGGTACAGGCGCAGCAGGGGTGGTGTCCTTGTCAGGCTGGTCAGCTGCAGAAAGACGTGGTGAACGTCGTGGGCCAGTGCCTCGTCTGCAGAGAGCAGACTGTAGTCGGTATAGAGGCGCGCAGTGGCAGTGTGGTAGTTACCGGTACCAAGGTGTACATAGCGCTTCAGCACGCCGTTCTCGCGGCGCACGACCAGCGCGAGCTTGCAGTGTGTCTTGTAGCCCACCACGCCGTAGACCACGTGGGCCCCTGCTTCCTGAAGGCGATTGGCCAGCAGTATGTTTGCGGCTTCGTCGAAACGCGCCCGCAGCTCGATACTGACTGTGACTTCCTTGCCAGCCTGTGCAGCCCTGACCAGCGCGTCTACGATTGGTGACTCTGCACCAGTCCGGTACAAGGTAACTTTTATCGCATGTACATCAGGGTCTTCCGAGGCACGGGCAAAGAAGTCGATTACCGGGGAGAATGACTCGTAGGGGTGATGCAATAAAATGTCGCCGTTGCTGATCGCAGAGAAGATGTCATCGGCCGCCAGCATTGCCTTCTGCAGTCCGGGCGTAAAGCGCGGATGCCGCAGGTCATCACGACCGGGTATCGCGATCACCGCGATCAGGCGATTGAGGTTGACGGGCCCATCTACGCGGTAGAGGTCCTGCTCATCCAGCTCAAACATTTCGAGTAGAAAATCTACATGTTCTTTGGGGCAGTTGTGCGCTACTTCGAGGCGCACTGCTTCGCCATAACGGGTAGCGATCAGCTGGCCTTCAACGACCTGCATAAGGTCTTCGACCTCCTCGCTTTCGACGTACAGGTCGCTGTTTCGCGTAACGCGGAACTGATGACAGCCCTGGACCTCCATTCCGGCAAACAGTTCGTCTACAAATGCATGGATTACTGAAGACAGGAATACAAAGTCATTTGCGCCGGTCTCGGGCAGCGAAGGGTCAAGGCGGATCAAACGTGGCAGCGATCGCGGTGCCTGTACGATCGCGCGCTGGCAGGGGCGGCCAAAGGCGTGAATACCGTTGAGTCCGACGAAAAAATTGAGGCTCTTGTTGAGAATCCTGGGGAACGGGCGCGCCGGATCAAGGGACGTCGGGCTGAGTACCGGCTCGATCTCCCGATAAAAATAGTTGCGCAGCCATTCACGGTGCGCGGGGCGCCATCGCGTCCGGCGTATAAAGCGGATACCCGCAGTTTCCAGCGCCGGTATCAGTTCACTGTTAAGCAGACGGTACTGTTCATCGACGAGCTGATGGGCGCGTTGACTGATGTCGCTCAGCGCCTGGCTGGCACTCAACAGCTCCGGCCCCTGAGGCGGAAGGCCAAGTTCCTTGCGCTGACGCAGACCGCTGACGCGAATCTCGAAGAACTCGTCGAGGTTTGTCGAAACGATACAGAGAAACTTCAGTCTTTCCAGTAGCGGGATCGCCGGGTCTTTAACCTGGTGCAGCACGCGCTGATTGAATTCCAGCGCGCTGAGTTCCCGATTGATGAAGTACTCGGGGAGTTTGAGGTTTGGCGTGTCCAAAAGAGGCAACCCGCAGATCCGGCCAAAACTATAGCAGGGCCAAAAAACTGCGGCGCTGCACAGCTCACATTTGTCATAAGCTGCCCCAAAAGCAGCGTGGACGGCTAGGCGCTCGCGGACGTTTAGCGGGCCGTCGTACGGTTCGAAGCGAGAGCGGTCTGGCGGGTTGAAATGCGGGCGAGTAGCGGCTGCGCCGTTGCCTGGAAAGCCATCAGTTCATTACCGCGCAATGGCTCGGCGGGGGGCAGGATTACGGTTTGCGGGTTCAGGTGAACGCCGTTCTTGCGGTATTCATAATGCAGATGCGGGCCCGTTGCGAGTCCCGTTGCGCCGACATAGGCGACGACCTCACCCTGGCGCACCTTCGTACCGTAGCCACTGGTCTTCGCAAAACGGGATAAATGTCCGTAAAGGGTGGTGATATTTCCGCCGTGCTGCAGGATAAGCGTATTGCCGTAGCCACTTTTCCAGCCACGGAAGATAACTTTGCCATCGCCTGAGGCATGTACCGGTGTTCCGGTCGGCGCTGAGTAGTCGACACCCTGGTGGGCGCGAATGGTATTCAGGACGGGATGCCGGCGGTTCGGATTGAATTTGGAGCTGATCCGGGTGAACGATACCGGTACGCGCACAAATGCCTTGCGCATGGGTCGGCCATCAGATGAGTAGTAGGCGGGCCGTCCATCGGCTTCTTCGAAACGGATTGCGGTAAAGCGTCCACCGCGGTTAGTAAACTCAGCGGCCAGAATATCGCCCTCACCAAGCTTCTTACCGTTACGCCACAGCTCCTCATAAACGAGGCTGAATTCGTCGCCAGTATTGATATCGCGAACAAAGTCGATATCCCAGGCAAAAATATCGGCCAGCCTCATCACTGCTTTTTCGGAAAGGCCGGCGCTTGCAGCTGCTTCAAACAGCGAAGTCGAGATACGACCACCGGCAGTCACGGTGCGGTGTTCGAGAGGCAAATTTACCGTTTCGGCACGAAACGCGGGGCCGCTGCCATTCAGTTCGGTATCGGAAGGAGCGTTATTACGCTGGACGACAAAGGTCTGGCCAATTCCCACGTCACGTTCGATTTCCAGCACCGTACTTCCGTCGTGACGAACCGAGATGGTGTCGCCGGGCCTGAGTACGTGCAGATTCTGTCGCGCCTGCTCCAGCTGAAGAATCTCGGCGAGGTCTATGAGGCTCAGTCCGCTTTCCCGGAACAGGCTGTCGAGCGTGTCGTCGGGTTGAATGTCCAGCACGAGGGTTTCGAACGGATCTGCAGCTTCGGGAGCCGGGCTGACCTTGCCCGCATCAACGGTGTGGGCGTGGGCGACGGCGTGGGTTGGCACCGCGGACGACGCCGCAGCACTATCGGTGATCTGCCCACCCAGCTGAAAACCGGCGAGCAGGGCTACGCCGGCAGCGACCGTTACGCGCAATACCGCAGGTAATCGTGCTGAGGCCAGAGCGTAAAGCCAGTCTTTTTGTGCAGGATCAGGCGACAGCATTTTTAGTCCACTCAGGCCTTTGCCAACAAAAAAACAGCTTGCTCCTACCAGCGGGTGGCGCATTGAGGGCAAGGGCGAACCCTGACCCTGATGCTGGCGGCGCGGAGATTATTACCAGCCCGGTGTGCTGCGGTCAATGGGATATTTCCCGAAACATCAACGAGTTCACGGATATGCACCGATTTATGGACTATGTAAGGCGAATGGTTCCGCATGGAGCAACTGCGGCGGTCGCTGATTCGTGACCCCGATCCCTGAATCGTTTATCTTCCGATCCCCGCACCCCGCCTGACTTTTGAGCTATATGAGTACAGTAGAAGAGCAGCTCACAGAAATCCGGCGCGGTACGGTCGATATTCTCGTTGAGAGTGAGCTGAAAACCAGGCTCGAGTCCGGGCGGCCACTCATCGTAAAGGCCGGATTTGACCCGACCGCACCCGACCTGCACCTCGGACATACGGTGCTCATCAACAAGATGCGCCGTTTCCAGGATTTGGGGCATCAGATTGTGTTCCTGATCGGGGACTTCACCGGGCTGATCGGGGACCCAACGGGGCGCAACGCCACCCGACCGCCACTGACCCCTGAGGAAGTTGCGGCTAATGCGGCGACCTACGAGCGGCAGATATTCAGGATACTGGACCCTGAGCGAACAAAGATTGAATTTAACTCGCGATGGATGGGTGCCATGGACGCCGTGGGACTCATTCAACTGGCGGCGCGCCATACGGTGGCGCGGATGCTGGAAAGAGATGATTTCCGGCAGCGTTACGCTGATGGACGCCCGATCGCCATTCATGAGTTCCT